>JANOGP010000412.1:0-2569 GCA_031406075.1 Betaproteobacteria bacterium
GGATCCGCGGTCAGGCGAATGTCGGGATTCAGCACACAGAAGAAGCTTCCGCCGGCGCGCTTGAATGCGGCGTTGTGATTGGTTGCAAAGCCCCGTGGACTCGCATTTCGGATCGTCTTAACCGTAAAAGGAAAAGAGTCGGGATCGAATGGCAGCGCTTCCTCGATATTGAGGGTCAGGATTGCTTCGATTCCCGCCGGCTTGTGCGCACGCAGGTCGTCGAAAAGTTGCGCAACGAGCTCGGCGTGGCCATGGCTCACGATGGAAACCGATATTAGGTCTGCAATCTTCCCTCCGCCGATGTTGCCTGACGCCGTCATCCGCTCAAAGGCGAACCAAGAATGTTGCCGAGCATGAGGATCCCCCGCTTGGCTAGCGACCTAGCCTGACACAGAACAACAGTGCCAAATTGCGCATTTTGCGCCTGCTGGAAATTATTTTCAGTATCTTTGGTGTTGCAATAATCGTTCTAAGCTGGACTCTGGGGTTTTGGGTAGCCGATTCGTGGCTGAAACTCGATACGCTTGATCCCACGGATGTCGCCAGATGTGTGGGTGTTGTCGGTATCGCTTTAGGGTTGAGGCTTGTTTCAGGTATATCAGTAGTGTCCGGTTAAATGTGTGTTGATTCGTGTGAAAGCCAATACTGGCGCGGCTTTACGGCCGATTTTTCTTGGTGCCGATTTGAACTTTGAATCCTCATTTTTGTGTAGTTTGCCTTGGGTGATATTCCCTGGGGCGAGACATGAATGTCGGCAAGACGCTGTTTGCGCAAGTGATGGAGTTCATTCCATGGACGAGTTTTACGCGCATCGTGGATCGGTATTCGGGCAATGCCGGAGTGCGCCGAATGAGCTGTGCCGAGCAGTTTCGCGTCATGGCATTTGCGCAACTGACCTGGCGCGAAAGTCTGCGCGACATCGAGGTCACGCTGGGAGCCAATTCCAGCAAGCTCTACGCGATGGGATTGCGTCATGCCGTTCATCGCTCGACCTTGGCCGATGCCAACGATTCGCGAGATTGGCGCATTTGGTCCGATCTGTCGGCCTTGCTCATTCGCCGAGCCCGCAAGCTCTATCACGACGAGGATCTGGGACTGGATTTGACCAATACGGTTTACGCCCTGGACGCGACGACTATCGACCTGTGCTTGAGTCTGTTCGACTGGGCGCCGTTTCGCTCCACCAAGGCCGCGGTCAAGATGCACACGCTGCTGGATTTGCGCGGCGCCATTCCCGCCTTTATCCACCTGAGCGACGGCAAGATGCACGAGGTCAATGTGATCGACCTCTTGGTCATCGAGGCGGGAGCCTTTTACGTGATGGATCGGGGCTACCTGGATTTCGCCCGGCTGTACCGCCTGCATCAGGCCGGCGCCTACTTTGTCACGCGAGCCAAGCGTGGCATGGACGCCAGGCGCGTGTACTCTGCCGCCACCGACAGGGCCGCGGGTGTGATCTGCGATCAGGCGATCGCGATGAACGGCTTCTACATCTCCAAGGACTACCCCGAGCATTTGCGGCGCATCCGCTTCAAAGACCCAACCTCGGGCAAGACCTTGGTATTCCTCACCAACAACACCACCTTGCCCGCATTGACCATCGCCGCGCTTTACAAGAATCGCTGGCAGGTGGAGTTGTTCTTCAAATGGATCAAGCAACATCTGTGAATCAAGAAATTCCTGGGCACGAGCGAGAACGCGGTGAAGACGCAAATCTGGTGCGCCGTATCCACCTATGTGCTCATCGCTATCGTCAAGAAGGAACTTCAACTCAGTGCCTCGCTATACACGTTGCTACTGATTCTTTCGGTCTCCGTGTTCGAGAAAATACAGATCTCCTGCGCCTTCCAGCCCTATGAAAACTACGAAAATCCATCAAGCACTACCAACCAATTGAACTTGTTCCATATTTAACCGGACACTACTGATGCTGGAGTAGTGTGTAAATTGATGCTGGAGTAGTGCGTAAAGTCCGTTACCTAAAGGGGAAAAACCATGAATATCCGAAAAACTGTCCTTGCCGTGTCGGTTGTCGCAGCGCTCGGTACGCTCGCTATGCAGGTGCGCGCAGGAGGCGAAAAGGTCGCGTTTCCGGAGGGGTTCGAGAAAGGGTCCCTGTATGCGACTATCGACCGCCACGATGTCAAGCAGTTCCGCGAGCTTTATGCGAGCCCGGGAGTGGTGGAAGCGGTGCGCAGAGGCCAGCCTGTCCCCAGCGGCGCGGTGCTCACCCTGGTGCAGTACCGGGCGAAGGCCGACGACAAAGGCAATCCGGTACGAGGGGCCGACGGCCGCTTCGTCAAGGACGCGCTTCTTGCCTATACGGTCATGGAAAAGCGCACCGGCTGGGGTACAGAGTATCCGGCCAATATTCGTAACGGCGAGTGGGAGTACCAGGCGTTTACCGCGGACAAGAAGGTCAATGCGAAGGCAAACCTGAACGCGTGCTTTCAGTGCCACAAGCCGCACGAAAAGCAAGACTTCGTCATGTCGCTCGCGAGCCTCTCCGGCACCGCTCTGGGAGGCCCGGTTGCGAAACGATCCGGCCCCGGCATCGTCAGCATCGCAG
>JANOGP010000421.1:0-4778 GCA_031406075.1 Betaproteobacteria bacterium
GGTTTTGCCGCCATGGCGTTTTCGGGATGGGTAGCGGTGCTGGCGGGCTGGCTCACCACCGAGATCGGCCGCCAGCCCTACGTCGTGTACGGCGTAATTACCACCGCCGAGACTGCTTCGGACGTGCCGGCTCCGTTCATTGTGCTCACGCTCGTCAGCTATTTGGTTGTATATACGCTGCTGTTGATTTCATACATGGTGGTGCTCACCCAGATCGCGTTGAAAGAGGCGAACGGCAATGGGCATCCGCAAACCTCGCGCGCTGCGCTCCAGCCGGCGCGCGCGCAGGGACAATGATCGCCATGCAACTCGATCTGCCTTTGATCTTTGCGGTGCTGATGGGGCTTGCCATCCTCGCCTACGTCATCCTCGACGGATTCGACCTCGGTGTGGGGATCCTGCTGCCGCTGGCCACGCGCGAGGAGCAGGACATGATGGTGGCTTCGATCGGTCCCTTCTGGGACGCAAACGAAACCTGGCTGGTGCTCGGTGTGGGAATCCTGCTGGTGGCGTTCCCGCATGCGCACGGAGTCATCCTGTCTTCGCTCTACCTGGAAGTGGCATTGATGCTGATCGCGCTCATCCTGCGCGGTGTGTCCTTCGAGTTCCGGGTAAAGGCTTCGGGCTGGCATCAGGAGGCATGGAACCGGCTGTTCTTCGTCGGCTCGCTCGGGGCGGCGATCGCCCAGGGAATGATGCTCGCCGGCGTCATCACCGGTTTCCAGGAGGGCGCTTTTTTCGTTGCTTTCAAGCTTCTGGTGGGCGTGGGGCTGGCCGGTGGTTACGCGCTTCTGGGGTCGACGTGGCTGGTGATCAAAACCGAGAACGAACTGCGCGCGAGGGCGCTGCTCTGGGGAATGTTCGCCGTGACGCTGACTGCGACAGGCGTCGCGGCGATCAGTCTGGCGACGCCGTTCATGCATACCGGCATCATGGAGAAATGGTTCTCCTGGCCGCGCTTTTTATGGTTGGCGCCCTTGCCATTGCTCACCGCCGCAGCATGCGCCGGCATCCTGGTTTCGTTGATCAGGCTGCGGCGCGGCGCCACGCAGCGCGAATGGCTGCCATTCGTACTTTCGGTGTGGGTGTTCGTGTTCGCGTTCGCCGGCCTGGCCTACAGCCTGTTTCCGTATCTGGTGGTGGACCGCATCACCATCTGGCAGGCGGCAGCGGCACGCAAGTCGCTGATGTTCGTGTTCGTGGGCGCCTGCGTGGTATTGCCGGTGATCGTGGCCTACACCGTGTTTTCGTACCGGGTCTTCTGGGGCAAGGCACGTTCACTCACTTACGGAGAGTGAACAAGCAAGGGTGAAGGATGAAGGCGGAAGGATGAAGGGACAAAGTAAAGTGCTGAGTGCTACGAAAAAACTAGTGGCTGGGGACTCGTAATGTCGAGTCTTTCCTTTGCGGCCTTTCTTTTTCTCTTTGCGAACTTTGCGTCGAACGCTCTTCTCGCCGGCGCCTCGCCGCCTTGTTCGCTTACGGAAGCTTGATCATCCCGCCTCCGGGGCCGACGAGCCCGGGCGGGATGCCTTCGGGGATGACGATCGAGGAGCTGGCCTGGCGGCGCATTTCCTGAAGCTCCCTGATGGCACGCTCCATCGCGACCTGGGCGACTTCGGCGAACTTCGTCGCGGCACTGCCTAGCGAGTCCGCCTCGATCTCGAAGGCAAGCGGAATCGCGCCTACCGGCGTCATGAGCTGTGTTTCGCCGACGTAGATGACCTTGCGGCCGGCGTCGGTGGTGCCGTCGCTTTTCGCCGGTGTCATGACGCGAATGGTGCCGATCTTGCGGTCGGTGAAGATTTCCTCGCGATAGAGGTTCGCGGGATCCATTTTCAGTTCAGGTACGTTGTCTGCGGCCATGGTGAAAATCCTGCGCATGCGTGTTGATCGATAAATGAATTATCCCATGACTTTGCAGCACGGTGACCGGTAGGGGCGCGAAAGGGTATTACACTTCTGCGGTCACCCGTCACCCGTCGCTCGACTCCCAGTCACCGGTCCATGCTTGCCTACCGACATCTTTTTCATGCGGGCAATTTTGCCGACGTATTCAAGCACTCGCTGCTGACGCAGCTCGTGCTTGTGCTGGAAAAGAAGGACAAGCCATTCTTCGTGCTCGACACGCACGCCGGAATCGGGCTTTACGACCTGACGCATGACTGGGCGCAGAAGAATGCGGAGTACAAGGACGGCATCGCGCGGCTGTGGGAGCGCAAGGACGTACCCAACACGTTGGTGCCCTATCTCGAGGCGGTGCGTGCGGAGAACGGGCACGACACGCTGCGCTTTTACCCCGGCTCGCCGCGCATAGTGCGCCGGTTGCTGCGGCCAAACGACCGAATGGTGTTGATCGAACTCAACAGGAGGGACTGCGAAGAACTGGGGGCGTTGTATCGCGGCGACAGGCAGGTGATGGTGCGCCTGATGGATGGCTACCAGGCGCTCAGGGCCTTCCTGCCGCCCAAGGAACGCCGCGGACTGGTTTTCATCGATTCCTCCTTCGATCGCGCGCAGGAGTTCAGGCGACTGACCGAAGGGCTCGTCGAGGCCCACCGGCGATTTGCGACGGGAGTGTACGGGCTCTGGTATCCGTTGATGGAACCGACCGCAATGCGGGCGTTCGAACGCGGCCTGATGGCGACCGGCATACGCAGGATTTTGCAATTGGAAATCTCGGTGATGCCCGAAAACTGGGGCGGAAACATGCGTGGCTGCGGATTACTGGTGGTGAATCCGCCGTTCGGTTTCGAGGAAATCGCACGGTCCATGCTGGACTGGCTCTGGCCGGTGCTGTCGCGCGACGGGGATGGCGGTCACAGCGTGAGGTGGCTGGTGGGGGAGTGAAAAGTGAGGTGTGAGGGACGAGGGGCGAGGGCGACAGCACGCCCGCCGGGTTCCTATCTGGGGCAGGCGTGCCCCGCTTTAGGGCAGGTTGACGAGGGAACCGCAGCGGAACGGTGCATTTGGCGCGATAAACGGGGGTCTGCAAAGCCTCCAGAGGTGGCCCGATTATTGCGACGGTGAAGGCAAGATCTAAGAATTGTCGGGTCGTTGCCCGAGTCATGGGAGGAACTCCGGGTCGGAAGGCCGACTGTGGAATATGCTTCCCTTGCTTCGCTGGTGACGGATCTTCTGACCGCCATTCACCTGTTTTCAGGCTATCCGGCGGTTTCCGTCCAGCCGGAAATTCATCGATTACCCCAGGCGACAATTGCGGAAAAGGTCTGCCACAAACCCTGTGGCGTGCGTGCCTATTACCGTCCGGACTGGGGCATCCTGCTCGATGAAACGCTGAACGTGGAATCCGACACCTTCGACCGCTCGATCCTCCTGCACGAACTGGTTCACCACGCCCAGGCCGCAAGGGGACGGTTTGACACCAAGCCAAGCGCATGCGATCGCTGGAACGCGGCCGAGCGCGAGGCCTATGCCCTGCAGAACCAGTATCTCGCCGAGTTACACAGCGCGAAGCGCGTGGCAATGTCAGGTTGGGCTGCGCGTTGCGATGAAGGGGAAGTGCCCACACCGACGACGCATTGAATGAAATTGATAGCCGCCCCGGGGTTGCAGGACCGGGCGCAAATCTTGCACTTCTAAAAATAACACGCGACACAACGGCCAAAACAACAGTCCCGCGCGCTTTGGCGGAGGGCGCAGGGCCAAAGGAACCTAATGGATCAGACTTCCCTTTCCTCCCTTGTCGTCGATCTTTTTACGGCGATACAGTTGCTCGCAGGTTATCCACTACCGCAATCCAGTCCCGAAATCCACGTCGTTCCGCACGCGGTGATCGAGGAGAAAATCTGCCGGAACCAGTGCAGGCGCATCAAGGCCTTCTACCACCCCGACTGGGGCGTGTACGTGGACGAATCACTCAATCTAGCCGGCGACGGCTTCGATCGCTCCATCCTCCTGCATGAACTGATGCACCATGTTCAGCATGCTGCGGGTGCTTACGAGATGCTGCCGTCGGACTGCGAACGCCGCAACGCCGAAGAGCTGGAAGCCTACAAAGTCCAGAACAAGTACCTGGCGGCCATCGGTGATCCGCGCCGAATTCCGGCGGGCGCATGGATGGGCCCGTGCAGAAAATGAGGCAGCGACCCGGGACTGCGTAATTGGCTAAACGAGGCTCGTGCACCGGCACGCGGCAACGGCTTTACATTTCATCCTTCACCGCTTTTCTGGCCCGTTGCCGTGCCAGCATGGACTCTGTGTTCGTAACGTAGAGCAAGTGCGCGATCTTGCGCACGAAGTGATCCTCGTACGCATCGAGGTCGCTGTCCGCAAAAGCCACTCGCCAAAGATGCTCGATAAAGGCAATGCGGTTTTCCATCGACAACACGCGTTTGATGATGGATACCGGGCCGAAGTAAGAGGTAAAGCGGTGCGCCGCGGCCTCGTCGAACAGCGCTCGCGCATCGACGTCCGGCAAGTCGAACATTGCAATCAGCGCAGCGGCGGCAGTATCGGACTCTTCGCGCATTTCCTTAAAGTCCGCGCGGATCATTTCGTGCAATAACGCCGCCACCGCGACTTGTAAATGGCGGGACTCGGATTCGATCGGCTTTTGCAGGTTCGTCGCGGGCCGGCCGGACCACAGGTTCTTCAGGGCGCTGAGCATACGCAGGAAGTTTCGATTCGGACTCCGCGCTCAGTGCGCTGATTTCCCGTGAAGTTCCGAGCCATTCTTTTCGGCGAGCGCCAGCCGCGGCGGCTTTACTAAATTCCAGAAAATTTCAGTCAGCCCGTTACTTTCATTCCCCTCTGGA
>JANOGP010000388.1:0-14333 GCA_031406075.1 Betaproteobacteria bacterium
AGCAGCGCGGCCTGTGCCGCCACGCCCTTGCCGCGTTCCGGTCTCCTGCGTTTGTAGCGGCCGTCGCCGTCCATTTCCCATGCCTGGACGTTGTCGGCGAGACAGGTCTTCAGCGATTCTTCGATCACGCGTTTCTTCAGCTTGTCGTCGAGCACCGGAAAACACACCTCGATACGGCGGAAGAAATTGCGGTCCATCCAGTCGGCGCTGGAAAGAAACACCTCGTTCGAGCTCTCGAAGTAGAAGACGCGATGGTGCTCGAGAAAGCGGCCGATGATCGAGCGCACCCGGATATTGTCCGAAAGTCCGGGAATGCCGGGGCGCAACGCGCAGACACCCCGCACGATCAGGTCCACCTGCACGCCGGCCATCGAAGCCTCGTAAAGCGTGGCGATGATCTCGGGCTCGAGCAGCGAGTTCATCTTGGCGATGATGCCGGCCTTGTTTCCGGCGCGCGCCTGTTCGGCTTCGCGCCTGATCGCGCCCAGCGTCTGCGAATGCAGCGTGAAAGGCGACTGCCAGAGGTGCTTGAGCTTTCCCGCCTTGCCCAGGCCGGTAAGCTGCATGAACACGTCATTGACGTCGGCACAGATCTCTTCATGGCAGGTGAACAAGCCGAAATCGGTGTACTGCATCGCGGTGCGCGCGTGGTAGTTGCCCGTGCCCAGGTGCACATACCGGCGCAGCCTGTCCTCCTCGCGGCGCACCACCATCGCCATTTTCGCGTGGGTCTTGAGCCCGACCACGCCGTACACGACGTGCGCGCCGACCTCCTCCAGTCGAGCGGCCCAGTTGATGTTGGCCTCCTCGTCGAAGCGCGCCATCAGCTCCACCACCACCGTGACCTCCTTGCCGCTGCGCGCCGCGTCAATTAGCGTTTGCATCAGCTCGGAGGTGGCGCCGGTGCGATACACGGTCTGCTTGATCGCCACCACATACGGGTCGGCGGCGGCCTGCTGGATGAAATCGATGACCGGCTTGAACGACTGAAAGGGATGGTGCAGCAGGATGTCGCCCTTTCTGATCGCGGCGAAGATTCCCGGACGCCTTTCGAGCGCGCCGGGAATGCCGGGAACGAAAGGTGGAAATTTCAGGTCGGGCCGGTCCACCCAGTCGGGCACCTGCATCAGCCGCACCAGGTTCACCGGGCCGTTGACCTGGTACAGATCGTCCCGGCCAAGGTTGAACTGTGCCAGCAGAAAATCCGAGATGTCCGGCGAGCACAGGTCCGCGACTTCCAGCCGCACGGCGTCGCCGAAGTGGCGCTGCGGCAGTTCGCCCTGCAGCGCCAGCCGCAGATTCTTAACCTCTTCCTCGTCCACAAACAGATCGCTGTTGCGGGTGACCCGGAACTGGTAGCAGCCCTGCACCTGCATGCCGGTGAACAATTCGCCGACGTGCGCGTGGATGACCGAGGAAAGGAATACGCAACTGAAATCGCACCCGGCGACTTCTTGCGGGAGCCGGATCACCCGTGGAAGCACGCGCGGCGCCTGAACCAGCGCGAATCCGGAGTTGCGGCCGAACGCATCCTTTCCGGAAAGTTGCACCGCAAAATTCAGGCTCTTGTTGAGAATGCGCGGGAACGGATGCGCCGGGTCGAGTCCGATCGGCGTCATCATCGGCATGATCTCTCTGAGGAAATACGCCTTGATCCAGGCTTTCTGCGCGTCGGTCCAGTCGCGACGGCGCGGGAAGCGGATGCCTTCGCGGGCGAGATTCGGCAGTAGTTCCTCGTTCCATAGCTGATACTGGCGCGCGACCAGCTCCTGGGTGCGCGAGGTCACTTCCTTGAAGGCCTGCAATGGGGTCGCGCCGTCGGGGCCGGTGGTGTCGGCGCCGAGTTCGATCTGAGCCTTCAGGCCGGCCACCCGGATTTCGAAAAACTCGTCCAGGTTGTGGCTGACGATGCAAAGGAAATGCAGCCGCTCAAGCAGCGGGACGTCCGCATCTTCGGCCTGCGCCAGCACTCGCCTGTTGAACTCGAGCTGAGCCAGCTCCCGATTGAGATAAAGCTGTGGATTGGAGCGTTTGGTCTTGCCCGACTTGTCGGCGACCAGCGCAGCGCGTTTTCTCGCCGCCTTTCCCGGCGCGAGCGTAGCCGCGCGGTCGGCGGACTCGGCCTTGATGTTCGCACCCTTGCTGATTTTCGGCTCCCGGCGATCGGCGGCAAACAGGAATGGGCTGCGCCGCGACTGCCGGCCGGCGCACTACAGCCTTGCTAACCCTTCGGCGGTGGAACGTAACCTGAAGCAGCGTCGGCGCCGGCACCGAAAAAGTACTTTTCGGTCTGCTCGAAAAGATATTTGCGCGCTTTCGGGTCGGCGAGGCTGAGCCGGTTCTCGTTCACCAGCATCTTCTGGTGCTCGAGCCAGCCTTTCCAGCCCTCCTTGGAGACGTTCTCGTAAATGCGCTTGCCCAGGTCACCGGGAAAGGGCGGGAAATCCAGCCCCTCGCCTTCCCGGGCGAGTTTCACGCACTTCACTGTTATTGCCATGTTTTTGGTATCAATAGGTTATCGAATCTTCCGGGCGATGTGGTTACAGCCCTGTGACAGCGCCATTGTGAAAGATTCCCGGCGATTATATGCCCCGCCCCGGGAAGCCGCGGAAAGACGGCGGTCGCCGGACGTCAGATTGATTTGACCAGCACTTTGGAACGCCGCTGGTAGTTGTATAAGACCTGCTTCTGCTTCGGCAGCTTGTCGACGCTGGCCTCCGCAAAGCCGTGCTCGATGAACCAGTGCGAGGCGCGGGTGGTGAGCACGAACAGGCGTTTGATCCGCTGTTTCTTCGCTTTTTCCTCGATCCACTTCAGCAATTGCTCGCCGGCCCCGCCGTCGCGATAGTCCGGATGCACGACCAGGCAGGCGAGCTCCGCCGACTTCTCGTCGGGAAATGGGTAGATCGCGGCGCAGCCGACGATCACGTGGTCGTGCTCGAGCACGCAGAAACGGCTGATTTCAATTTCCAGCAGTTCACGCGGGCGCTTGATCAGGGTGCCGTCGGCTTCGAGCGGCTCGATCAGCTTAAGAATGCCGCCAACGTCCTCGATGGTGGCATCACTCATCTGCTCGAGCGGATCGCGCGTGACCATGCTGCCCACGCCTTCGTGGGTAAACACTTCCAGCAGCAGCGCGCCGTCAGTGTGGCGGCTCACAAGGTGTACACGCTCGGTGCCGCCCTTGCACGCCTTGATCGCATGCGGCAGGTACAGCCCGGCATCGTCCGACAGCAATCGATCCCTGCGCACCAGTTTCTCCGCATCCGATACGGTCAATTCGCGCAACAGCTTGCCGCTCTTGCTCTTCAGCCCGGGCTCGTCCATGAGAAACACGAGCTTTTCGGCACCCAGCGCGATGGCGGTCTCGGCCGCCACGTCCTCCAGCGTCAGGTTGAAGATCTCGCCGGTGGGCGAATAACCGAGAGGGGAAAGCAGCACCATTTCGCCGTCATCCAGGCGGATGTTGATCGCATCGGCGTTCACCTTGCGCACCTCGCCGGTGTAGAGCATGTCCACGCCGTCCACCACGCCGCGCGGGCGCGCGGTGACGAAATTGCCGGAAGCGACCCGGATATCGGCGTTGGCCATCGGCGAGTTTGGCAGGCCCATCGACAACAGCGCCTCGATCTCCACCCGCAACTGACCGCTTGCCTGTTTCACGAAGGCCAGCGCCTTTTCCTCGGTGACCCGCATGCCGCGCACATACTGCGTCTTCAGTTTGGCGGCTTTGATCTGCGCGTCGATCTGCGGGCGCGCGCCGTGGACCAGGACCAGGCGCACGCCGAGGCTCGCCAGCAGATTCAGGTCGTGTGAAAGCGCGATGAAGCGGCCGTCCGCCACGACTTCGCCACCGAAGGCAATGACGAACGTGCGTCCGCCGAACGCGTGCACGTAAGGCGCGGCGGCGCGGAACCATTTCACGAACTGGCTTTGCTGGGCGGCCTGCATCGAGGGTGGCGGCTGACGTTATTTATTTCGGTTGCATCCGGATCGCGCCGTCTAAACGGATCACTTCGCCGTTGAGCATCTCGTTCTGAACGATATGTACGACCAGCGCCGCGAACTCGCCCGGCCTTCCCAGCCGCGGCGGGAAAGGCACCATTTTGCCGAGCGCATCTTGTATCTCCTGCGGCATGCCCTTGAGCATCGGGGTCTCGAAAATGCCCGGCGCGATGGTGACCACGCGAATGCCGCTGCGCGACAGGTCGCGCGCGACCGGCAGCGTCATGCCGACGATGCCGCCCTTGGAGGCGGAGTACGCCGCCTGGCCGATCTGGCCGTCGAAGGCGGCAACCGATGCGGTGTTGACGATCACCCCGCGCTCCCCGGACGCGTTCGGCTGGCCTTTCGACATGGCGTCCGCGGCAAGCCGGATCATGTTGAAAGTGCCGATCAGGTTGATGTTGATCACCTTGGTGAAACTGGCGAGCGCGTGCGGCCCATCCTTGCCGACGATCTTCTCGCCCAGCGCGATGCCGGCGCAGTTCACCAGTCCGTGCAGACCGCCGAACTCCCTGAGCGCGGCGTCCACGGCCGCTTTTCCATGATCCTCGCGGGTGACGTCGCATTCGACGAAACGCGCGCATTTGCCGAGTTTCGCCGCCAGCGCTTCGCCCTGTGCCCTGGCCACGTCGGCGACGATCGCGTTGCCGCCGGCGGCAACGATCATTTCCACGGTGGCGCCGCCCAGTCCCGAGGCTCCGCCGGTGACGATGAAGGTGCTGTTCCTGATTTCCATTATTGATCCTGTTACCGCTCAAGTCGTGAAAGCCGCACAGTATAAAGGCTACCGGGGTTTCTTCGAAAACCCTGGCGCCAGGACAACCAAAAATCTCACCACCAAGACACCAAGGCACCAAGAAATGCAGAAAGGGCATGCTCAAATCGGTTCGTCATGGCCTGAAAGTTGTCGTTAGCAGCGTTGAACTGTGCGCAAGACCTCAGAAGCCGTGGGCATGACATGACGCAAGCGCCAATTAACAGAACCTGATCTGGTTTTCTTGGTGTCTTGGTGCCTTGGTGGTTCGCCTTGATGCTTTCTTTGCCTCCTGCTGTAGAGCGGGCGAATCAGAAATCCCCCCACAAAGCCTGGATTGAGGCCAGCGCAGCGAGCGCCGCGGTCTCGGTGCGAAGTACCCTCGGGCCGAGGCGTACAGGCGCGAATCCGCGCGCCTGCGCCGCCTGCGCTTCACCCGGCGCAAGCCCGCCTTCAGGACCGGCGAGCAGAATCACCCGGCCGCGCGCCGGCGCGATTTCGCGCAGCGACACAGCCGCATGCGGCGACAGCATCAGGCGCAGTTCATCACCGGGCTGGGCCAGTAGCGCCAACCACTCGCCGAGTCCCAGCAACGGTGCGACCGGCGGGACGCGGTTGCGGCCACATTGCTCGCAGGCGGAGATCACCAGATTTTGCCAGTGCTCCGCGCGCCGAACTGCACGCTCGTCGCGGAGCTTCACCACGCTGCGCTCGGTGGCGACCGGCTGGATCGCCGCGACTCCAAGTTCCACCGACTTCTGCAGCGTCAGGTCCATGCGATCCCCGCTCGAGAGCCCTTGCGCGAGCAGGACGTCGAGTGGTGATTCGCGCTCGACGGTGAGGTGGGCGCCGGTCTTGATCGTCACCCCGTCCCGGTCCAGGCGGGTAATGCGCGCTTCGAACTCGCCGCCATGTCCGTTGAACAACGACACTGGTTCGCCCACGGCAAGACGCAGCACCCGCGCCGCGTGATGCGCGGCTTCCGGAGGCAACCGCACTTCCGAGCCGTTGCCCAGCTTGCCGGGAAAATAGAACCGGGCACCGGATTTCGCCGCGGATTTCTTACGCAACTCCTTATTCATGTTAAGATTTTGCCATGCAACAAGGTTGTGGTCACAGGCTTTCTGCGCGGTATCCCGCAACATGGCGGGCCAGCGCCGGCAATTGGTTGGAGGGGTAGGCGATGGGCGCTCAACCACCGGTGTGCGATTTCGGCTGGAAGGCGCCAGGCTTCGACCTGCCAGGCACCGACGGCAAACGCTATACGCTTGCCGACGTACGCGGACCCAAGGGGCTGCTGGTCATGTTCATCTGCAACCACTGCCCCTACGTCAAGGCTGTCCGCGATCGCATCATCCGCGACGGCGCTGAACTCAAGGCGCTGGGCGTGGGCGCGGTGGCGATCAGTTCGAACGATCCCGACGACTATCCCGAGGACTCGTTCGAAAACATGCAGCGCGTAGCGCGCGACCTCAAGTTCCCGTTTCCTTACCTTTTCGACGAGACCCAGAAAGTCGCGCACGCCTACGACGCGGTGTGCACGCCCGACTTTTTCGGTTTCGACAAGGACCTGGGACTTCAGTACCGGGGCAGGCTCGACGCCTCCCGGACCGCGCCGGTCGCGAACGCGCGCCGCGAATTATTCGAGGCCATGAAGGCTGTGGCGGAAACCGGGCACGGTCCGGCGGATCAAATCCCCAGCATGGGATGTTCGATCAAATGGAAGCAGCGCTGAAGAAGCCGTTACCCGGGATGCTCGAGCGCGTGATCGCCACGGTGAAAGACGTGGCGAAGGAAGAGGTCATGCCGCGATACCTGAAGGTGGCGCATCAGCGCAAGTCGGACGGTAGCCTGTTCACCGAAGCCGATATTGCCGCGCAGGAGGCGCTATCCCGCCGGCTTCCGGAAATTTACTCCGGGCCGATCGTTGCCGAGGAAATGACCCCAGAGCAGCAGGCGGAATACTGGCTGGCTGGCGAAGCTGGCCTGTGGTGCGTCGACCCCATAGACGGCACGTCGAACTTCGTCAACGGCCTGCCTTATTTTGCCGTGTCGGTGGCGCTGATGAAGGCGGGCAGGAGCGTGTTGGGCGTAGTCTACGATCCGGTCGCCGACGAGGTGTTCTACGCCGAGAAGGGCGGCGGCGCCTTCCTCAACGGCGAGCGCCTCCCGATCAAGGAGCGCGCGCCGCAGTTGCGCAACGCCATGGCGCAGGTGGACTTCAAGCGCCTGCCCGAGCGGCTTGCGCGCGAACTGGTTGCGGCGCCGCCTTATTCGTCGCAGCGTAATTTCGGAGCCAGCACGCTGGAATGGTGCTACGTCGCCGCGGGGCGCTTCGACGTCTATCTCCACGGCGGCCAGAAGCTCTGGGATTACGCAGCCGGTTCGCTGATCCTGGAGGAAGCCGGGGGGCTGATGTCCAGCCTCACGCAAGATGACTTCTGGTCTGACTCGCTGTGGCAGCGTTCCGCGATCGCGGCGCGCGATCCCAGCTTGTTCGACGCCTGGAAGCGCTGGTTGCGCGCACGCCAGTAGTCCGGGATCCTCTCACCGGCCCCGTTTAGTCCACCCGGTTGCGCCCTCGGCGCCGCGCGGGGTCCCATCCTTGACCGGCCTTCACGTTGCCGGTATCTTGACTAATTTTCCCAGCAATTTTCTCCACTTAGGTGTTTCGATGGAATTGACCGCCGGCGTTACCACCGAATTGTCCGGTGCCGAAATCACGGTTCGATGTCTTCAGGAAGAAGGCGTCGAGTTCATCTTCGGCTATCCGGGCGGTGCCGTCCTTCCCCTGTACGACGAGCTGTTCAAGCAGGAAAAGATCAAGCACATCCTGGTACGACACGAGCAGGCGGCGGTGCATGGCGCCGATGCCTATGCCCGGGCCACCGGGAAAGTGGGCGTGGTGCTGGTGACCTCCGGCCCCGGCGTGACTAACGCGGTGACCGGCATTGCCACCGCACACATGGATTCCGTCCCGTTGGTGATTATCACCGGCCAGGTGCCGACGCACGCCATCGGCCAAGATGCCTTCCAGGAAGTGGACACCGTCGGAATCACCCGGCCGTGCGTGAAGCACAATTTCCTGGTGAAGGACATCAAGAACGTCGCGGTCACCATGAAGAAGGCCTTTTATCTTGCCGCGACCGGGCGTTCGGGCCCGGTGCTGGTCGACATCCCCAAGGACGTGCAGTCCACCAAAACCGCGTACTTCTATCCACAGTCGGTAACGATGCGTTCCTACAACCCGGTGATCAAGGGGCACGGCGGGCAGATCAGGAAGGCGATCCAGCTGCTCATGGGAGCCAAACGGCCGATGATCTACACCGGCGGCGGCATCGTCCTCGGCAACGCGTCCGCCGAATTGACGCAACTGGTGCACACGCTCGGTTTCCCCTGTACCAATACGCTCATGGGCCTGGGTGGTTATCCCGCCAGCGATCCGCAGTTCGTGGGCATGCTCGGCATGCACGGTACTTATGAAGCCAACATGGCGATGCAGAACTGCGACGTGCTGCTCGCCATCGGCGCGCGCTTCGACGACCGCGTCATCGGCAATCCGAAGCATTTTTTCCAAGAAGACCGCAAGATCATCCACGTCGACATCGACCCCTCGTCGATCTCCAAGCGCGTGCGCGTGGACGTGCCGATCGTTGGCGACGTCAGGGAAGTGCTGCAGGAGATGAATCGCCAGCTCGCCGCCGCCAAGGAGCGCCCGGACGCGGACGCGGTCAAGGCCTGGTGGACACAGATCGAGCAGTGGCGGGGCCGCGATTGCCTGAAGTACGACCGTACCTCGAAAATCATCAAGCCGCAGTTCGTGATGGAAAAGCTCTACGCACTGACCAAGGACATGGACTTGTTCCTGACTTCGGACGTTGGTCAGCACCAGATGTGGGCGGCGCAGTTCTACAAGTTCGAGAAGCCGCGCCGCTGGATCAATTCCGGAGGCCTGGGTACGATGGGCGTGGGGCTCCCGTACGCGCTCGGCGTGCAGCTCGCGTATCCGGACGCTACCGTGGCCTGCGTGACCGGCGAGGCCAGCATCCAGATGTGCATCCAGGAACTGTCCACCGCCAAGCAGTACCGCCTGCCGGTGAAGATCGTCAACCTCAACAACCGTTACATGGGCATGGTGCGCCAGTGGCAGCAGTTCTTCCACGGCAACCGCTACGCCGAGTCCTACATGGACGCGCTGCCTGACTTCGTCAAGCTCACCGAATCCTACGGCCATGTGGGCATGCGCATAGACAAGCCGGAGGACGTCGAGCCGGCGCTCAAAGAGGCGTTCAGCCGCAAGAACGACCTCGTTTTCATGGACTTCATCACCGACCAGACCGAGAACGTGTTTCCGATGGTGCCGGGCGGCAAGGGCCTGTCGGAGATGATCCTGGTTTAGTTCAAATGCGTCACATCATCTCCCTACTCATGGAAAACGAGCCGGGCGCGCTGTCTCGCGTGGCCGGCTTGTTCTCGGCGCGCGGCTACAACATCGAGTCGCTGACCGTCGCGCCCACCGAAGATTCGTCGCTGTCGCGCATGACCGTGGTTACCAGCGGTTCCGACGACGTCATCGAGCAGATCACCAAGCAGCTCAACAAACTGGTCGATGTGGTCAAAGTGGTGGACCTGTCCGACGGCGACCACATCGAGCGCGAGCTGATGCTGGTCAAGGTGCGCGCCTCCGGCAAGGACCGCGAGGAAATGAAACGCATGGCGGATATCTTCCGCGGGCGCATCGTCGATGTGACCGACAAGGCTTACACCATTGAACTCACCGGCACAGGGAGCAAACTCGATGCCTTCCTCGAAGCGCTCGAACAGGGCGTGATTCTGGAAACGGTGCGTACCGGCGCCTCGGGTATCGGCCGCGGCGAACGCATTCTAAAAGTTTCGTGAGGAGCAAGGAGTAAGGAGTGAGGAGGAAAGCGGCAATTTGACCGCCTCACCCCTCACCCCTGACCCCTCGCCATCGCACGCTTTATCCACAAAGAGGGGAACATGAAAGTCTTTTACGACAAGGACGCGGACCTGCGTCTGATCAAAGGGAAGAAAGTCACCATTCTGGGTTACGGCTCGCAGGGTCACGCCCACGCGTTGAACCTCAAGGACTCCGGCGTGAAGGTCACGGTCGGCCTGCGCAAGGGCGGCGCTTCATGGGACAAGGCGAAGAAGGCCGGCCTGGAAGTGAAGGACATCGCCGCCGCGGTCAGTGCCGCAGATTTCGTCATGATCCTGCTGCCCGACGAAAATATTGCCGATGTATATCGCAGCGAAGTGGAACCCCACATCAAGAAGGGCGCGGCGCTCGCCTTTGCCCACGGCTTCAACATCCACTTCGGCCAGGTCGTGCCCCGGGCTGATCTGGACGTGGTGATGGTCGCGCCCAAGGCGCCCGGACATACCGTGCGCTCGACCTACGTGCAGGGCGGCGGCGTACCGATGCTGATTGCGATCCACCAGAATCCGTCGAAGAAGGCGCGCGACCTGGCGCTCTCGTACGCGGCGGCGATCGGCGGCGGCAAGGCTGGCGTCATCGAGACCAACTTTCGCGAGGAAACCGAGACCGACCTGTTCGGCGAGCAGGTCGTGCTGTGCGGCGGCACAACTGCGCTGATCCAGGCCGGCTTCGAAACGCTGGTGGAGGCCGGCTACGCGCCGGAGATGGCTTACTTCGAGTGCCTGCACGAACTGAAGCTGATCGTGGACCTGATCTACGAGGGCGGTATCGCCAACATGCGTTACTCGATCTCGAACAACGCCGAGTACGGCGATTTCACCCGCGGCCCGCGCATCATTACCGAGGAGACCAAGAACGAGATGCGCAGGATCCTCAAGGAAATCCAGACCGGCGCCTACGCGCAGGAATTCCTGCTTGAGAACAAGACCGGTGCAACCAAGCTTGGCGCGATGCGCCGCATCGGCCGCGCGCACCAGATCGAGGTCGTGGGCGAGAAGCTGCGGGACATGATGCCGTGGATCAAGGCCAACCGGTTGGTGGACAAGTCCAAGAACTAGGATTGAGGATCGAGGATTGGGGATTGAGCAAGGGCTTCGATCCTCATCTTCGGTAGCTGTTCCTAAATCCCCAATCCCCAATCCCCAATCCGTGACCTCGTATCCCCACCCCATCATCGCCAAAGAAGGCTGGCCGTTCCTCGCAGCGGCGGCCGTCGCTGCGCTGATCGTCGGGTACTTGTGGGGATGGTGGTCGGTTCCGTTGTGGCTGGTGGCGCTATTCATCCTGCAGTTTTTCCGCGACCCGCCGCGCAACGTTCCGAACGATCCCGACGCCGTGGTCTCGCCCGCCGACGGCCGCGTCGTCGCAGTGGAGAAAGCCCGCGACCCCTACCTCGACCGCGACGCGCTGAAGATCAGCGTGTTCATGAACGTGTTCAACGTGCACTCAAACCGCAGTCCGGTGGATGGCGAGGTGAAGAAGGGATGGTATTACGGCGGCAAGTTTCTCAACGCCGCGCTCGACAAGGCTTCGCTGGAAAACGAGCGCAATGCGCACTGGATCCGAGCCGTCCGGGGGGCGGACGTCACCTGCGTGCAGGTGGCCGGGCTGATCGCCCGCCGCATCCTGTGCTACGTCAAGCCGCATGACAGGCTTGTCCGCGGGCAGCGCTTCGGCTTCATCCGCTTCGGTTCGCGGGTGGACGTCTATCTGCCGGCCGGCGCGACCCCGCGTACCGCGGTCGGCGACAAGGTGTATGCTGGGCAAACAATCCTGGCGTGGTTTTCGGCCAGCTAATCAGAAATGAATCACCCGGCACCCAAACCGCAGTGGCTCAGTCGCACCGGTTTTCGCCGCCGCGGCATCTACTGGCTTCCCAACGCCATCACCACGTGCGCGTTGTTCGCCGGCTTTTTCGCTATCGTGCAGGCGATGAACCTGCGCTTCGAGCTGGCCGCGGCGGGCGTGTTCGCCGCGATGGTGTTCGATGCGCTCGATGGCCGTGTTGCGAGGCTCACCCGCACGCAAAGCGAATTCGGCGCCGAGTACGACAGTCTTTCCGACATGGTGTCCTTCGGTGCGGCGCCGGCGCTGGTAATCTACGAGTGGTCGCTCAAAGGAATGGGCAGGCTCGGCTGGTTCGCGGCATTCGTCTATTGCGCCTGCGCGGCGTTACGGCTTGCGCGTTTCAACACCAACATCGACGTGGTAGACAAGCGCTACTTCCAGGGGCTGCCCAGCCCGGCCGCCGCGGGACTGATCGCGGGACTGGTGTGGGCGATGGAAGCTTACGACGTGGCGCGCGGCGACGTGCCCTGGCTGGCTTGGGCAATCACACTGTTCGCCGGTTTCACGATGGTGAGCAACATCCGTTTTTACAGCGGCAAGGACATCAACCTGCGCAAGAGCGTGTCCTTCGCGGTGGTCGTGATGATCGCACTCGCCCTGGTGGCGCTGATGCAGGTCGCCAACAACCTGCCGGAACTGCTGTTCAGCTTGTTCGCGATCTACGCCGCATCCGGCTATGCCATGTGGGGGTGGGAGCGTATGCGCAAGAAGCCGACCGCCCCGCCGCCTCCTTCGTCGGGTTCGGACCTCTAGCGGGGCTTGCGGGCCCGCAAAAAACTCCTTATAGTCCTCCGCATGCTTTCCCAACAGCTTGGCCAACTCGCTTCCCTTCTTCCCGGCATTCTGCTGGGCGGCCTGCTGCTGCGCCGCGGGCGCTAAAAACTTTCTTCCCCCAACAGTTTGTCGGGTTTCTGCAAAAAGCCCGAAGTAGGAAAAACAGGCACTGATTCGCCCGCAGCCGGCAATCCGGCTGCCAGGCGCCAGTCCGAAACGAATTCGCAGTGGAGAACGACCATGAAAGAACAGTTGATCATTTTTGATACCACCATGCGCGACGGCGAGCAGAGCCCGGGAGCCTCGATGACCCGCGAGGAAAAGCTGCGCATCGGCCGGCAACTGGAGCGCATGCGCGTGAACGTCATCGAGGCCGGCTTCCCTGCCGCGAGCAACGGTGATTTCGAGTCGGTGAAGGCGGTTGCACAGGTTGTCAAAGACAGCATCGTATGCGCATTGGCTCGCGCCACCGATAACGACATCCGCCGCGCCGGCGAGGCGGTCAAACCGGCCAATGCCTCGCGCATTCACACCTTCATCGCCACCTCGCCGATTCACATGCAAAAGAAGCTGCGCATGCAGCCCGACCAGGTGATCGTGGAGGCGGTGAAATCGGTCAAGCTGGCGCGATCGTTGTGTGACGATGTCGAGTTCTCACCCGAGGACGCCGGGCGTTCGGAGATCGATTTCCTGTGCCGCATTCTGGAGAAGGTGATCGATGCCGGCGCCCGAACCATCAACATCCCGGACACGGTGGGCTACACCATGCCGGAGCAGTTTTCCGGCATGATCCGGCAACTTCGCGAGCGCATTCCCAACGCCGACAAGGTGGTGTGGTCGGTGCACTGCCACAACGACCTTGGTCTGGCTGTGGCGAACTCGCTGTCGGCGGTGATGGCGGGCGCGCGCCAGGTCGAGTGCACCATCAACGGCCTGGGCGAGCGTGCAGGCAACGCCTCGCTGGAAGAAATTGTCATGGCGGTGCGTACCCGCCAGGACTACTTCAACTGCGACACCCGTATCGATGCAACCCAGATCGTACCGGCGAGCAAGATGGTCGCGGCGGTCACCGGCTTCGCGGTGCAGCCCAACAAGGCCATCGTCGGAGCGAACGCATTTGCGCATGAATCCGGAATTCACCAGGACGGCGTCCTCAAGAGCCGCGAGACTTACGAAATCATGCGCGCCGAGGACGTGGGCTGGAGCACGAACAAGCTGGTGCTGGGCAAGCACTCCGGGCGCAACGCCTTCAAGAGCCGCCTGCATCAACTCGGAATCGAAACCGAGTCCGAAGAAGCGCTCAACGCCGCGTTCATGCGCTTCAAGGAACTCGCCGACAAGAAGCACGAGATCTTCGATGATGACCTGCTGATGCTCGCTTCCGACGATGCCGTCACCCAGGAGCATTTCAAGCTGGTGTCGCTGCTGGCGCACTCCGAGACCGGCGAAACACCGGTTGCCCGCATCGTGGTCTCCGAGGATGGCAGGGAAAAGCAGGCCGAATCCCGCGGCAGCGGTCCGGTGGACGCGACCTTCAAGGCAATCGAAACCATCGTTGCCAGCGGCGCGGATCTGCAACTGTTCTCGGTGAACAACATTACCAGCGGCACAGACTCGCAGGGCGAGGTCAGCGTGCGGCTGTCCAAGTCGGGCCGCATCGTCAACGGCCAGGGCGCCGATACGGACATCGTCGTGGCCTCGGCGAAGGCCTATCTGAATGCGCTCAACAAGCTGCATTCCAAGCTGGAACGACTGAATCCGCAAGTGTGATGTTCGGCACCAAGACCGAGCCCGCTCCATGAGCGGGCTTGTTTTTTTAGGGTTCTCTTAGGGCAGCCGGCGGAACATCCCGCTAAACTTGCGCCTGCCCGAGGACGGGCTTTCCTCAACCCGCGGACAAATTTCCGATGGTCGCGACAACAACCGAACAAAAACGAAGCGAAGGCGGGTTGCACAACATCGTCGTCGTCGGCGGCGGCGCCGGTGGTCTCG
>JANOGP010000026.1:0-3008 GCA_031406075.1 Betaproteobacteria bacterium
AAGAATCTCTACGTCTTCACCATCAACGGATTTCCCTACGGCACCTTTCACGGTACCCGCGTAAAGGAAGAGGTCTACCTGCCGGACTGGCGCGACGCAGAACGGCTGCGCTATACCGACGAACTGGCGGATCTGCTCGCCGAGTTGCTGCCGGAAGGTGTCGAGGGCAGCGTCAGCACGGTGCCGGGCGCATTCAAGCCGGCGATGACCAGCAACAACGGCAGCGACGTGGAGCGCATTGCCGACAACCTGCTGCGCCATGTCGCGCACCTCATCGAGATTGAAAGGCGCACCGGCAAGCGCGTCGCGCTGGCAATCGAACCGGAGCCGCATTGCTACCTCGAAACGGTGGACGAGAGCGTCGGATTTTTCCAGCGGCATCTTTTTGGCGCGCAGGCGGTGCGACGTCTGGGCGAACTCGCCGGACTGGAGCGGCAGGCGGCGTCGGTGGCGCTGCACGATTACCTGGGCCTGTGCCTGGACCTGTGCCATGCAGCGGTGGAATTCGAAGACCCGGTCGCCTGCTTGCAGCGACTGGAAAATGCAGGCGTGCGCGTTCACAAGATGCAGATCAGCGCGGGACTGCGGGTGGCGGAACTCACGCCGGAAGCGCTCCAGGCGCTGCGCCAGTTCGACGATCCGGTATACCTGCACCAGGTGGTGGAAGACGGCCCGAACGGCGTACGACGCTTCGCCGATCTGCCTGAAGCACTGGCGACGATGAACGGGCACGCCAGGGACCGCGAATGGCGGGTCCACTTCCACGTGCCAGTTTTCCTCGACGACCTCGGCGCCTTTTCTTCGACGAGCTTCTTCATCCGCAAGGTGCTCGATCGGCATCGCGTCGATCCGATTTCTCCACACCTCGAAGTCGAGACCTATACCTGGAACGTGCTGCCCGCGCACTTGCAGGCCGGCGGCATGGAACAGGCCATTGCGCGCGAGCTGAACTGGGTGAAAGAAGAGTTGGCGGTATGAGACTTGCGGTCGCGCTCAGGCTCGGGCGCGTCTCCAATCTCCCCACGGTCTGGGCCAACGTATTTACCGGCGTGGCGCTTGCGGGTGCCGCCGCTGCGGATGCGCGGCTCGCCATCCTGCTGGTTTCGCTGTCGCTGTTCTACGTCGGCGGCATGTTCCTGAACGACGCCTTCGACAGCGCCTTCGACGCCAATTCGCGCCCGGAACGGCCGATCCCGTCGGGGCAGGTAAGTGCGACGCAGGTTTACGTTGTCGGCTTCGGCATGCTGGCGGCCGGAGTGGGGCTGCTCGCGTGGACCGGTTTCGGATTCGAGCCCTTCACGCAATGGCGCCCGCTGATGGCCGGAATCGCGCTGGCAATCGCCGTCACGTTCTACAACTGGCACCACAAGGACAATCCACTCAGCCCGCTGGTAATGGGCGTGTGCCGGCTGTTGGTCTATCTTGCAGCGGCGTACGCGGTGGCGCGCAACTTGCCGCAACCGGTATTCGTTGCGGCGATCGTGCTGCTCTGCTACCTGATCGGGCTGACCTACACCGCGAAGCAGGAGCATCTCGACCGGCTCGGGGCCGCCTGGCCACTCGCGTTTCTGGCCGTCCCGGTCGTCTACGGAATCTGGCTTGTGACGCGGCAGCCGTCGGCGTTGTTGCCTCTGCTGCTATTCATCGGGTGGACGCTGTATGCGCTCTGGCTGTTGCGCCGTCGCGCGAAAGGCGACGTGCCTCGCGCGGTGGTCAGTCTCATCGCCGGGATCGCGCTGCTCGATTCAGTGATCCTCGCCGGTCACGGCGCGCCGCTGCTGGCTGGACTGGCCGTGGTGGCGTTCGTACTGACGCTCTCCCTTCAGCGCTGGGTATCCGGCACCTGATCCAATTCAAGAGCGTTGATGCAGAGGACGCAAAGGGGGAAAAGAGAAGACGCAAAGAAAAACAGAATTATTCATCGAAACGAACTAAACTTCTCTAGCCTCTAGCCTCTAGCCTCTAGCCTCTAGCCTCTAGCCTCTAGCCTCTAGCCTCTAGCCTTTAGGCTCTAACTACCGAAAAATCCATGATCGACGAAAAAATCAAGGTACGCGTCACCGAAACCGGACAAGTCCTCGATGTGGTGGTCCTGAACAAGCGCGCCGACCGGATCGTGGTGGTGATCGGCGAAGGCATCCACAGCGTCAAGTGCGATCTGTCTCCCACTCGCAACGGATTGGGCTACGCTGGAAGCGTGATGGGGCGCGAGTTGATCTACGAGCGCAGTCGCGTTCAGGTCCAGGCGGACATCGACAGGCTCAATCCGGCCCTGCGTAAGTCGCGCTAGCGTGACGGCTCGAAGAGCCGGTCAAAAACGTTGACGCAGACGGCGCAGAGGAGAGCAAGAAAGGTCGCAAAGAAAATCAGGGCGTGGCAAAAATCAGAAACCTGTCGATGCTGATCGGTGACGCAGCCGAAAAACGCGGAAATTAATCGCCCGGACTTTTGTAGCCACTCACCTCTCGCCACAGTATTTCTCGCCACACCCAGAACGCAGCACCTGAATTTTCTTTCCCGCGACCCTCGTCCCTCGCCCCTACTACAACGGCTGCACCGGCGAAATTTCGAATCCCTGCGCGAAGTCGATCTTCGATTCACGCAGGTGCTGCAGCACCTGGCTGCTTTCCACATGCTCGACGATGGTCTTGATTCCCAATGCCTGACACTTCCGGTTGATTTCGGCAAGCTTGGCGGGATTCACGCTTGCGGCGCTGATCTTGACGAAATTTGGTGCAAGGACTTTCAGCACCGCAAAAGACACATCGCTTCCGTCGAAACCGGAAAGGGTAAAGGAGCAGCCGTGAGGCCGAAGCTCTGCCATCAGTTTCTGCAAGGCCGCCTCATGCGCGATTGCGTCGTCCAATAAAATCTCGAACCCAAGCGCTCCATTGGACAAATACGAGTCGTCGACATATTTGGACACGTACTGGCCAAATTGAGGATCTGCCAGCGTCGCCTCCGACAAATTGACATTGTTGCGGGGTATCGCCCAGTCCGGCTTGATG
>JANOGP010000036.1:0-9062 GCA_031406075.1 Betaproteobacteria bacterium
CGGCATACTTTTTTTGCCGATGGCATATTCCTGTTGCCATTTGGCGCCATCGCGATAGACCTCGGCTTTTAAATTGGTCGATAAAGCGTTGACTACCGAAGCCCCCACCCCGTGCAAACCACCGGCAATTTTGTAGCTATCGCCTTCAAATTTACCGCCGGCATGAAGCACGGTCATGACGATTTCGGCGGTGGACCGTCCTTCCTCGTCTTCAGGGTGGATGCCGGCCGGAATTCCGCGGCCGTTATCGACGACGCTTATGGAATTGTCGCTGTGTATCACCACCTTGATTTCGTCGCAGTGTCCCGCCAGCGCTTCGTCGATTGAGTTGTCGAGCACCTCGAACACCATGTGGTGCAGACCGGTGCCGTCGCTGGTGTCGCCGATGTACATGCCGGGACGCTTGCGGACCGCCTCGAGACCCTTCAGAACCTTGATGCTGTCCGAGTTGTATTCTGATTCTGACATTTGTGGATGATCGCTTTGATTTTCAGATGCGCATCGGCATCACGACGTACTTGAATTCCTTTATTCCCGGCACCGTGATCAGCATGCTGCTGTTGGCATCGCCAACGGCGCAGTCCACGTCCTTCACATCCAGGTTATTGAGTACGTCAAGCAGATACGTGATGTTGAAGCCGATGTCGAGGGCATCGCCGTTGTAGTCGATCTCGAGTTCTTCCTCGGCCTCTTCCTGCTCGGCGTTGGTGCAGACGATCTTGAGGCTGCTGGCGCCGATCACCCAGCGCACGCCGCGGAACTTCTCGTTCGAAAGTATTGCGGCCCGCTGCAACGACTGCTGCAGCAACAGGCGATCCAGGATGAAGTGTTTCTTGTAATTGGTCGGTATTACCCGAGTGTAGTCTGGAAATTTCCCGTCGACGACCTTCGAAATCAGTTCGATTCCCGAAAAGCGGAACTGAACCTGGTTCGCGAGTATCTGGATTTCGACTTCTTCATCGTCATCAGCCAGCAGCTTGGCGAGCTCCAGCACGGCTTTGCGCGGAATGATCACCTCGGAGCGCGACACTGGCTCTGGAAGTGTTGCTGCCGCGTAGGCGAGCCTGTGGCCGTCGGTCGCAACCATGGTCAGTTGTTGGTCCTCGACCATCAGCAACAGGCCGTTGAGATAGTAACGAATATCCTGCTGCGCCATACCGTACTGCACCAGCAGCAACTGTTGCCTGAGCACTTTCTGCGGCAATCGTACGGAGACTGCGCCATTGCCGCCATCCGCAAGTTTCGGAAAATCCTGCGCCGGAAGGGTCTGCAGATTGAATCTGCTCTTCCCCGCCTTCACCTGCAGACGCCCTTCCTGAGCATCCAGGCTGACGATGGTATTGTCTGCGAGTGAACGCAGGATATCCTGCAACTTTCTAGCCGACACCGTGACCGCGTAGCGTGCCGCCGCCTTCTCCAGCACCGCCGAGGTCGCAACCTGGATTTCCAGATCGGTAGCCAACAGGTTCAGGTCCGTGCCATCCGTTTCCAGCATTACGTTGGAAAGGATCGGCAGCGTATGCCGGCGTTCCACGATTCCCGATACTGCCTGCAGTGGCCGCAAGAGAATGTCTTTTTCTATTTCTAAGATCTTCATTCTTGAACCTTAATAAGATTAATAATTCGCCGAAAACCTGTTGGCTGTCGTGTTTGTTCCTTTGAAAACATGTGCTTCGGATTCTGTATAACTCGTGTAGCCGCAGTGGACGGATTGTGGACACCTGCCGCCGGTCCCATGCGATGCTTCTTATCAACAAACAGTACAGCGATTATCAACCGCGCAGAGTCTGCAGCAGCGAGTCGAAATCGCGGGTAATCTCGGCATTGCCGGCGCGCAGTTCCGCTATTTTGCGGCAGGCATGCAGCACCGTGGTGTGGTCGCGACCGCCGAACGCATCGCCAATGTCCGGCAGACTCAAATGCGTAAGTTCCTTGGCCAGAGCCATCGCGACTTGGCGCGGCCGTGCAACCATGCGCGAGCGCTTCTTCGAGTACATCTCGGAGACCTTGATTTTGTAGTAGTCGGCCACGATTCGCTGGATATTTTCAACCGAAACTTGCCTGACCTGCACAGCCAGCAGATCCTTGAGTGCTTCGCGGGCAAGGTCCACCGAAAGCTTGGCGTTGGCGAACTTCGCGTAGGCAAGAACACGCTTCAGGCCACCTTCGAGTTCGCGCACGTTGGACTGGATGTGGGTGGCAACGAAAAAAGCGATGTTCTCCGGCAAGCTGATACGTTCGGCCTCCGCCTTCTTGAGCAGAATTGCGACCCGCATTTCCAGTTCCGGCGGCTCGATAGCGACGGTAAGCCCCCATCCGAAGCGCGAAATCAAGCGGTCCTCGATTCCGGCAATTTCTTTCGGGTAAGTATCGCAGGTAATGATGACTTGTTTGTGGGCTTCGATCAGCGCGTTGAAGGCGTAGAAAAATTCCTCCTGGGTTCGGTTCTTGCCGTTGAAAAACTGGATATCGTCGATGAGCAAAAGGTCCAGGGAATGGTAGTACTTCTTGAAGCCGTCAAAGGCCTTGTGCTGATAGGCACGCACCACATCGGAAACGTACTGCTCGGCATGAATATAACGGACCTTGGCAGAGGGGTTGAATTCGAGCAGCAGATTGCCGATGGCTTGAATGAGGTGGGTCTTGCCCAAACCGACGCCGCCGTAGACAAACAGCGGGTTGTACGCCACGCCGGGATGTTCGGCGACCTGCAGCGCTGCGGCGCGCGCCAGTTGATTGGCCTTGCCGGTTACGAACGAGTCGAAGTTAAACAACGGATTCAGGCGGCTCTGCTCCCGGATCTTCGGCTTCGGCGCCGGCCCTTCGGGCTCCAGCGCGGGTCTGTTCGTCTCTTCGGCGGCGTTTTCGGAGAGAGTAAGTACTACAGGAGTCGGTTTGCTCAGGTACTCTGAAGACAGGCGCTCGATTTCAGAGACGAACTTGTCCTTGACCCACTCCAGAACAAAGCGATTCGGCGCCGAAATAACCACGGTATGCTGGTCCAGGCGCGCGTGCAGCGGCTGAATCCAGGTCTTGTACTGTTGCGCCGGAAGAGATTTCTCAAAATGGCGTAGGCAGTGATTCCAGAAGCTATCCATCGGCGCCAGGTTGTGATTTTGCTACGGGATGCGGCCGAGGATGGCCACCAAGTTGAGGCCGGAGTTTATCAGCAATATTTGGAGTTATCCACAGGGTCGACCGGCCCGATTTCGCGGTTGACAATGGCCTGTAAAAACAAGTGTAATGACGGACTTTTTTACGCCAGCCACCGGAGTAAGCCGAATGAAGCGCACTTATCAACCTTCAAAGACCCGCCGCAGCCGCACTCATGGTTTCCTGGTGCGCATGAAAACCCGAGGCGGTCGCGCCGTCATCAATGCCCGTAGAGCCAAGGGCCGTGCGCGCCTGGCGGTGTGACCCAGCCGCGTCCCAAGCTGCCTCGCCTGGCGAGGTTGCGTGGCGGGGCGCATTTCACCGGCGCGTTTTCCGCAAGACGACAGGGGCGGTTCTTTATTGTTCTCGTCAGGAATAATCCAGGCGGCAAGGCCGCGCGTCTGGGAGTTGTCATCGGCCGGCGCGTTGCGCCCAAGTCAGTCGCCCGCTCGGCGATGAAACGTCTGGTGCGCGAAGTGTTTCGCCACCTGCGCAGCGATCTGGGTACTACGGACTTTGTAGTTAGAGTGCGCAGGCCTGCTGTAAGGCAGGAAATGTTCGAGGCACGTGGTGAACTGCAAGACCTGCTTAGCGGTGTTCGCTGATGCGCGCCACGTTCGTCACCCTGATCAAGATCTACCAGTACCTGTTGAGCCCGTGGGTCGGCAGTAACTGCCGCTTTTACCCGACCTGTTCGGAATACGCGAAAGCCGCGATCGAGACCCACGGTGTCTTGCGCGGAAGCTGGCTCGCCGCGAAGCGCCTGCTGCGTTGC
Organism: Betaproteobacteria bacterium; assembly: GCA_031406075.1. Taxonomy (GTDB): domain Bacteria; phylum Pseudomonadota; class Gammaproteobacteria; order Burkholderiales; family JACQAP01; genus JACQAP01. Next base: position 3,929 of record JANOGP010000036.1, read on the forward strand.
CACCCGTGGCATTCGGGCGGAGCCGACCCGGTACCCTGAAAAGAAAACGCCTTCCATGGATAGTTTGCGATTGTTTGCGGCGATGGTTTTCGCCGTTTCCGTTTTCCTGCTGTTCGACGCGTGGGTAAAGGAGCGTAATCCGCAGCCGGCGGCGCCGCAGGATACGGCGCAGCAGGCCGTTACTTCCACACCTTCACCGACGCTTCCGCCGGGCGCGACCACATCGGCCACGGCCAGTCCGGGTGCGCCGCCCGCCAGTGCCGCCGTATCAAGTTCAGCGGCCTTGCCCATGATCACCGTGCGAACCGACGTGCTAAATGCGGAAATCGACCCGGTCGGCGGCGTTTTGCGCAAGCTCGAGTTTACCCGGCACAAGGACAAGGTCGACAAGAAAAAGGATTTTGTCCTGTTCGAGCAATCCGCCGACCATACATACGTGGCGCAAAGCGGTCTCATCGGCGAAAACCTGCCTAACCATACGACGGCCTATCGAGCCACCGCGTCGAGCTACCAGCTGCGCGACGGCAATGATGAAGTGACCGTCACCTTGACCGCACCCGAAGTCAATCACATCTCGGTGACCAAGCGCATCACCTTCCAGCGCGGCAGCTATCTCGTCAACGAGTCCATCCAGATCGTCAACGGCAGTAGCGAGGAGTTGAAACCATTCGCGTACTTCCAGTTCCTTCGCGATGGGAAACCGGCTGCGGGTGATTCGAAAATGGTACCGACTTACACCGGCGCGGCCGTATACACGGACCAGTCGAAATTCCACAAGGTGGATTTCGGCGACATCGACAAGGGCAAGATTGACTATCCGAAGCACGCAAACGATGGCTGGATCGCCTTCGTGCAGCATTATTTCGTGGCGGCCTGGCTTGTCCCCGGCGAAACCCCGCGCGAGTTCTATACCCGGGCGCTGGGGAACGGCTTGTACTCTGCGGGCGTCATCGTGCCGGTGAACAGTATCGCCCCGCGCGCCGCGGGGAACGTCGAGATGCGCATGTATGCGGGACCGGAGGAGCAGGAAAAGCTCGCCACGCTTGCGCCCCGTCTGGAACTGACGGTGGACTACGGGTGGCTCACGGTCATCGCGGCGCCGTTGTTCTGGGTGCTGTCCGCGATCCAGAAGTGGGTGAACAACTGGGGCGTGGCGATCATCATTCTGACGATCATCATCAAGCTGATTTTCTACCCGCTTTCGGCCGCAAGTTACAAATCGATGGCGAAAATGCGCGTGCTCGGGCCGAAAATGCAGAAGCTCAAGGAGCAATACGGCGACGACCGGCAGCGCATGCAGCAGGCGATGATCGAAATGTACAAGACGGAGAAGATCAACCCGCTCGGCGGTTGTCTGCCGATCGTGGTGCAGATACCGGTGTTCATCGCCCTGTACTGGGTATTGCTCGCGAGTGTCGAGCTTCGCAATGCGCCATTCATGCTGTGGATTACCGATCTTTCGGCTCAGGACCCGTATTACATCCTGCCGGTATTGATGGGCATCACAATGATCATCCAGACCTCGCTTAACCCCACACCGCCGGATCCGGTGCAGGCGAAGGTGATGAAAATCATGCCGGTGGTATTCAGCGTGTTTTTCTTCTTCTTCCCGGCGGGGCTGGTGCTTTACTGGCTGGTGAACAATATTCTTTCCATCGCGCAGCAGTGGCAGATTACGCGCGTCATCGAGCGGTCAAAATCCGCTCATGCCTCGCGCTGACACCATTGCTGCGGTTGCCACCGCCTCCGGGCGCGCGGGAATCGGCGTAGTCCGCGTTTCCGGTCCTGCAGTCTGTTCCATTGCCGGGGGAGTCCTGGGTCGCGTGCCCGGACCTCGCGCCGCCACACTCTGCAACTTTCGCGATGCATCGGGCGCAACGATCGATCGCGGTCTCGCGTTATTTTTTCCCGCTCCAAACTCCTACACCGGCGAGGATGTGCTCGAACTTCACGGGCACGGCGGCCCCGCGGTATTGCGACTGGTGCTGCGACGTTGTCTCGATCTCGGGGCGCGGCCGGCGCAGCCGGGCGAATTTACCTGCCGCGCCTTTCTTAACGAAAAGCTCGACCTCGCTCAGGCAGAAAGCGTCGCCGATCTGATCGACGCTAGTTCGGAGGCCGCGGCGCGCGGCGCGATGCGTTCTCTGGCGGGCGATTTTTCCGCGCGCATCGGTCAGCTCGTCAGCGCCTTGATCGAACTGAGGGCGTTGGTCGAGGCGACACTGGATTTTCCCGAGGAGCAAACTGATTTTCTCGAGCGGGGCGACGCATTCAAGCGGCTGGCCCAGCTGCGCGTGGAGCTCGGCGAGGTTCAGCGCGCCGCCGAGCAGGGCAGGATTCTGCGCGAAGGTGCGAGATGTGTGCTGATCGGTCAGCCCAATGTCGGCAAGTCGAGCCTGCTCAACCGTCTGGCAGGTGACGAGGTCGCCATTGTTACCGAGATTCCCGGCACCACTCGAGACCCTTTGCGGCACGAATTGGTCATCGATGGCGTGCCGGTGCATGTGATCGACACCGCCGGCCTTCGCGAATCCGAAGAGCCGGTCGAGAAGATGGGCATCGAACGCGCGTGGCGCGAAATTGATCAGGCAGACGTTGCCTTGATGGTTGTTGATGTGACGCGCGGGTTGGCGGATGCCGATCGCACGATCCTTTCGAAGCTGCCGGAAAGGATCAAAAAATTATTTGTTTTCAACAAGATCGATCTATCTGGAGAGTCTCCATCGGCGCGCGCAGTGGATAGCGGCGTGGCGATCCGGGTGTCTGCCAAGACGGGTGCCGGCCTGGACATGTTGCGCACCAATATTCTGCAGGCAGTTGGCTGGCGACCGGCAGAGGAAGCACAGTTCATGGCGAGGGAGCGGCACTTGCGCGCGCTCCAGGAAGCCGACACGGCGCTTGCGCGCGCGACCAGTCAATCGAAGGCGATCGAACTACTTGCAGAAGAGCTGCGACTGGCCCAACAGGCGCTGGGCGAAATCACCGGTCAGTTCAGCGCCGACGACCTGCTCGGCGAAATCTTTTCCCGTTTCTGCATCGGCAAGTAAGCGGTCGTGACCGACGTCCTGGTTCTGAGTGTGTTTGCGTTTTTCGGCGGCCTGGTGGACGCGGTCGCCGGCGGTGGTGGCCTGATCCTTGTTCCGGCCCTGTTTGCCGTCTATCCAGGCGCGCCGCCCGCACTGCTGCTCGGCACCAACAAACTCTCTTCGATCGCCGGTACCACTTTTGCCACGCTGCGCTACGCGTGGTCGGTGCCGATCCGCTGGCGCACGATCCTGCCGGCTGCTCTGGTTGCGTGTGGTGGCGGCCTTGCGGGCGCGAAGGTCGTGACCTTAATCGAGCCCGGCGTGCTTCGGCCGCTAATACTGGTGATGCTGGGGGCCGTAGCAATCTATACGCTGGCACGGCGAGACTTCGGCGCCATGCCCGTCGGACCGTTGCGTCTGGAGATCGAGGGACCGGGTGTCGCTGCATTGGCAGCGGTCGTCGGTTTTTATGACGGATTCTTCGGTCCGGGAGCCGGCAGTTTTCTGCTGTTCGGTCTGGTGCGACTGTTCGGGTACGATTTCCTCGGCGCCGCCGCCGCTACCAAAGTCCTGAATCTGGCGACCAATTTTGGCGCGCTGATGTTGTTCGTTGCGACGGATAACGTCCTCTACGTGGTCGGATTGCCGATGGCGGCCTCGAGCATCGCCGGCGGGTTGCTTGGCGCCCAGCTCGCGGTTCGCCGGGGCAGCCACTTTATCCGCTGGGTGTTTGTGCTGGTCGTTGTGGCGTTGATCGCCAAGCTTACCCACGATTTGGTGTTGCAAAGGTAGATACGTTGTTCCACGTGAAACAAACCCGCGTGTTTGTTGCCGAACGTTTCACGTGAAACATTCGGCTGTGCCGGTAGTGCCGGATTCCTCCGTACCGGGGGTTTCGGGTATGATTCCGGCCTCTTTTCGGGCCGGACAATGCAGCGCTCCAATATTTTCGACGTAATCGTGGTTGGCGGAGGTCACGCCGGTACCGAGGCCGCCCTGGCGGCGGCACGGGCGGGCTGCCGCACGTTGCTGTTGACTCACAACATCGAAACGCTGGGCCAGATGTCGTGCAATCCGTCGATCGGTGGTATCGGCAAGGGCCACCTGGTTAAAGAGGTGGATGCACTGGGTGGCGCAATGGCCGCCGCCGCCGACGAGGCAGGAATCCAGTTTCGCATCCTCAACTCCAGCAAGGGACCCGCAGTGCGCGCAACACGCGCCCAGGCCGACCGCGTACTGTATCGCCAGGCCATTCGCCGGCGCCTCGAAAATCAGCAGAATCTCACTATTTTTCAGCAAGCTGTAGACGATCTGAGCCTCGAAGGCGAGCGCGTGGCCGGGGTGGTGACGCAGCTCGGTTTGCGCTTCTCTGCGCGGACAGTGGTGTTGACGACCGGTACCTTCCTGTCGGGTCTGGTACATGTCGGACTGGATCATTACCAGGCCGGGCGCGCCGGTGATCCGCCGGCGATCAGCCTGGCGCGGCGGCTGCGCGAGTTGCAGTTGCCGGTGGGACGCCTGAAGACCGGCACGCCGCCGCGGCTCGACGGCCGCAGCATTGATTATTCAGTGATGACCGAACAGCCGGGCGACGACCCAGTGCCGGTGTTCTCCTTCCTCGGTTCGGCCGGCCAGCATCCGCGGCAGCTGCCGTGCTGGATTACCCATACCAATCTGCGCACCCACGAAATCATCCGCGGGGGGCTCGATCGGTCACCGATGTTCACCGGTGTGATCGAAGGCGTAGGACCGCGCTATTGCCCGTCCATTGAGGACAAGGTCACACGTTTCGCTGAAAAGAACTCTCACCAGATCTTCCTCGAACCCGAGGGCCTGACTACCAACGAGGTTTATCCGAATGGTATTTCGACCAGTCTCCCGTTCGATGTACAGGTAGAATTAGTTCATTCAATCAACGGTTTGTAGAATGCGCACCTGACGCGTCCGGGTTACGCGATCGAATACGACTACTTCGATCCACGAGTTCTCAAGTCATCGCTGGAAACCACGGCGATCGAGGGGCTGTTCTTCGCCGGCCAGATCAACGGAACGACCGGGTACGAAGAAGCGGCTGCGCAGGGACTGCTCGCCGGGATCAATGCGGCGCT
>JANOGP010000038.1:0-43201 GCA_031406075.1 Betaproteobacteria bacterium
AGATCGGGATTGTTGTCGTCATGTCGCTCAGTGCCTAGGGGCGCACAACACCCGAAACCTCAATCTCACCACGAAGGCACGAAGACACGAAGAAACACGAAGCAAAGCGAAAAAAAAGAAACGTGTGTCAAAAGCTCCAATTGGCGCATATTCCAACGAAGTCGAAATTGGCGGGAGAGGCTCACGAACACTCCCCCGCTTCTATCCCCGATTAGTTTAAGGATTCCTGTTCCTCTTCGAATTTCTTCGTGTTCTTAGTGTCTTCGTGGTGAGACTTTGACTATTAGTCTTGCGGAGTTCTTGGTGGTGAGTCTTTAGATTCTGTTTGGTCATTGTGACGAATTGCCGGCGAGTCAATCGTCGCCGTCACCAGATTCGCCCCAACGCGGCATCAGTTTGTGTTCGACGCCGAGGTGATCGAGCACGCGCGCGACCACGAAATCCACCAGGTCCTGCGGCGTCTTCGGGTGGTGATAAAAGCCCGGGTTGGCTGGCAGGATCACCGCTCCCGCGCGCGCCAGCTTGAGCATGTTCTCCAGATGGATCGCGGAGAACGGCGTTTCCCGCGGCACCAGTATCAGCTTGCGCGCTTCTTTCAGGGTGACGTCGGCGGCGCGATGAATCAGATTATCCGCGAGCCCCGCGGCGATGGCCGCGAGCGTGCCCATGGTGCAGGGACAGATCACCATCGCGTCGGACGGATTCGAGCCGGACGCAACCGGCGCAAACCACTCTTCCCGGCCGAATGCCTGCAGTTGCCCGGGACGCGCGGCAAAACGCGCGGCAAAGAACTCGGCAGCCTCTTTCGGTCGGGCGGGTAATGCGAGATCCATCTCCTGGCGCGCGACGATTTGTGCCACCTGCGAGTAAAGCAGGTACACGTGCAAGTCCGCTTTGAGTAGACATTCAAGCAGCCGCACGCCGTAGGGCATGCCCGAGGCGCCCGTAAAGGCGAGCGCGATGGTGCGCGTGGTCATTGCGCGGCCTCGCCGGCAGCGCAAATTGGCCCCAGAGCGTGGCGCGTGCTGCGTCCAGGCGCGGCAGCGCCGGATCCGGAAATATTCACGTCGACAATTCCCGGTGCCGGATCAGGACGCCGCGGCCGGCGCGGAAGTGTGCTGCAAGATTCTCGGCGAAGAAGACCGATCGGTGCCGGCCGCCGGTGCAGCCGATCGCCACTGTCAGATAACTGCGATTGTCGCGCACGAAGCACGGCAGCCATTTTTCGATGTAGTCGCGGATGTCCGCAAGCATGCTGCGGGCGTTGGCGTCCGCCTCCAGGAACGCAATCACCGGCGCATCCTTTCCGGTCAGGGGGCGCAGCTGCGGATCGTAGTGTGGATTGGGCAGGCAACGCACGTCGAAAACCATGTCGGCATCCAGGGGGATGCCGTGTTTGAAACCGAAGGACTGGAACAACAGCGTCAGCCCGGATTCGCCCAGGGCGAGCAGGTCCGTCACCCAGGCCCGCAAAGCGTTGGGATTGAGATCGCTGGTGTCGATGCGATGGCCGAGGTCGCCGATGTCGGCGAGCAGATCGCGTTCGTGCTCGATGCACTCCGGTAGCGTGCGCGCCTCGCGCGCGAGCGGATGCCGGCGGCGCGTCTCGGAGAAGCGCTTGACCAGCGTTTCGGTCTTGGCATCGAGGAAAACGACGTGCAGATCAATGCCGTGCTGCCGGAGCTGAAGCAGGTAACCGGGCAGTTCGGACAGCGTAGCCCCGCCGCGCACATCGATGCTGACAGCTACGCGCTGCTGGCCCTCCTGGGCGAGGAACTGCGTGAGCCCGATCAACAGCTTCGCCGGCAGATTGTCCACGCAGTAGTAGCCGCTGTCTTCCATGACATTCAGCGCAATGCTCTTTCCGGATCCGGACAGGCCGCTGATGACGATGAGCCGCATGGACGCTTTAATCCCGCTTGCTCAATTGCTTTTCCTGGCGCTGTATGAACTCCTGTGTGCTGTCGATTCCGCGCAATTGCAGGACATAATTGCGAACCGCCGCTTCCGCCAGCACGGCGAGGTTGCGGCCGGCCGCGACCGGCAGGACCACCTTGCGGACGCTGATGCCCATGATGTCTTCCGAGCTGGCGTTGAGCGGCAGGCGTTCCAGGCCGGGAATAACGCCGCCGACTGGTTTTTCCAGCTGCACGATCAGCTTCAGGTTCTTTCTGATGCGCACCGCGGTCTCGCCGAAAATGGTGCGGATGTTGAGCATCCCCAGTCCCCTTACTTCGAGGAAATCCTTCAGCAGTTCGGGACTGCGCCCCTCGAGCGTTTGCGGTGCGATGTGATACAGATCGACCACGTCGTCCGCGACCAGACCGCTGCCGCGGGAGATCAGCTCCAGCGCCAGTTCGCTTTTTCCCACGCCGCTTTCACCGGTGATCAGCACGCCCATGCCGAGTACGTCCAGTAAAACGCCGTGGCGGGTGATGAACTCGGCCAGCGCCCGTCCGAGAAAAGTGCGCACCACCCAGATGATCTGCAGGCTGTGCAGGGGCGACGCCAGCAATGGGACATTGCGGGAAGTTGCGAACTCGGCGAGCGTCGGCGGCGCCTTCTCCTGGTCGCTCAGAATGATGCAGGCCAGGCCGCTACCGGCGAGCCGGGACAGCGCCTCCCGCTGGGATTGTTCGCCGAGAGAGGAGAAATACGCGGCCTCCGTGCGGCTGAAGATCTGAATCCAGTTGGGATGGACCAGATTGAGGTGGCCGATCAGGCCCTGCGAGGCGTGATTGATCTCGCTGCTGTCGAGAAAGGGCGAGGCATCGCGCGGCCCGGACACCCAGGCGAGCTTGAGCGCGTCGACATTTTCCTCAAACAGCTGCGCGACGCTGACCTGGGGCATGGGGCTCCCAATCGCTGATGAGACGTTGTACGTCCGGCGCATCCGCCAATGCCGTCAACTGCGCACGCATTTCCTTGTCGCTGAACATCTGCGCAAGTTCCGAGAGTATCTGCAGGTGCAGATCGGTCGCTTTCTCGGGAACCAGCAGAACGAAAATCAATTGCACCGGATTGCCGTCCGGCGCCTCGAAAGGTATCGGCGACTTGGTGCGAACGAACGCGCCTGCCGCTTCGCGCAAACCCTTGATGCGGCCATGCGGTATGGCGATGCCATGCCCCAGCCCGGTCGAGCCCAGCCGCTCGCGGGCGAACAGCGCGTCGAACACCTGTCCGTGGCCGACGCCAAGCGCATGTTCGAACAATAGGCCGACGTCCTCGAACACCCGCTTCTTGCTGGTCACGTCCAGATCGAGAATGACGTTCGCAACAGGTAACAACTTTGATAGCAGACTCATGCCGGGCGTCCTGGAAACGCGATGGAAGGTTACGGTGCAACCCGTCTGTTGCGTACGGCTTCGCCCTGATGGTGGTCGACGGATTTCTCCTTGTGCTTCAGGATCTGTCGATCGAGCTTGTCCAGAAGGCCATCAATGGCCGCATACATGTCGGTGTCCACGCACTCGACGTAGATGTCCTTGCCGCGCACATGAACTTTGGCCTCGATTTTCTGGTCGAGCTTGTTTACCGACAGGATGACGTTGACGTCGATGACGTGGTCGAAATGGCGGGTTACTCGGGAAAGTTTTTCGGTTACGTAGGAGCGGATGGCGGGGGTGATTTCGAGGTGGTGACCGGACAATTGAAGATTCATTGGCATTTCCCTCATGCTTGGGTTGATCAGATGCTCTTGCGAAGATTGACAGGCAGGATCTGCAAAGATTCGCGGTACTTGGCGATGGTGCGGCGAGCCACTACGATTCCCTGCTTGCCGAGAATCTCGGATATCTGGCTGTCGCTAAGCGGTTTGCGCCGGTCTTCCTCGCCAACCAGCTGCTTGAGCAGTGCGCGGATGGCGGTCGCGGAGCAGGCACCCCCCGTTTCCGTGGTTACATGGCTGCCGAAAAAATACTTGAGTTCGAAAATGCCGCGCGCAGTAAGCATGAACTTCTGCGTGGTCACGCGTGACACGGTGGACTCGTGCAGCCCCAGTGTGTCGGCGATCTCGCGAAGAACCAGCGGCCGCATCGCCACTTCGCCGTGCTCGAAAAAATGGCGCTGCCGGTCCACGATCGCCTGGGAAACGCGCAGGATGGTGTCGAAGCGCTGCTGCACGTTTTTGATGAGCCATTTCGCCTCCTGCAACTGGCCGGCGAGCTGCTGGAAGCTCGCGTCACGGTTGCGGTGCAGGATGTCTGCGTACATGCGGTTGACGCGCAGCTTCGGCATGGCCTCGGGATTGAGCGAGGCGACCCACAGCCCCTTGATTTTGCGCACCACCACGTCGGGAATGACGTAGCGCGTCTCGCCGTCGGAAAAGCTCGCCGCCGGCCGCGGATTGAGGCTGGTGATCAGGCTTTGAATGCTGCGCAGCGCATCGTCGTCGCAGCGCAGCAGCTTCTTGAGCCTGAAATAGTCGCGCGCGGCAAAGGTATCGAGGTGCTGCGTCACGATCTGCAGCGCTTCCTTGCGATAAGGCGTGTCCCCTGGCAGCACTTCCAGTTGCAGTTCCAGCGATTCGCTAAGAGAACGTGCGCCGACGCCCGGTGGATCCAGGCTTTGCAGGTATTTCAGGGCGATAGTCAGATCTTCCGCGCCGATCTCCAGCTCTGCCGGCAGCAGGGCCGCCAGCTCGGCGAGATCCTGCGTCATAAAACCATCGTCGTCGAGATTGTCGATCAGATACGCGACGATGCGTTTGTCGCGGTCCGGCATCTGCATGATGTTGATCTGCCCGAACAGATGGTCGCGCAGCTTGGCCGGCTCCGCCGCGATCTGGCGTGGGTCGCCTTCGTCGTCGGCATCCTGGCCGCTGAACGAACCGTAACCGTCGTCGACGGACCACTCGCCCTCGGGCATGTCACGATCGTCGGAAGATCCGGTCTCCGCCGGCGCCGGCGCGGACTCGGCCGGCGCAGGCGCCGTTGCCGGCAGAACGCCGTCGATCCGTACCGTTGCGGCTTCCTCTTCCTCCTCGTCACGCTCGAGCAGCGGATTTTCCTGCAGGAAAGTCTCGATTTCCTGATTGAGCTCCAGGGTCGATAGCTGCAGAAGTCGGATGGACTGCTGCAGCTGCGGCGTGAGCGTAAGGTGCTGGGACAGCTTGAGCTGCAGGGAGTGCTTCATTGGCTGGGGGCCGCAGGCGCAGGTTGTGAATGGACGGTCTTCAAGGCTACTGTTACAACCTGAAATGCTCGCCCAGATAAACCTTTCTTACGCTTTCATTATAAACGATTTCCTCTGGTTTGCCGGCGGCCAGTACCGAACCGTCGTTGATAATGTAGGCGCGGTCGCAGATCCCCAGGGTTTCGCGGACGTTGTGGTCGGTAATCAGGACGCCGATTTCGCGATCTTTGAGGAATCGGATGATTTTCTGGATATCGAGCACGGCGATCGGGTCCACGCCGGCGAAAGGTTCGTCCAGCAGAATGAACCGCGGCTGCGTGGCCAGAGCCCGTGCGATCTCGACGCGGCGTCGCTCGCCACCGGACAGGCTGATCGCCGGGCTGTTGCGCAGGTGCGCGATGTGCAGGTCGTGAAGCAGCGTGTCGAGTTGATCGCGAATCTGGTCTTCCTCGAGTTCGCGCAGCTCCAGCACCGCGCGGATGTTCTCCGCCACGGTGAGCTTGCGGAAAATGGATGCCTCCTGCGGCAGGTAGGACAGCCCCATACGCGCGCGCCGATGGATCGGGGTGTGGGTCAGCGCCTGCCGGTCGAGAAAGAGATCGCCGCCATCGAGCGCAACCAGCCCAACCATCATGTAGAAACAGGTGGTCTTGCCGGCGCCGTTGGGACCGAGCAGTCCCACCACTTCGCCGCTCGAAACGTCGAGTGAAACGTCCTTTACCACCGTGCGCGCCTTATAGCGCTTGTTGAGTCTTTCCGCGCGCAATTGACTCATGAACGAGGCTTCGTAGAGACCAGAGCCGCCGCAGGACGTGATCGCAACGTCAGCGTTGCGCCGGCTGCAGCGCGTCGGAGGGCGCCAATTTGCCCGATGACGGGGAGCCGGGCTGCGCGTCGGTCTTTGGCTTGGGCTGGATGACTGCGCGCACCCGGCCCTGCGGATTGCCCGGCGTGGATGCCGTCTTGCCTCCGCCGATGACCTGGAAGAATTCGGTGATCGCGTTGTAGGAAATGTAGTCGCCGCGCACTTCGTCACGCCCGCGCTGGATGCGGGCGTTGGTGAACATCTGCACTTTATCGGCCCTGCCGTCATATTCGAGGCGTTCGGAAAAGCCTTCGATGAAATCGTCGAAGCCTTCGCGCTTCTGCCGGAATTGAGCCGGGCTGCCGTAGGCAATTCCGTACTGAAAGCCTTCCGCATCCTGCTTGACGATGATTTTGTCGGCTTTGATCAAAAGCGTACCCTGCGTGAGCGTCACGTTGCCCTCGAACACCGCTTCTTTCTTGGCGTCGTCGAGTTCCACGCGATCGGCCTCCAGATTGACGGGCTTTTCGCGATCGGCGCGTTCCGCCCAAACGGCCGCCGGCGCACTCGTGACGGATGCCAACACGACGCAGATCAGCGCACGCACCAGACTAGGGCCGCGAAGGTCTCTTTTGCGCTCGTTTGGGGACTTCATAACTGGCCTTGACCTCCGACAACAGTTTGATCTGGCGGGTCCGATTATCGAATTCTAAGCCAACCGAGGTGGCCGTGGAATTTCCTTCCACCATTCTCACCGGCTTGTCCGTGCTGGCAAAATCCTTGTCGGGAATGACGTGCAGGAAACTTGTGAACATGCCGAGCTCGGCGTTGGTCGCGTATGCTGAGCGCAACACCTGAACGTCGCCGTTGAAAAACACTTCGTCCCCGCCGTGAGCCACTTCCGCGGTATCTGAACGCACCGTTACCGGGGCGCGCTCGTAGTCGAAGTACACCAGGCTCGGCAGCTCGAGGTGGGTGCTGTTGTCGTCCGGGTAGTGCACCATGCGTTTCGCCGACAGTGCGTAGCGGCGCGTTCCGTCCGGATTCATCTTCATCGCCGAGAAGCCCTCGACGTAGAAATCCGGGTCGTGACGCGTGCTGCCGTCCGGCAGCCGCGCCGGCGGCTGGACCTTGCGATCGAGCCAGAACGTCAGCGCTGCGAGAAGCGCCAGCAGAATCATCGGAGACCAGGCTACCAGTCTGTCGTTCATCGCAGATAAGTCGCCAGTTGAGCTTCCAGAGTTTCCTGCGCGCGCATCAGGAACTCGCAAACTTCGCGAACTGCGCCGCCGCCCCCCGCATTCTCGGTGACATAGTGGGCGTGACTGCGCACGATCTGCGGTGCATCCGGAACGCTGAAAGCCAGTCCGCATCGGCGCAGCACCGGCAGGTCGGGCAGATCATCCCCCATGAACGAAGTTTCCTCCTCCGCCAAGTCGAGCTTGCGCAGCAGGCTGTGATAGGACTCGAGCTTGTCGGATCTGCCTTGCAGCACGTGTGCGATGCCAATTTCCCTGGCGCGCAGTGCGACCACCGATGACTTGCGTCCGGACAGCAGCGCCAATCCTACACCGCTTGCAGCCAGCATCTTGAGCCCCAGGCCGTCGAGGATGTTAAATGCCTTGATCTGCTCGCCGTGCTTGCCGATTTGAAGCGTGCCGTCGGTCAGCACGCCATCAACGTCGAAAATCGCGAGACGGATGCGGCGCGCGCGCGCGATGAGCCGTTTGTTCACGGATCGGGGTCCCCGCCATCGGAGCCACACGGGCACGCGACCACTCTCATATGACCTTTGCCCGCATCAGGTCATGCATGTTCAGCGCGCCAATCAGCTTCATGTCGGTGTCCACGGCAAGCAACTGGGTGATCTTGTGCTCCTCCATGAGCTGCACCGCTTCCACGGCGAGCTGATTGGGCCGGATGTGGCGCGGGTTGGAGGTCATGACCTCGCGCACCGCCTGCTTGCGCAAATCGCCGATTTTGTCCAGCGTGCGACGCAGGTCGCCGTCAGTGAAGATGCCGACAAGACGGTCGCCGCGATCCACGATCGCGGTCATGCCCATGCCTTTTTTGGACATCTCAAGCACCGCCTCGGAAAGTGACGCGTTCTCCGGAATGCGCGGAATGGCCTCGCCGATGCGCATAACATCCGAGACATGGGTGAGCAGACGCCGGCCGAGCCTGCCGCCGGGATGCGAACGGGCAAAATCTTCCTCGCCGAATCCGCGGGCCTCCAGAAGCGCGACCGCAAGCGCATCGCCAAGTGCGAGCGCTGCCGTAGTGCTGGCGGTCGGCGCGAGCCCGAGCGGGCAGGCTTCCTCGGCGACGTTGGCGTCGAGATGGACGTCGGCTTCTGCGGCAAGCGTCGAGCGCGGATTGCCGGTGATGGCGATCAGTCTGGCGCCCTGCCGCTTGATCAGCGGGACGATGACCAGAAGTTCGGCGCTCTCTCCCGAATTCGACAGCGCGATCATCACATCGTCGCGAGTAACCATGCCGAGGTCGCCATGGCTGGCTTCGGCGGGATGGACGAAAAAAGCTGGAGTGCCGGTGCTCGCCAGGGTCGATGCAATCTTCCGGGCGATGTGGCCGGACTTGCCGATTCCGCTCACCACGACGCGGCCGCGGCAACCCAGCACGATTTCGAGCGCGCGCACGAAACTGTCATCGAGCCGCTCCGACAGCTTCACCACGGCGCGCGCCTCGATCTCGAGCACCCGTCGACCCAGCGTGATCGCCTGCGCCGGTGCGATCTTTCCAAGTGCTGTCATGGTGACGGAGTATAACCCATGGCATCGAGCGAACACCGCCGCGGTCATCTCGAGGACCCCGAAAAGTCCTGTGTTAGAGTTCGTGAAGCAATCTGTCTGCAACATTTCGCAACGTCTTGCGATGCCCGGCTGCCCGTGAATCCCGGAATTCTGGAACTCGTGTTGATTCTGCTCGCCACGGCCGTACTGGTCGTGGTGATCTTCCGCATTCTCAGGTTGCCGGCACTGCTGGGCTACCTCCTTGTCGGCATCGTCATCGGGCCGCACGCACTTGGGCTGGTGCCCGACAGCGGGGAAACGCGCTACCTGGCCGAATTCGGAGTTGTGTTCCTGATGTTCAGCATCGGGCTCGAATTCAGCCTGCCGAAGCTCGTGACCATGCGGCGCATGGTATTCGGGCTCGGCGCCGCGCAGGTCACTGCGGTGGTGGTGCTTGGCATTGCCGGTGCCGCGGTTCTGGGCCACGACTGGCGCACGGGTGTCGTGCTCGGTGGGATTTTCGCAATGTCATCCACTGCCATCCTGGCCAAGATGCTGGCGGAGCGCCTGGAACTCAATTCCCTTCATGGCCGCCAGATTATCGGCATCCTGTTGTTCCAGGACCTCGCCGTGGTGCCGTTGCTGATCGTGATCCCGGTTTTGGGGACGGGCGGCGAAGCGCTGGTGCAGGAGCTAGTGGTGGCATTGGTCAAGGCCGGATTCGTGCTACTGGTGCTGCTGACCGTCGGACAGAATTTCATGCGCCAATGGTTCACCCTGGTTGCGCGTCAAAAGTCCTCCGAGCTATTCGTGCTCAACGTGCTTTTCATCACGCTGGGCCTTGCCTGGCTTACCGAACAAGCCGGCCTTTCGCTTGCGCTGGGGGCGTTCCTCGCCGGCATGTTGATTTCCGAGACGCAATACCGATACCAGGTGGAAGACGACATCAAGCCGTTTCGCGACGTGCTGCTGGGCTTGTTCTTCGTCACGGTCGGCATGCGTCTTCGGGTTGGCGTTCTGGTTGACGAATGGGTCTGGGTGGCGGTGCTGTTGACTGTTGTGGTGGTCGGCAAGGCGGCGATCATCACCGGGCTGAGCCGGCTGTTCGGGAGCGGTCCGGGCGTGGCGTTGCGCACCGGGCTTGCTCTGGCCGGCGCCGGCGAGTTTGGCCTGGTGTTGCTCGCGGTGGCTGCGCCGCTCGAGTTTGTGCCGGTGCCGATGCTGCAGATCGCGTTGGCGGTGCTGGTGCTGTCGATGATGATCTCGCCGTTCATCATTGAGCACAGCGAACATCTGGTCCGTCGATTCAGCGCCGGCGAGTGGATGAGCCGCGCCATTGCGTTGCACGACATCGCCATCCGCACCATGGCAACTGACCGCCACGTGATCATCTGCGGCTATGGGCGCAGCGGCCAGAACCTGGCGCGCTTTCTCGAACAGGAGCAGGTGAGTTTCATCGCCCTCGATTACGACCCGCAGCGGGTCAGGGAGGCGGCGGCGGCGGGCGAAAGCGTGGTGTACGGCGATGCGGCACGCCGCGAGGTGCTGATCGCAGCGGGACTGCTGCGGGCGAACGCGCTGGTGATCTCCTACGCGAACACCGATTCGGCGTTGAAGATTCTGGCGCTGGTGCAGGAGCTGCGTCCCGGGCTTCCCGTGGTGGTGCGTACGCTGGACGACAGCGACATCGACCGTCTCAAGCAAGCGGGTGCGGCCGAGGTGGTGGCCGAGATCCTGGAGGGCAGCCTGATGCTGGCGACCCAGGCGTTAATGCTGCTCGGCGTGCCGCTCAATCGCGTGCTCAGGCGCATACGCCAGACCCGTGAGCAGCGCTATGGGCTGTTCCGCGGCTTCTACCGTGGCGTGACCGACGAAGTCGATGATGAAAGTGACAAGCTGCAGCCGCGGTTGCATTCCGTGATTCTGCCACCCGGCTCCGCTGCGATTGGCAAGACGCTGAAGGAACTGGATCTCGCACGCATGAACGTCGAGGTCTCCGCGATCCGCCGGCGCAACATCCGTAGTTCCGCCCCCGATCCGCAGACCCGGCTCGCCGAAGGTGACGTAATCGTGCTGCGCGGCAGGCAGGAAGACCTGGAAGTGGCGGACATGTACCTGATGCAGGGTTAGAGCAAAAAAAAGCCCGCTTCACGCGGGCTTTTTTCTTGGAGTAAAGTTTCCGTTACAGCAGACTGGCGCCGCCGCAGTTGGTGCTACCGTTGGTGGCGTTCCAAGTCGCCGCAACGGTGTTGCCGCTAGTGCACGCCGGCGTGGCGGCGGCGCCTTCAGTCGGCGCGGCTGCACCGTTCCCCTGATAAACAGAGAACTGGAAGCCGCCGGTATACGGTGCGCCGTCGTCGATCTTGCGATCCATCTCGGCGATGATGTCGACCGGCACCTGGCTGCCCGTCTTGATATTGTGACGAGTTGCGCCGCCGCTCGCGATTCCATAGACGCCGTTAAACACGACCTGCATGTACACGCCATAGGGATTGACCGGCGAAGTCGTCGGCCCTTCCGCTGTGGCGCAGGTGTATGTGCCGGTGATGAATCCAGCCTTCGACAGCTGCTCCCACGCCAAAACGTTTTCATACAATCCGGCCGCAGCCGACTCGATGCGTCCGTTGCCGTTGCCGTTGCCGTTGACCGCACCGCCACAACCCGATGCCGTCGATACACCAACAATATTGGTGGTGGCCGCTGTGTAGTCGCCGGGGAAAGCGCGGAATCGATCCTGGAACCCGAAGAAAGCCGCCTTCACGCCGTCCTGCTGAGCGATAAGGTTACGCACGCGGGCGCTGGTGATGAGTTCCTGACCCTTGAGAATTCCGCCGAGTAGCAGGCCGATGATGACCAGCACAATGGCAATTTCGATGAGGGTAAAGCCCTGATTTTTTTTACGATGCATGACCGTCGACCTCCAGCATTGGAGCGTTATGGTGAGCCATGTAGCGCCAGAATCGTGCCAAACGGGCGTGGAATCGGGAAACTTTCATATTTACAATACGTTAATACTTTCCTCGTAAGATCGGCTTGGGCTGCAGCTGGCGCTCAGAGGGCACGCAACGGCGTTTGCGGATATGACGTAAGCCATTGTGTAAATTACTTTTAATGGTATTTCACAAGAGGGTAAACGACACCAGGCCGGACTTGCGCTCGCGGGATGGGATGCTTACCAAGCGTCATTTTTCCGACGCAGTTGACGATTTTTCAACAGCTTGCAGCGTGTTCAGGCGCTCGGTCAGGAAACGGACCTCATGTGCATCGGTGATCGCGCCGCTTGCCAGCAGACCTCCGAGAAGGATCTTCGCGGTTTCGTGTTCACCCATGTCCTCAAGCACAAAAATGTGCATTTGCCTGGCCCAGTGGGGGACCTCCGCCGAGGTGGCATGCTGATTGATGGCGCGCGCGTAATGCAGCGCGAGTCCGAGATCGTGGAGGCGGTGCTTGGCCATGATGGCCGCGTGCGCGAGCCAGCGCCAGCGCTGGTTGGGGACGAGCAGAAATTGGCGATACGCCAGATCGAGCATTTTTCGCTGTTTTTTCTCATCCGGCACTTGCGAGTAGATCTGCGAGGCCATCAGCAACGGGTACTGTCCCGGAGGATCGAGCTCCAGAATCCGGATCAACCAGTCTTCCACCCGGTCATAGTCGAGATCCTTGAACGGGATGCTGATGCCGGACTGTGTGTCGAACGCCTGCAAATACAGAGACAGCAGATTGGCGGCCGCGATCGGCTCGCCCAGTGATGCCAGCCGCAGAGCTGCGATCGGGGGAGCCGGGGAAAGGTCCGCGGCGGTGGCGGTGGGGCGCGGCTCCAGGGCCTTGAGCGCAAGTTGTGAGGCGAGCGCGGCGGCAAGCAGCGCCAGCACCGCGTTGGGGACGGACGAGATTGCGCGTTCGGCCATGGGGGTTCAGAAATTCTTGCGGTAGAGATCGAACATCGCCGCGGCAAGCAGCAATCCCACATAGATAGCGGTTTGCAGCACTATACCGAGAAGAGCGGGTTGAGCGCCGGCGTCGTTCACCAGCCATGCAGTCTGGGTAAATGCATCCATGCGCGGAAGCGCGATCGCAAGGGCATCGGCGAGCACGGCGCTCGCCTTCTGTCCAAATCCGTCGACCCCGAGCAGGCTGGAGCCGCTCATCAATTGAATCGCGGTAATGGAACGGGCGAGGAGGTAAAATGCCGTCACGAATGCGGCAGCGGGCAACAGTTGCGTGAACGTTGTGATGCAGAACACGCTGAGTGCGGCAATAATCAGCAGTTCCAGCGCCAGCGAGCATCCCCACGCCAGCGCCGCATCGAAGGGAGCGAGTACCGCAACGGGGACGGTAACGATCGTCGCGACGGTCAGCGCCACGATTGCAAAGCCGAGAAACTTGCCCATCAGGTAACCCGGGCGCGGCAGATCCAGCGACAGCATGAGCTCCAGGACTTTGTCGTTGAATTCGCGGGTAAGGCCGTTGAGAATGTAGAGGGTGATAAAGAAGACACTGGCAACCCGCAAAGTCGATGCGAGGATCGCAGTCTGGAGTCGTTCGCTTTCGGTGACTGCGAGTTCGCGGGCAAACAGACTGAGCAGCGTCAACAGCGCCACCGCGACAACGACCAACACGATCAGGCGGTTGCGCCAGGCTTCGAGCACGGTATAGCGGGCGATCGCGCCGACGCGCCGGGTGTGGCGCCAGGACGGCAGGTAGGCAGTGGCGGTGGCGTGTTTCATGATTCCATACTGATTAGCGCGGGCGGCGCTGAGGTTGTCACGAAATGGCGATGGAAATCAACTCCGGTAGCGTGGTCGCGCGCACCATTGCGACGCTGCAGCAGCAACATTGGCTGTCCCTGGCTTTGCTCGCGTTTCATGGCGCGCTCATTCTCGATCTTGCCGATCCGCTGGCCCAGGCGCTGATGCTCGCCCACTTCGGCTTCTTCCTGCTTTGGCAGCCGCTCTGGCGCGGCGAGCACAAACTGATCCCCGGACAGGCTGTTCTGATCATCGGCGCGGCGGTGCTGCTGATCATTGCCAGCAGCTGGTGGATGATGGCGCTGTGGATCTCGGTGTTGTTCTCGCTCATCGGCGGCAACGTGCCGGGCATCAAGAATCTCGGCCAGCGCATCGTTTCGTTGCTGGCGGCGATTTATCTGCTGTCTATCTTGCTCGCTTGGGTGGTGCCGCACTTGTTCCCGGACCAGGAGTTCCCGATGGGACTGCTGGCGGTCGTGCGCTACGGGCTGGTTATCCCTGTGGCGGCAATATTCTTCGTGCGTACCGGGAAACAGCAGGCGGCCTCCCCCTACTCGGTCGATCTGTTCTACAGCCTGTTGCTGTTCCTGATGGTCGTGGTGCTGGTGCTGGGCGCTTTCGTCATCAAGGAGGTCAGCCACGGAAACTACGTGATCGCGCTGGCGCAGGCGCTGATCGTGATCGCCGGCCTGCTGGTGGCGTTGTCGCTTCTGTGGGATCCGCGTGCAGGCTTTGCCGGCATTGGCCAGTTGCTGACCCGCTATTTCCTCAGCATCGGCATTCCCTTCGAGCACTGGATGCACAGCCTTGCAGCACTCGCCGACCGCGAACGCGACCCGGACAAATTCGTAATCACGGCCGCGCACGAGATGTCGGGGCTGCCGTGGCTGTCTGGCGTCCGCTGGCAGTCCGAGGGCTCGACCGGCAGCGCGGGGGATGCGACCAAGTACGCGACTGAGTTTACCTTCGGCGGGCTGAAGTTGTCGTTCTACACACGCTGGTCGCCTCGCCCCGCGTTGATGCTGCACATGCGCCTGCTGGCGCGCCTGCTTGGCGACTACCACGACGCCAAGATCCGCGAGCAGGAGCAACGGCGCAATGCCTACGTCCAGGCGATCTACGAGACCGGCTCGCGCCTCACGCACGACGTGAAGAACCTGCTGCAGACCCTGCGTTCCTTGTGCGCCGCGGCCGAGACCAGCAATCAAAATGACGCGGACGCACTGCGCCTTTTGATGCAGCGGCAGCTGCCACAGATCGCCCAGCGATTGCAGATCACGCTCGACAAGCTCAATACCAAGCCGCCGATCGGCAACGATTCCGGCCCGGCGCTGCAGTGGTGGGAGGCGCTGAAGCAGCGTTTCGCTCACGGGCGCATCGAATTCGAAGGCGGCGGCTTTCCAGCCGGTGCCGCGCTGCCAGTGGATCTTTTCGAGACGGCGGCCGAGAATCTGCTGCAGAACGCGGTCGAGAAACGCAAGGTTGAAAGCAATCTGCGCATCACAGCCAGGCTGCGGTGGGACAACGGCTTCAACCTTTCGGTATGCGATGACGGGCAGGCGATTCCGGACGGGCTGGCGCGGCAGTTGTTCGGCTCGACAGTGCCGTCCAATACCGGACTGGGCGTGGGACTTTACCAGGTGGCCCGTTTCGCGCGCGAACAGGGTTGGAAATTGCAACTCGACTCGAACCAGCCGGGGCGGGTGTGCTTCAGCCTCGATGCTGAAGCGGTCTCCAAATCCTGACCAGCACTTTACGGCAGGCGTCCGGCCGCCACCATCCGGGAGTTGAGGATGTTGGGCGTGATCCACGCCACGATGTCGTCGAATTCGCCGCCCGGCGCAGTCGTGCGTTCGGTGCGAATTCGCCAAACAAAAGTGGTGGAATTGTTTGCGTTGTCCCTCTCGTCGCCGGCCCAGCCGCCGGGTGTGAAGCGGGGGGTTCCCTCGCGCGTCGTCGCCCCAAAGCTGTTCTTGCCGTGTGACATGATCACCACTGGAATTGCGGAGGAATTCGACAAGTTCACCAGCGCGCCAGTGTTGTCGCGGGTCTGAATCGTAATGTCCCCGATATCGTCCAGAGTAAAGTTCGTCGTGAGATCGGAATCCGTGTGAGTTGCGGAAACGCTATAGCGAAACAGGTTGTCCCAGGCATCGGCCTGATCGAGCCCGAGCGTGACCCAGGGCAGGAATCCAACGCGTATTGGGTTGCTTGAAACGAGTCTACACGTTGTTCCCCCGCTAATGCGGTCCTCGTTACCGTCAGTGGCCGATTTTGCAGGGCACGGCAAGTTGCGATTGATGATCGCGTAGCCGATCAGCGCCTCCTTGATCTGTTCGAGCTGCCGTTCGGTCCGGCTGACACGGCTCTGGTCGATCTGGGCGGTGAGCGGGAAAAGAATGCTGCCGATGAGTAGCGTGAGGATGAATAGCGTCACCGCCAGCTCGATGAGCGAAAAGCCCGCGTGCGGACGCGATACCCGTAAGTGAGGGAAACCAGGCTTACTCGTTTCCATCAGCGTTGGCTGCATCAGGTCTAGCAGGCAAGCAAACTACTGTGGGCGTTCAGGCACTTGTTGGTGGTGAAACCTTTGAGGCAATCCTTGTTGGCGAAGTCATGGCCGCCCTTGTGGCAGGGGCAGTTGTTATTGTGAATCCTGTCCTCCAGCGTCTTGCACGCGGGCAACAGGCTGTCCTTGCCTACCTTGCAATTGTTGGTGTTGCCGCTGCGATAATTCCCGAGGGCCAATCCGTCGGCGGTGCACACCGAAGTCGTTGCGCAGGTCGGGTCGACAAACAAACCAATGGCCGGATTCGGATCAAGGCGTACGCACATTACGATGTCAGTGCCTGCCAGTTTTGTAAACTGTCTTGGCGTGGCCGCATTTGGGCTGTTGTTGAGGATGGTGGTTGCGTTAATCCCCTCGAGGTAATTCGCCTGATTGGACTTCTCCGCACTGGTATACAGCGGGTTAGTGTCATTATTCCTGGACTGTCCGGCCCCTTTCGGGTTTGCAAAGATTACGACCGCCGCATTACCGACGCCGCCGTCGACACTTATGCATTCATCCGAGGCGCAGGGATCGGCATTGGTGGCGACCGCACTATTCGGCGCGAACGCCTTGGCGACTGCGTAGAAAATGTGATCCTTCCAATTGTCCCAGAACTCGTCGCTCAATCCCCAGTTCGGGCAGGCTTCCGCGCCGGACAAACGCAGGAGTTCGTAATCGGGGGGAACGACGCTTATGTTGTTGGTCGTGGCATCCGAGGACTGGGCGAGATAGGGAAAGCGCCCCGAAAAGACGTTGGCGCCGTCGTCATAAGCCGTCGAAACGCCGTAATTACCGAGCATGATCGGTACCGCCCAGGGCAACCTTTTGTCGGCCACTCCGGCCGCGTTTTTCTTGCCGTACCAGACGATGCAATCGGCGAGTCGTCGCAGCATACCGGTCGCGGGATCGGCCAACAATGGATCGAGATCTGAGCGCAGGAGGATGCGCCTGGCAAAAATTTCGTTTGGCAGGATGGCGGCAAGACGGTCGTTGAAGCTGTCGTTGGTCGCCGGTGTGCGGGCGGACTCAATCGCTGTGATGAATCGCGACAGGCCGTTGGCTGTCGCTGACGGGGCCGTCGCATTGTTGATTGCGCTCGCGACGTCGGTGTCCAGATAGTTCGCGGCGGTGTAATTGCCCCCGCAACTATTTGGCGGATTGATTGCGGCAAGCGATCGGTCCTGGCCTGGAAGGACGGCGCCGGGCGAGAAAACAACGGCGACAGCGCGGTTGGTGGGCGATGCGCCGGCAACAAAAGCCGTCCCATCGGGCGTCATGACCTCGATCAGGCCGTTGGTGTCCCAGTTCATCAAAGCCGTCTTGGGATTGTTCTTGAAGTTCCCCGATAGCGCGTACCACAGGCACTCGCCGCTGCCGTCCCGCAGCGGCGCCAGATCCAGCGTCCGCCAAGGTAGCCGGCCGATCACCGTGACGTCCTGCGCTCCGCAGGCCGTTGCCGAGACACCCTCACCGCCTGAGCCGTTCATGTCGGGACAAGGCAGGAAGCCAAAAGCGTTGGTGCGCGCCCCGGTCGGCGGCACCCGGTCCCGGTAGGCTACGGCGTAGCCGATTAACGACTGTTTCGCCTGCTCAAGCGACTCCGTAGTGCGTTGGTCCGAGGTATTGATGCGCGCGAGGTCGCTGAGGGCACCGAATGTTAGGAGCGTGACAGCTATCCCAAGCATTATCGCGATCGCAATGATATAGACCCCGGACTGCCGGCGCGTTGGCGCCGTCCCGCGCAAAGTCATTGGGCGCTCCCGCTCCCCGTTTGCTCGGCCTTGGGTTCGGGCGTCGATCGCTGCCGCAGCAGATAGCCTTCGGACACGCTGCCGGTCGAACGCCCGACACGCTGGCCGACGCGCAACTCCACCGGCGCGCTGGCGCCACGCAATTTAATCCTGGCCGCCGCCGGATGATTTTCCGAGGGAACTGCGCTGACTCCGGGCGGTCCGCCCTTGCCGACGGCGCGTCCGTTCACCCATACCGTGTATTCGCCGTCGCTGCGCCTTACCACGCCGCTAAGCGTGGCCGATTCGGGCCCGCGCGGCGCGGTGCGCTTGGAGGCCGGAGGAGAAGCCGCCAGGCGTTTTCCTGCGTCCAGCGCGCTGCGCTGAGCGGCGGTGAAGAACAGGCGGCCGAGCGGCTCAGCCGAGCCCGGGATCGGCGCGGCGAGGGTGGCGGTCAGCAGGCACAAAGAAATCGCGGTTCTCATGACTTATCCTTCTCCCGACTCACCGTTATCCAGCTCAGATTACAGCGGGCATTCAGGTTGGCTTGTCGCGGCGCGGGCGTGGAATCCTGGCCGATGCGTTCCAACGAACAGCTGGTAAGCGTGAACAGTCCTGCCTGCTGTGCGGCCAGTGCGCGCAGGAAACGCACCAGGTCGCCCTCATGCACCAGACCCATCGACAGATTCATCTGCGAGTGCAGAACGCGCGGAGCGATTGGATTGCTCTTGTCGGCGAGCGGGAATGGCTCCTGCGGCAGCAACTGGTAGTCCACGCCGAACAGCCCCGCCTCGGCGTTCGCGATACGCAAGCCTTCCAGCCAGTTGATGCGCTGCTCGGGGCCGATAAAGCCCTGCTGTCCCAGTTGCTGGTAAACCGGAAGGTAGCGCAGGATGAGCTCACGCTCTTCGCCGGAACGCTGGAAGCGGTTCCGCGCCTCCTGCAACGCGTTTGCATGAGTAAGCAACTCGCGCTCGACCCGCGCGCGATAACCGGAGGACAGGCTGAGCAGCACGACGGAAACGGTCGCTGCCGCGAGGAAAAACAGCGCCGGGAACTTCAGCCTGGTCAGGTCCTTGCCGGTGATCTTCATGGCGGTTATACCCCGTTGCGGAAACGGACCGCGAGCCGGAACTGGGCGCCGCTGAGCGCGGCCGCCTTGGCGGTGGACCCGCTCAGACCGGAATCAGAGCGCATGTTCAGAGGCAACTGCAGCGCCTTGACCTGGGCGACCATGTCGTTGGCAGCAAGCTGGGCCGCGAACGCATTGATTACGTCGATCGCGGCGCGGTAATCGCCGTTGAAAGGCTTTACCTCGGCGTTGATGACCCCGATCTGGTTGCGCGTGCCGGATGCCGGCGCCGTTGTCGCCGAAGCATCGGCAGCGTGGGCATCGTTGTCCAGTTCCGCGAAAGCATCGCCGTAGTGCCACTCGAGGCTGTTGAGTTGCACTTTGGGTGCGGCGTCCAGTGCCTGACTGACGATCGTGAAGAGCAACTCGGGAGTGCGCAGACCGGCGCGGATCTGCTGCGCCGCCTCAACGGTATTGAGCAGGTTGTCCGGGGAGGTCGGCGCCTGCGGAAACTGCGCCGTAACCTGCTGGTACTGCGATTGATATTCGAGGGTCTTGCGCTGCAGGTTGCCGATTTCGTCGCCAAGCTTCATGGCCTGGTATGCATTGGCGCCGCTCCACGCTACCGCACCGAGCAATGCAGCCGCCGAGGCGGCGTATACCAGGCGTGCGGCCAGGTGGCGCCGGTAGCCGTGCGTTACTCCCGCAGGCGCGAGATTGAGCGCCGGTTTTTGTTGGCCCAGCAAATGCAGGTGCAGAGCCTCGGCGGAAGCCGCCAGGTCCGGGGGCGCGATGCCAAGCCGCGCAGCGACTTCGGCCTTGTGCAGCAGATGACAACGAGTGTTCGGACGGCCGCGCTCGATGGCCGCCGGCAGACCTCCAAGCGAATCGTCCTGATCGACGATCACCACCGCAAGCGTGTCGTCGACATGGGTTACGGTGAGCGCGTCAAGGTACATCCGCGTATTGGCGACTTCGTCGGCGTAGTACTGGTCTGCCGTTCCGCGCGATTCGCGCAGCGGCGTGAGCCGGCTGATTCGCAATTTTCCGTCCTTGAAGAACGTCTGCCTGAAGCCGGCGCTGTTCTTCGTGACGATAAGCAGGTTGGTCTGCTTCAGCCGCAGGCGCTCGACCAGGGATGCACTGACGATCGACAGCGGATACACGCCCGCCACGGGCAAGCTGTTGGACTCGATCACCCGCAGCCACGGAGCCAGCAAGTCGGGATTGGTCAGCGCGACGAATAAATAACGGTCGTCGCGGCGCTTGCCGGTGGCGCGCTCCTGGAGGGACCAGGAATAGTAGGGTGTGCCGCGGTAGAGCTGCTTGAGCTTGCGGCCGACCATTTCGAGACGGTCGCCACCGCGGGCGTGCGGCAGCGTCTCGAAACGGAAATCCTCGTCCACCGTATCCACCATGACGTGGACCGGAAGGCCCCGCGCGGCACGCAGATAGTTGCTGAACGCCGCCCAGCCCTGCTCATCGTTGTCGAAGCGCCTGCATTCGGCAAGCTTGCGCCGGCGCCACGAGGCGACGGTGGCCTGATCGGCGGATATGCACAGCAGCAGTTTGGCTTCCAGCTTCATATTCGCACCTTGCCGATAACATCGTATATCGGGGTCAGTACTGAATACAGGATCAGCGCGAGCAAAGTGCCGAGCACCAGGGTGAGGGTAGGCTCGAGGAGCTTGAGCGCCTTGTCCACCGAATCGCGCACGTCGCGGTTGTAGAAGTACGTGACGTTCATGAGCGCAGTGTCGAGCGCGCCGGTATTTTCGCCGACGCGCAGCATGCGGATGACCAGCGGCGGAAACATGCCGAGGTTCTGAAACGCCTCGGAGAGACTTTCCCCGGCGTTGATCTGCTGACCCGCGCGCTGAATGCCGTCCGCCACGTAACGGTTTGCGACGATTTCCTCGCTGGTCCTGACTGCATCCAGGATGGTTATGCCGGAGCGGTACATGAGCGCGAAAAAGTTGGCGAAGCGCGCCAGGATGATCTTCTGCAGGATTACCCCGACGATCGGCAGGTGCAGTATCACGTAGTCAAATAAATACTGCCCTCGCGGATTGGTGCGCACCATGAAGCTCACAACCGCTGTGGCGACAACCGGGAGCAGCAGCATCAGCGGCCAGTAATCTGCGGTGAATCCGGAAATCCAGATCAGCACCCGGGTCTGGAGCGGGAGTTCAAGGCCCATCGTTTTGAGCAGCGCCGTTACCTGTGGCACCAGGTACAGCAGCAGGAACATCATCACCGCGAGTACCACCACCAGCACCATCGTCGGATAGACCAGCAGCCGCCGCGTTTGCGAAATCAGTTCGTCCTGCCATTTAAGCGTGGCACCGAGATTCTCGAATACTTCGGTGAGCGTGCCTGACAGTTCACCCGCCCGGATCAGGCTCACGAACACAGTGTTGAAAACCCGCGGGAAAGCGGCGAGGGCCTGCGACAGGGTCTTGCCGCCTTCGATGTCTTCCAGCACGGAGGTGAGAAGTTCGCGGAAGCGTGGATTGTCCATTCCCTCGCGCAAATCGCGCAGGCCTTCGAGGATGGGGATGCCGGCGCGCGAAATTTGCTCCAGGTCGAAACAGAACGTGATCAAATCCTGGCGCGTGATGTTGCCGCCCGCCAGCGTGGGCGTGTGGCTGCGCAGCAGGCGTGTGGTGATGAGGTCGAGCCCCATCTTTCTCAGCCGCAATTCGAGGTCGATTTCGTTGGCGGCGTCGAGCTTGCCGCGGGTGGAACGCCCGGCCTTGTCAATCGCCTTGTATTCGAATGCCGGCATCAAAGGCTCGATTTCACGTTAGCGTTTCGTGACACGTGAGCTGCGAGGGCAATGCCGGCGTGATGCGCGTCATCTCAGTGCACCCGTCCGGTTAGGTCGATGGCGCGCGCCACTTCGGCCAGGCTGGTAATCCCGTCCGCCACCCTCTGTACGCCCTCTTCGGCGAGCGGGCGGAAATTCTTGGCGTTGGCAGACTCGCGTAGTTCTCGCGGCGACGCTCGGCGCGCTACCAGTTCATCCATGTCGCTGTCCATGTGCAGGATCTCCATGATCGCGGTGCGGCCACGGTAGCCGCGATGATTGCAGCGGTCGCAGCCGACCGGGCGAAAGATCTTGACCCCGCTGTCGAGGTCGCTGCCGAGCAGCTGCCGTTCTTCCGGCGACGGGGTGTAGGCCTCCTTGCAATGCTGGCAAAGCAGGCGCACCAGCCGCTGCGCGATGATGCCAATGATATTGCCGGCCATGATGTCCGGCGCAATGCCGATGTCGAGCAGGCGCGGGAACGTGCCGAGCGCGGAATTGGTGTGCAGGGTGGTGAAAACCTGGTGGCCTGTCATTGCTGCGCGAAACGCCATCTCGGCAGTATCGCGGTCGCGGATTTCTCCGACCAGTATGATGTCCGGATCCTGGCGCATGATCGAACGGATGCCATTGCCGAAGTCCACTTTTGCCGTTTCGTTCACCGAGGTCTGGCGCATCATTGCCACCGGATACTCGACCGGGTCTTCGAGGGTCATGATGTTCACCGACTCGACATTGAGTTTGGCGAGCATCGAGTACAAAGTTGTGGTCTTGCCGCTGCCGGTCGGGCCGGTCAGCACCAGAATGCCTTCGGGCCGGGCCAGCATCAGGTTGAGCTTCGCCATTACCGCCTTCGGGAGGCGCATTTGTTCCAGACTTATGATCGATTTTTCCCGATCGAGCACGCGCAAGACAATGTTCTCGCCCCAGATGGTGGGTTGCGAGGAAACTCGAAAGTCCACCGGACGGCCGTTGAGGTTAAGCGAAAGCCGTCCATCCTGCGGCGCTCGGGTCTCGGCGATGTTCATTCCGCTGATGACCTTGACCCGCACTGCAATGCCCGGCCAGTAATTCTTGTGCAGGCTGCGTATCTGCTCGAGCACGCCGTCGATGCGGTAGCGGACGCGCAGGAAGGCGAATTCCGGCTCGAAATGGATGTCGGAGGCGCCGCGCTTGACCGCGTCCACCAGCAGCGCGCCGACCAGCCGTACGATCGGCTGGGTGTATTCGTCGCCGACCGCCTGGATGCTCTGATAATCGATTTCGCCGGTTTCGATCTCGCGCAGGATGCCGTCAACCGACAGCTCGAAACCGTAGAACTGATCGATGTACTCGTCTAGCTGAGCCTGGCCCGCGAGCACGGTCTTGAGCTGGATGTTCTGGCCGAGGGTGGCGCGCAACTGGTCAAGCGCCACGACGTTGAACACCTCGGTGATGGCGACCATCAGCAGGTTCTGCTCGGCATCGTAGGCAATCGGCAACAGGCGGTGGCGGCGGGCGAAGTCCTGCGGCACCAGCCTCAAAGCCTCGGCGTCAACCAGCACCTGAGACAGGTCTATGCTTTCCTGGCCGATGGTTCGCGCCATGATGTCGCGAATCACCGCCTCGGTGACGAAGCCCAGCCGCACCAGCAGTCTGCCGATCGGGATGTTCTGGGACTTCTGCTCAGTGAGCGCGATGCGCAGCTGATCTTGGGAGATCAGCCCCTGCTGAACCAGCAGTTCGCCTAGGCGAAGCTTTTTGCGCTGTTCGGCCATCGTCGCGCTACCTCGCCACTACTCTACGCGGGCGGAGAGCTGGCCAACGCGCTGGATGACGAGGTTTTGGTCGAAGTTGGCGCGGCCTTTGCGGAAGGACAAATCGAGCGCCTTGCGGTAGTAATCGAGCGCGGGCCGGGCCTGTCCGACGTGTTCGAGGCCGACGGCGAGATTGAATGCGTAATCGGGATTGTCCGGCTGCAACTGATAAGCCTGGAAGTAAGCCTGTTGGGCTCCCGGCCACTGGCCCTGGTCGGCGTAGAGGTTGCCGAGGGTGAAATAGAGGAAGGCCGAGGGCTCGCGCGCGATCAATTGCCTGAGCCGGGACTCGCTTGCCTGCGGGTCGGCGCCGCCGATGATCGCAATCAGACCGGCCTGGGCATAGGGGTTGCGCGGCTCGAGTTCCAACACCCGCTGGTAGCGTTGGCTGGCTTCCTCGATCCGGCCCTCTTTCCAGGCTATGGCGCCCAGGCCCAGCAGCGCGTCGATGCTCCTTGGCTCGGCAAGCAGGACTTGCTGGTAAAGATTGCGCGCCAGCGCCAGGTCGCCCTGCTGCAGCGCCTCGTAGGCCTGCATCAGCGTCGGATCCACCGGCACGAGGGTGGCCGGCTGGCGGCGCACCGATATCCCCTTGGCTTCGCCGGTCTTGATGACCACGGTTTCGACCGGCGGATCGGCCAAAGAAACGACCGCTGTTTCAGACGCCTCCGTTACCCGCGGTGCCCTGGCGGCGCGGCGCGGGCGCGTCGTTGCCGACCGGGCGGGTTCCGCTGCCGCTGCGCCGGGCCGTACTGATTTATCCGAATCATCGAACATCGAAGTCGCGGACCCGGCGGTCACCGATGCCGCCATCGCTGTATTGGCGGGCATCCCGGAGATCTTTGCCGCTGTATCCGGCGGACTGGCCGGAAGCGCAATTGGAGCCGTCATCGGCGCCGGCGTTGAGCGCAGCGAACCGGGGCTGGAAATCTGGATGTAAACGTAGCCGCCGTAAATGATTGCGACCAATACGGCCGCCCCAAGAAAAACGATCATGTAGTGATCGCGCGCATAGCCCATCGGATCGAAATCCGGCAAGTGGCTCGCTTGCACCACCGTGGCCGCCTGCGCCGGAGTCGGCGAACGGCTCGGCATCTCGTCACGCAGCATCGGCTCGGAGGCTATCGGCTCGAGGGCGAGTGGATCCGAGGTGGTTGTGGAGCCGGAACCAGGTTCCCCCTCGACTTCTTCGCGGATCTTGGCGGCTTTTTGCAGGGCCTGGAGCAGGAGGCTCATGGGTTCTTGCCAGTCTTGTCCATGACCGGGAGAAAACGCTGGAAGAACTTCAGCTCGTCGCTGTCCAGTGACGGATTGCTAATCACCGTCGGCTTGAGGAAGATTACCAGTTCGGTCTTGCTCACTGCTTCGTCGCGATAGCTGAAGACGTCGCTCGCCGGGGAAGGCAGCCGCCCCAGGCCGGGCACGGCATCGCGGTCGCGCCGCACGTCGTCTTGCATAAGCCCGCCAAGGATAATGGTCTGTCCGCTGCCGGCCTGCAGCACCGACTCCATTTCCCGCACCTGGATTTGCGGGATCAGGTTTGATATCGCAGGAGAGATCTGGATGCCCAAACTGTTGAACTGAGCCCGCAGTGCAGGATTGGGATCCTGAACTCTGTCCGAAATTCGCGAAATCGTCGGTCTCACCGTCAGATTCACCGTTCCCGAATCTGTGACCTGCGGCAGCACGCTCATCACCAGTCCTACCGGAACCGTCTTTGCTGTTGTGTTGGTGGTAGGCGGATTGATTACACCGGCGGCCGTTGTTGTGCCGGCCGTGGTCTGAATCTCGAAATAAACGACGTTGTCCACAACTTTCAGCAGCGCCGTCTGGTTATTAAGCGCCATCAGCTTCGGGCTCGACAGCACCCTGGTGTTGCCGAACTGCTCGAGTAAGCGGATGGTCGCGCTGACATTGCCTACGCTGGAGTTGGGATTGGTGTAGCCGATGGTCAGGCCGCTGGGAGTCCCCGGTGGGGCGAGCAGTTGCTGCGTGAAGTTAGCGCCTTGGCCGATCGAGGTAGCCATCCGGCTCCAGTCCACGCCGGCCTGATAATTGTTGGAGAGCCGGACTTCGACGATGGTGGCTTCGATCAGCACCTGCCGCTGCGATGCCGAGCTGACGCTGTCCAGATATTGCTGAACCAGCGCGTGCTGCTTTTCGTTGCCGAGCACGGTGACCGTGCCGGTAATGGGGTTGACCACGATTTCGTTCTTGGTATCGGAGGGTACGCTCGGGCTTTGCGCGAAGGCCGTGCTGAACAGGGCGGCGGCGTTGGCGCCGGCGCGCGATGCGGCTTCCACCTGGGCGATGCGTTCCTCGCGGGCTGCAAGTTCGGCTTCGGCACGTGCGGCGCGCTGATCGGCATTCTGGGTCAATGCCTTGGTGGCCGCCAGAATGGACTCGACGTTCTGCCGCAGGACATCCCAGAAATTGTTGACGGATCTGGTATCCACCTTGGTGTTCGAGGCGCCGCCGACACCTTGTCCCCCTCCCGACTGGCCGCCACCGCCAGCCGATGAGCCGGAAATTTCCCCGCTCACGCCGATGCTGGAGGCGGTATCTCGGCTCATGTTCACGTAATTGATCCGGTAGGTCTTGAAGTAGGGGGTGTCCGGCACCACCACGATGGTCCTGCCGTCGGTGCGATAGCGCAGATTGGTCTGCTGGGCGACGCGTTCCAGGATGGCCGGCAGGGTCTCGTCGATCGCGTTCAGCGTAACCAGTCCCTGGATGCCCGGGTGCACGTCGATGTTCTGCCTGGTGTCGCGCGACAGCGCGAACAGCAGTTCCTTGACCGGAACCTCCTGCACCACCACGCTGTAGGTGGGAACCTTGACCTGTGGCTTGGGCAGGGGCACGAATTCACTCGCCGTGACCGGCGGCAGGATCTTCTCGTTGGCGGCCTTGGGCGGGAATTGTTCGGCGTTGATGTGGCCCTGGGACGGTCGAACCGTGGGCTTGTAGGTGCACCCGGCCGTGGTCATGGCGACAAGGATCAGCGCCAGCGTCGAAAAGCCGCGTGTTGGCATCATGTGACGGCGTGCGGCATTGCATCCTCGCCACTGTTGCGTCGCCAACTCGGACATAGCGCCTTGCCCCCCCAATGACCCACTCTCAGTTCTCGAAGAAGTATTCCGTACCTTTTACGCAGCTGTTGCTGAAGCGGTTTCAGTGCCGCTCAGGCTGCTATAACCTGTGCCGGGCGATCTCCGAACGCACGCCCTGAATCGTGCGGTAGTACGGACGGTTTGTTTTTAATTCTTCCGGCAGACTTTGCAGCACCCGACTAACCTCCGCCCGGTTAGCGAAGTTTCCGTACAGGACAGTCAAGGATGGACGCTGATTTGCCACTGTACGGTACACATAAACCTTTTCAATTTCAAGATATTTAGAGATCGTTTTGAAATAAACTCTTAAGAGTTCTGGGTCGTTGGTACCAAGCAGTTGAATGCTGTACACGGTGCCATTCTGTGCTGCCAGCCACTGCTCCGTTGAACGCAAGCGCTGTTCCAGAACATCCTCGGAGGCCGACTTCCAGTCGCGTTCTGACAAATTGGCCTCCACCGGTCCCGGGTAGGGCGTTGGCTCCGGGGTCGTGCGGGACTGTTCGCCGGTCGCCGCGGGGCGCCCCGGTGGAGAAACGGGCGCAGCCTCCGCAATGATCTCGGGCGCCGTTGACGGCGTAGCGCGGGGCTCCGTGGTTTTCCTGTTAGCCGTGGCGTTAATTTCACTGCCAGACGTGGTAGCCGTCGATGCCAGATTTGGCGCATGGCTTGCTGGCGCGGCAGTGCCCGACGCGGCCGTCACCGTGGGAGCGTTGCCGGCGGATTGCGCTGTCGGGACTGCCGCAGCCACTGGAATCGAGGCCATCGGCGCCGAAACCGGTAGCGCGGGAACGAGCAGCGTCTGGTAGGCGGCAAACGCGGCTACGCCGATCACGCCACCAAGTGCCAGGCCGCCGAGTGCGTAGGCGAAAGGTGCCGGGCTGCGCGCCCGGGGCAAGTCGCTGAATTCACTGTCGCGCACCGCGGCTCTGACGTGTCTCAATGTGACGTTGTGCGTGCTTTCGGCAAAAGCCGCCAGCAGCGCTTTGTCTGCAATCAGGTTGACGCGGCGGGTGAGCCCGCCGCTCGCTTTGGTGAGATAAGCGATCACTCGCCGGTTGAACAAGTCCGGCCCATGATATCCCGCGGCCTGCAGGCGGAAGGTCAGATAGGCTTTGACATCCCCATGGTCGAGAGGGAGCAGGGTGAAGCTGTGGGTGATGCGCTCGCGCAGTTGCCGGATTTGCGGCTGGCGCAGGTTGTCGTCGAGTTCGGGCTGGCCGAACAGCACGATCTGCAACAGCTTGTACTGCTGGGTCTCGAGGTTGGAAAGAAGACGGACCTCCTCCAGGGTCGGGATCGGCATGCCTTGGGACTCTTCCACGAACACCACTACCTGGCGCTGCTGGCTGTGGCGCTCGAGCAGGTAGGCGTTGAGCGAATGCATCACCTCGAGGCGGCTGGCGTCCTTGGCGATCGGCAACTGCAACTCGAATGCGATCGCGTGGAGAATTTCTTCAGACGACACGCTCGGATTGGCCAGATACACGGTTTCAACGTTCTTTGGCAGCCGGGTCTGCAGCACGCGACAAAGCATGGTCTTGCCGCTGCCCACTTCGCCGGTTACCTTGATGATGCCTTCGCCGTTTGAAATGGCATATATCAACGCCTCGAGGATTGCGCCGCGATTGCCGCCCTCGAAGAAGACATCGGTGTCCGGGGTGATCTTGAAAGGCGCCTGATCAAGGCCGAAAAACGCGTAATACATCGACTATCCCTCCTCCCCCGGGGCGGCATAGCTCTGCATGCGGCTGTACAAAGTGGTGCGATGAATGCCAAGCAGCTTCGCTGCCTGGCTAAGGTTGCCCCGCGTGATATCGAGCGCCGCCTCGACGTAGCTCTTCTCCAACTCCCTGAGCGCATGATCGAGATTGAAGTTCTTGTGCACCTGCAGTTGCTTGCGCGCGGTTTCCATCGTGGACTTGAAGTCCTGCGCCGGCGCGATGCCTGACTGCGTGACTGCGGGCTCTTCCCAGTCGAATTCCGCCAACGCCTGTTCGCTGTTGACCGTCTGGCCTGCGTATTTGGTGGTCAGGCGGATGACGATGTTGCGCAGTTCGCGGACGTTTCCCGGGAAACCGTACTGCATCCACAGGTCCATCGACTTGGGGTCCAACTGAAAAGGCGGCATCCCGCTCTGGCGCGCGTAAATCGCCGAGTAATGCTGCAGCAGTTTGAGCTTGTCCTCGCTCAGTTCGCGCAATGGCGGCACGGCGATCGAGAAAACCGACAAGCGGTGATAGAGGTCGGCACGAAAGCGCCCGCCGCGAACCTCCTGGCGCAGGTCCCGATTGGTAGCTGCGATTACGCGCGCGTTGGATGTCTTGCTTTGGGTTTCGCCGACGCGCTGAAACTCGCCATTCTCCAGCACCCTGAGCAGCTTTGCCTGGAGCTCCAGCGGCAACTCGCCGATCTCGTCCAGAAACAGCGTGCCCTCATGGGCATCTTCGAAATAACCCGATCGCGACGACGTTGCGCCAGTAAACGCCCCTTTTACATAGCCAAACAGCGTCGGTTCGACAAGTGTCGGAGAAATCGCCGCGCAGTTAAGCGCAAGATAGGGTTTAGCGGCGCGCTGGCTTTGACGGTGCAGCGACCGCGCCACCAGCTCCTTGCCGCTGCCGGACTCGCCTTCAATCAACACCGGGAAAGGTGCTGGAGCGTACTGCAGGATCTGTTGATGCAGTTTTCTGATGGCAAAACCGCTGCCGACGATGCCGGTGTCGAGGTCCGCGGAACTCTTCTCCACCTCGGCGATCTGCTGTGCCTTGGCGAGCAAGGCCTTGAGGACTTCCGGTTCGCAGGGCTTGGCAACGAACTCGACTGCACCGAGGGTGCGGGCGTAACGGGCATTGCCTTCGTCGTTTTGACCCGAAAGCACCAGTATCTTGATCGCGGGCGAGTAGGCGAGCAGTTCGGTGATCAGGCGGAAACCTTCATCCGGGCGGTGCGGGGTCGGTGGCAGCCCCAAATCGACCAGCGCGAGCGCCGGCGGAGCGTCCAGCTGGCGCAACAGGCTTTTTACCTGTGCTCGCGAAGCCGCGACGCGCACGTTGTAGTCCTTGCCCAGCACAAAATTGAGCGTATCGGTGATAAGCGGATCGTCGTCGACGATCAGCAGCTCGGGTTTGGTCGTTGTCTGGGGGTCCATGTTGCCGACGGGCACGGCCGGATCTGGTTCATTCGCTTGATTGTGCCAGAAAAGTTAGATACCTCATAGAGTTAGCCGCACGAACTTACTGTATACAGGCCAGATACGCCTGTTCCAGCGTTTCGGCGTTGAAGCGGCTACGCAGCTCCAGAGGCGTGCCGGAGAAACGCAGTTCACCCTGATGAAGTACCGCCATCCGGTCGCATAGCTCCTCGACGTCGGGCAGCGCATGCGAAGTGAGGAACACGGTGCGCCCGGCCGCATGCGCCGCCTGCAGCCGGTCTTTAAGTAACTTGCGGGCCTTGGGATCCAGTCCGCTGGTCGGTTCGTCCAGCACCAGCAACTCGCGATCAGAAAGCAGGCAAGCGGCGAGCCCGAGCTTTTGCGTCATCCCTTTGGAAAAGGTGCGCACCGGCTTGCGCAGCGCCGACTCGGTGAGATCAAGGTCGGCAAGCGTGCGCTGCACTTGCGCGGGCTCGTAGCTTCGTGAATACAGCTTCATCATGTAGCGCAGGAAATCCTCCCCGGTGAGGTAATAGGGAGGCACGAACCGCTCAGGCAGAAACGCCAGCCGCGCGCGGGCGTCGGTTTCCTGGCTCGGCAATCCGAAAATCCGAATTTCCCCGGAATCGAATTCGCAGAAATCCAGCAGACATTTGATAAGCGTCGTTTTGCCCGCGCCGTTCATGCCGACCAGTCCAAAAGTGCGGCCGGCAGGAATATCGAGTTCGAGCCCGCGCAACACCGCCGTGTCCGCGTAAGACTTGCGCAGCCCCCGAAAGCTGATCGCGGAGGAAACTCCCGCCTCATGCGTTGTCATGGTCGTGAACCGAACTTCTGATAGTTGCCAAAAGTGCACGCAATCGCGCCAACTTGCAAGCATTCTGCGTCGTGCGCCGCTCTCCGTTACAATGCTCGCCTGTTTCGATCCCGGACACTATGGCGCATTCCGACAACCTCGTAGAAATTAGCGGCCTGAATTTCTGGTACGACAAGAGCCGCCCGATCCTGAGCGGGATCGACATGGCCATTCCGCGCGGGAAGGTGGTGTCCATCATGGGCATCAGCGGTTCCGGCAAGACCACGATTCTGCGACTTATTGGCGGCGCGCTGAAACCGCGCCAGGGTCAGGTCAAGGTAGCGGGCAAAGTCATGCACGAACTCGACCGAGACGGCTTGTACCAGATGCGTCGCCGCATGGGCATGTTGTTCCAGTTCGGCGCGCTTTTCACCGACTTGTCGGTGTTCGATAACGTGGCGTTCCAGATGCGCGAACACACCGATCTGCCGGAAGCGATGATTCGCGACATGGTTTTGATGAAACTGCACGCCGTGGGTCTGCGCGGCGCGCAACAATTGTTGCCCTCGGAGTTGTCCGGCGGCATGGCGCGGCGCGTGGCGTTGGCACGCGCAATTGCGCTCGATCCGATGTTGATCATGTACGACGAACCATTCGCTGGACTCGATCCGATTTCCCTGGGGGTCATTGGCAATATCATACGGCGGCTCAACGATGCGCTCGGCGCGACCTCGATCGTGGTGACCCACGATGTGCAGGAATCGTTGAAAATGGTCGACTACGTTTACTACCTGTCCGATGGCGTGATCGTTGCCAAGGGCACGCCGCAGGAGATGCAGGCATCGGCGGAGCCGCTGGTGCATCAGTTCGTTTATGGCGAACCCGACGGGCCGGTGCCGTTTCAGTACCCGAGCGCGGATTACCGCGACGATCTGAAGGTCAATCGATAGCATGTTCAATCGCTCGGCCGTCGTTAACGTCAGGAATATCGGCCATCACACCGTCAACGGCGTGTGGCGCCTTGGTTATGCCAGCCGTTTTTTCGCATTGATCCTGCTGCAGTCCGGAACCAGTTTCCGCCGTCTGCGCCTGATCATCCGCGAGCTTTACTTCACCGGCGTGCTCTCGCTGATCATTATTCTGGTGTCGGGCCTTTTCGTCGGAATGGTGCTCGGGCTTCAGGGCTACCAGACATTGCAGACCTACGGCTCCGAGTCTGCACTCGGTGTGTTGGTCGCTCTGTCGCTGGTGCGCGAACTGGGTCCGGTGGTCTCGGCGCTGTTGTTCGCCAGCCGCGCCGGTTCGGCCATGACCGCGGAGATCGGCCTGATGAAGGCGACCGAGCAACTCTCCGCAATGGAAATGATGGCGGTGGATCCGATTGCCCGCGTGGTGGCGCCGCGATTCTGGGCCGGGGTGCTCTCGATGCCTTTGCTCGCGGCCATGTTCAGCGCCACGGGCGTGTTCGGCGGTTACCTGGTTGGGGTGGTGTTGATCGGCGTCGACGAAGGCTCGTTCTGGTCGCAGATGCAGAGCGCGGTTGATTTCCGCGAGGATATCGTCAACGGCGTGATAAAAAGTTTCGTGTTCGGTATCGCCGTAACCTGGATTGCGCTGTTCGAGGGTTATGATGCTCCGCCGACCGCGGAAGGGGTGTCCGGTGCAACCACGCGTACGGTGGTGACGTCGTCGCTCGCCATCCTGGGTCTGGATTTCGTGTTGACTGCATTCATGTTTCGGGGGGTGTGATGGAACGCTCGATGCTCGACCTGTGGGTTGGACTGTTTGTCTGTGCCGGCATTGGCGCGTTGCTGGTCTTGGCGCTCAAGGTTGGGAACATGAGCGGATACAGCGTCGCCGACACCTATCAGGTGGTTGCCGAGTTCGACAATGTCGGCGGGTTGAAGCCGCGCGCGCCGGTGAAAAGCGCGGGAGTGGTGGTCGGGCGCGTGGCCGACGTGTC
Organism: Betaproteobacteria bacterium; assembly: GCA_031406075.1. Classification (GTDB taxonomy): domain Bacteria; phylum Pseudomonadota; class Gammaproteobacteria; order Burkholderiales; family JACQAP01; genus JACQAP01. Next base: position 32,415 of record JANOGP010000038.1, read on the forward strand.
TTTCGACAACCAGAGTTTCCGTGCGCGCGTAACCTTGAACCTCTACAAACGTTATAGGTTTCCGAAGGACTCCTCGGCCTCGATCCTGACATCCGGCCTGCTCGGCGAGCAGTACATCGGAATGGACGGCGGGGGTGACGATCAAATGCTCAAGGCCGGCGACCGCCTGTTGATCACCCAATCGGCGGTGGTGCTGGAGAAGATCATCGGGCAGTTTCTGTATGGCAAGGCGGCGGAGACCGGCACGGATAAGGCAAAGTAGCGGGGTCATCCGGTATTCATGGGGCCAACAATGAGCACGCGAAACGGCAACAGGACAAGGCGGCGGCTGATCGGATTGCTGTTGCTTGCGGCTTCCTTTACGGTACTCGACGTCAGGGCGCAGGCGCCGTCACCGGACGTGCTGGTGCGCGACACCACCGAGGAAGTTCTCGCGATCGTGCGCAACGACAAGGACATCAAGGCCGGCAAGGTCGACCGTATTGTCGATCTGATCGAAGAAAAGGTGGCGCCCCATTTCGATTTTGAGCGCATGACCCGGCTTGCCGTTGGGCGCGCATGGCGCGACGCGACGGAGGTTAAGCGCGAGGCTTTGATCAAGGAGTTTCGAACCTTGCTGGTTCGCTCGTACTCGGCCGCATTCACAGCCTACACCGGAGTCAGCGTCGAGTATCGGCCGTTCAGATTCAATGCGGTTGACACCGAGGCGACCGTGCAGACGCTCATCAGGCTGCCCGGCGGTGCGGAGCCGGTTACCGTGGACTACGGCATGACGCTCACCGCGAATGGATGGAAGGTCTACGACGTTCGGGTCGCGGGCGCCAGTCTCATCATCAACTATCGCAACCTGTTCGCTCTGGAGATCGATCGTGGCGGAATTGACGGCCTGATCAAGAGTCTCATCAACAGGAACAGCGCCAATGCCAGTACCGTGCCCGCCAGCAAACAATGATCAGCCGACACGGCGAGCGTTACTTGATCGAAGGCCCGGTGACGCTTGCGGATGTCAGCGCCTTGCTCGCCGAGGGCAGCCGCAGTTTCGAAGGCAGTCCCGTGGTCGTGGATTTTTCCGGGGTGACGGAAGCCGACTCCTCGGCAATCAGCCTGATGCTGGAGTGGACGCGGCGCATGCACGGCAGCAACCGCCAGATTTTTTTCGCCAACCTCGGCGAAAGCCTGGTGAGCATTGCCAATCTCTACGGGGTCAAAGACCTGATTCCTGTGGCGGCTGAATAGCCGCCGATCGAAAAGAAAATAGTCCACAACGTCGCCGTGGTCCCAGCCATCGAGATTCGCGGCGTCTCCAAGACCTACGGAAGCGTACGCGCGCTTTGTGACATCGACCTGGAAATTCCTCAGGGCGAATTCTTCGCGCTGCTCGGACCCAATGGCGCAGGCAAGACCACGCTGATCAGCTTGCTGGCAGGGCTGGCACGCGCCAACGCCGGTTCGCTCAAGGTGATGGGCCACGACGTGGTGGCCGATTACCGGCAGGCGCGGCGTGCGCTCGGCGTGGTGCCGCAGGAGCTTGTGTTCGACCCATTCTTCACGGTGCGCGAGAGCTTGCGTTTTCAGTCCGGATATTTCGGTTTGCGCCGCAATGACGACTGGATCGACGAAGTGATTGCGCGCCTGGATCTTACCGATCGTGCCGACTTCAACATGCGCGCGCTGTCCGGCGGCATGAAACGTCGGGTGCTGGTGGCGCAGGCGCTGGTGCACAAGCCGCCGGTGATCATTCTCGACGAGCCGACCGCCGGCGTCGATGTCGAGCTGCGCCAGGGCCTGTGGCATTTCGTCCGCCAGCTCAACGGCGACGGCCATACCATCGTGCTGACCACGCACTATTTGGAAGAAGCCGAGTCGTTGTGCAGCCGTGTGGGGATGCTCAAGCAGGGCAGGCTGGTCGCGCTGGATTCCACCCACAACCTCCTCAGGGGATTTTCGGGTATTCACCTCCGGCTGCGGCTTGGCAACGGTGCGCTGCCCGAGGGTTTGCGGCCGATGCTGTCGGCCGCCCAGGTAAGCGGCGAGTACGTGCTGGCGCTGCATGATTATGCCGACGTCGAAGGCACGCTGCGGACCATACGCGACAACGGGCTCGAGGTGGCGGCCATGGAGCTGGAGCAACCCGACCTTGAGGAAGTGTTCGTTGCCATCATGCGCAGGGAATGAAATCGCAATGACCGGCTTTGCCACATTGTTCTACAAGGAGATCCTGCGCTTCTGGAAGGTGGGCTTCCAGACCATCCTCGCGCCGGTACTTACCGCGTTTTTGTACCTGCTGATCTTCTCCCACGTGCTCGAAGGGCATGTTCAGGTTTACCCGGGGGTGCGCTATACCTCGTTCCTGATTCCCGGCCTTGCGATGATGTCGCTGCTGCAGAACGCTTTTGCCAACAGCTCGTCGAGCCTGATCCAGTCGAAGATCACCGGCAATATTGTCTTCATCCTGCTGCCGCCGCTTTCGCACCTTGAATTCTTCGGTGCCTACGTGCTGGCATCGGCGTTGCGCGGTGTGGTGGTCGGAGCCGGGGTGTTCGTGATCACCGCGATGTTCGTCCCGGTGCCGATCCAGAACCTGCTGTGGGTTGTCGCCTTTGCGCTGCTTGGGTCGGGGATTTTGGGCACGCTTGGCATAATCGCCGGCATCTGGGCCGACAAGTTCGATCAACTTGCCGCATTTCAGAATTTCGTGATCATCCCGCTCACTTTCCTGTCGGGCGTGTTTTACTCGATCCACTCGCTACCGCCGTTCTGGCAGCAGGTGTCGCACTTCAATCCTTTCTTCTACATGATCGACGGCTTCCGCTATGGCTTCTTCGGCGTATCCGACGTCTCGCCGTATCTCAGTCTCGCGATTGTGGGGGGCTCCCTTTTGGCCTTATCATTCGCCACCTTGTCGCTGCTCAAGCGCGGTTACAAGCTTCGCCACTGAGGAAGCTGTTGAAATGGTCACTCCCGAACAGGTCAGGTCTTACATCCAGGACAGCCTCGCTTGCGATCATGTCGAGGTCGTCGGAGACGGCCATCATTTCGAGGCGGTGATCGTGAGTCCGGAATTCCGCGGCAAGACGCGGGTACAGCAACACCAGGTGGTTTACCGGGTGCTGGGAGACCGCATGCGCGAGGAAATACACGCTTTATCGATGAAGACACTGACGCCCGAGGATTGGGCTGCGCGTTAGCGTTTCGACAGGTTCCCGTGGACAAGCTGATCATCCAGGGCGGCGTGCCGCTTACCGGGGAAGTGCGTATTTCCGGGGCCAAGAATGCGGCGCTGCCGATCCTTTGCGCCGCTATCCTGACACCGGAAACGCTGCAGGTGCAGAATCTTCCCCATCTGCGCGACGTTACCACGACGCTGAATCTGCTGGCGCAAATGGGCGTCGACATTTCGCTCGATGAGAAAATGGGCGTGGGCATGACCGCTGCGAAACTGCACAACCTGGCGGCGCCCTACGAGCTGGTGAAGACCATGCGTGCTTCGATCCTGGTGCTGGGACCGATGATTGCGCGATTTGGCGAGGCCCGCGTGTCGTTGCCGGGCGGATGTGCCATCGGCCAGAGGCCGGTGGATCTGCACATCAAGGGGTTGCAGGCGATGGGCGCGCAGATCGAGATCGAACAGGGCTATATCCATGCCCGTGCTGGTAGGCTGAAGGCCGCGCGCATCGTCATGGACCTGGTGACTGTGACCGGCACCGAGAATCTGATGATGGCGGCGACGCTGGCCGACGGCACCACAGTAATCGAGAACGCGGCCCGCGAGCCGGAGGTCGTGGATCTGGCGGAGTGCCTGAACGCGATGGGCGCGCGTATTTCCGGCGCCGGGTCCGACGTGATCACGGTCGAAGGCGTGGAGGACCTCAGGGGCGCGACCTACCGGGTAATGCCTGATCGCATCGAAACCGGGACGTTCCTGGTGGCTGCGGCGGCCAGCGGCGGCGAGATCAGATTGAAAGGTACGCGCGCGGGAACTCTGGACGCTGTGCTGGGCAAGCTGCGCGAGGCCGGTGCGCACATCGATCACGAACAGGACTGGATTGCCCTTTCCACCAACGGCAAGCTCAGGTCGGTGAGCCTGCGCACAGCGCCTTATCCAGCATTTCCGACCGACATGCAGGCCCAGTTCATGGCGCTCAACGCGGTTGCCGAAGGCACCGCCGTGGTGACCGAAACCATTTTCGAAAACCGCTTCATGCATGTGCAGGAGCTGCGGCGGCTCGGGGCACAGATTGAAGTGGAAGGAAACACCGCGGTGGTACAGGGCGTGGAGCAATTGCAGGGCGCGCGAGTGATGGCCACCGATTTGCGGGCCTCGGCGAGCTTGGTGCTGGCCGGATTGGTGGCGCAGGGCGAGACCCGGGTGGACCGGGTCTACCACCTCGACCGCGGCTACGAATGTATCGAAGAGAAATTGAGCCAGCTTGGGGCACGCATCAAGCGGGCGCATTGAGTTCCGAGCATTAACAAGGCCGAAAATCTCAACACGAAGACACGAAGGATACGAAGACACACGAAGAAAGACAGGAGACTGACGGAAATTCGTGTTCTTCGCACCCCTCAAGGGGGTACTGAACTGAGTGTCTTCGTGGTGAGAAGTGCGGTTTTCTTGTTTTCCTTTGCGGTCTTTGCGCCTTTGCGGTGAAAGGTTTCTGTTGTATGAACCGATTACAGACATGAACATCAAGATCGCCCTTTCGAAGGGGCGCATTTTCGATGAAACGACGCCGTTGCTGAGATCGGCGGGAATCGTCGCGACCGAGGATCCCGAAGCCTCGCGCAAGCTGATTATCGGCACCAACCGGCCAGAGATCAGCATCATCATCGTGCGCGCCTCCGATGTCCCGACCTACGTTCAGTATGGCGCGGCCGACCTTGGGATTGCCGGCAAGGATGTGCTGCTCGAACACGGCGGAACCGGGCTCTACCAGCCGCTCGACCTGGGTATCGCAAAGTGCAGAATGATGGTGGCGGTGCAGAACGGCTTCGACTACGAGGGCGCGGTGCGCCGCGGCGCGCGCCTTCGGGTGGCCACGAAGTACCTGAAAACGGCGCGCGAGCATTTCGCCGCCAAGGGCGTGCACGTTGATCTGATCAAGCTTTATGGTTCGATGGAATTGGCGCCGCTGGTGGGCCTGGCGGACGCGATCGTGGACCTGGTCTCAAGCGGCAACACGTTGCGCGCCAACAATCTTCAGGCGGTCGAGGAGATCATGCCGATCAGCGCGCGGTTGATCGTCAACCAGGCGGCACTGAAGCTCAGGCGCCAGGCGATACAGCCGATGCTGGATGCTTTCGCCGGGGCGGTGGCGAAGAGCGGAAGATGATCAGGATTGCGCGCCTGTCCACCCGCGACGCCGACTTCGATTCGAGGCTGGCAGGCTTGCTCGCGTTCGAGAAAACCCAGGACGAGCGCATCGAAGACACGGTGGCGGTAATTTTGCGCGAGGTCAAGGCGCGCGGCGACGACGCGGTACTCGAGTACACGCACAAGTTCGATCAGTTCGAGGCACGCTCGCTGGCGCAACTCGAAATCGGGAAGGCGGATCTGGAGCGTGCGCTCGCCGCGCTGCCGGGCGCGCAGCGTGATGCACTCGAGCAGGCCGCCGCGCGCATTCGTGCCTTCCACGAACGCCAGTCGCTGGCGTCCTGGCAATACACCGAAGCTGACGGCACGACGCTTGGGCAGAAAGTTACGCCGCTGGATCGCGTCGGGGTGTACGTGCCGGGCGGCAAGGCTGCTTACCCGTCCACCGTGCTGATGAACACGCTGCCGGCCAAAGTGGCGGGTGTGAATGAAATCATCATGGTGGTGCCCGCGCCACGCGGGGAGCGCAGCCACCTGGTGCTTGCCGCCGCGTGTATCGCCGGCGTGGATCGCGTGTTCACCATCGGTGGCGCCCAGGCCGTGGCCGCGCTGGCATACGGAACCCGGACCATTCCCCAGGTGGACAAGATCGTCGGCCCGGGCAACGCCTACGTCGCGGCCGCGAAGCGGCGCGTTTTCGGCGTCGTTGGAATAGATATGTTGGCGGGCCCATCGGAGATCCTGGTGATCTGCGACGGCGGCACCGAACCGGACTGGGTGGCGATGGACCTGTTCTCGCAGGCCGAGCACGACGAGATGGCGCAGGCGATCCTGCTTTGCCCTGAGCGCGCATTCATCGACAAGGTGGCGGCGAGCATCGAGCGGCAATTGGGGGACATGCCGCGTGCCGGCGTGATTACCGCTGCGCTCGAGAGTCGCGGCGCGCTCATCGAAACCCGCAATCTCGACGAAGCCTGCGAGATCGCCAATCGGATCGCCCCCGAGCATCTGGAGTTGTCGGTGGACGAGCCGCAGCGCTGGGTCGAGAAAATCAGGCATGCCGGCGCGGTGTTCATGGGCCGCTACACCTCGGAGGCGCTGGGAGACTACTGTGCGGGACCGAATCACGTGCTGCCGACCGCGCGCAGCGCGCGTTTCTCCTCGCCGCTCGGGGTATACGACTTTCAGAAACGAACCAGCCTGATCCATGTTTCCGCGGACGGCGCACGCAAGCTCGGTGCAATTGCCGCCGAGCTCGCGACGGGCGAGGGCCTGCCCGCACATGCGCGTGCCGCCCAGTTGCGATGGCACCGATGAGCCGTTATTGGAGCGCCGTGGTCCACGGCCTGACGCCATATCAGCCGGGCGAGCAGTCCCGGTTGCCCAACCTGGTGAAGCTCAATACCAACGAGAATCCGTATGGCCCCAGCCCGCGCGTGCTGGAGGCGCTGCGGGGCGAGGTAACAGATTCGCTGCGCCTGTATCCCGATCCCGCCAGCCAGAGACTGATCCAGGCCGTAGCCGCCCGGCACGGGGTTGCTTCCAATCAGGTCTTTGTGGGCAATGGCTCCGATGAAGTCCTTGCGCATACTTTCCAGGCGCTGCTCCGGCACGACCAGCCACTGTTGTTTCCGGACGTCACTTACAGCTTCTTCCCGGTGTACTGCCGGTTGTACGGCATTGCCTATCGGGAAATTCCGCTGACCGATTCGTTCGAGATCGACGTCGATGCCTATTTGCGGACAAGCAACGGCGGAATAATCTTTCCCAATCCGAATGCGCCGACCGGACGTCTGCTGGATTTGTCCGAAATCGAGCGACTCTTGCAGGGCAACACCGCGTCGGTAGTCGTGATCGACGAGGCTTACGTGGATTTCGGCGGGACATCCGTCGTGTCGCTGGTGCACCGCTACCCTCAGTTGCTGGTGACGCACACCTTGTCCAAATCCCGCTCGCTAGCCGGGCTGCGCGTCGGCTACGCGATAGGGCATCCGCAACTGATCGAGGCGCTGATCCGGGTCAAGGACAGTTTCAACTCCTATCCACTGGACCACTTAGCCCAGGCCGGAGCCGTAGCGGCGCTGGAGGATCAGGATCATTTCGAAGTGACCTGTCGCAAGGTGATCCAAAGCCGCGAGCACTTGGCTGCCGGACTTCAGGCACTGGGCTTCGAGGTCCTGCCGTCAGCGGCAAACTTCGTCTTCGCCCGCCATCCGCGCTGGGAAGGCGCGGAGCTGACGGCCAGGCTGCGCGAGCGACACATAATCGTGCGGCATTTCCGCAATCCGGCTCGTATAGCCTCGTTCTTGCGCATTACGGTGGGAACGGACGAACACTGCGATACGCTGCTCGGTGCCTTGCGACGGACCTTTCTCGACGCGGGTGTTGCCTCGTCGGCCACGCCCTAATTGGGTTAGGATGAGGCAATTGTTGACGCCTATCGTATGCGCCAAGCCCAAGTAACCCGCAATACCCTGGAAACCCAGATCAGCGTCAAGCTCAACCTCGACGGGCTCGGCAAGTCGAAAATTGCCACCGGCATTGGCTTCTTCGATCACATGCTCGATCAGGTGGCGCGCCACGGCATGCTCGATCTGGAAATCGAAGCCAAGGGCGATCTGCATATCGACGCCCACCACACCGTCGAGGATGTGGGCATCACGCTCGGCCAGGCTTTCGCCAAGGCGATCGGCGACAAAAAAGGCATACGTCGCTATGGCCACGCATACGTTCCGCTAGACGAGGCGTTGTCGCGGGTGGTGCTGGATCTGTCGGGCCGTCCGGGTCTCGAGTACGCGGTCGATTACGTGCGTGGGCTGGTCGGCGAATTTGACATCGACCTGGTCCATGAATTCTTTCAGGGCTTCGCCAACCACGCACTGGTGACTTTGCACATCGACAACTTCAAAGGACGCAACGCGCACCATCAGGCCGAAACCATCTTCAAGGCTTTCGGGCGTGCGTTGCGCATGGCGTCCGAAATGGATCCGCGGGCGGCCGGTGCGCTTCCCTCGACCAAGGGAAGCCTCTGAGCGTTTTCGCGGATTGGGTTACCGGCTGCATATGCGTCGGCAAGCACTGTTAAACAAACACTGTTAAATACGAAACACGAGTCACGCGCCACACTTGTATGACCGATATTGCTGTGGTTGATTACGGGATGGGCAATCTGCGCTCGGTGGCCAAAGCCCTGGAGCATGTCGCCCCCGGCAAGGTCGTCAGCGTGACCAGCGATCCGGCGGAGTTGCGCTCTGCCTCCAGGGTGGTGTTCCCGGGCCAGGGCGCCATGCCGGACTGCATGCGTGAGATGGACGCGCGCGGGTTGCGTGCGCCGTTGCTTGAGGCTGCGCGCAGCAAGCCGTTTCTGGGTCTGTGCATCGGGCTGCAGATGTTGTTCGAGTCGAGCGAGGAGGGGGCCGTCGAGGGTTTGGGCATACTGCCCGGGAAAGTCGTTCGCTTTCCCACTGAACGCATGGTGGGCGGGCACGGCGAGAAGCTCAAGGTGCCGCACATGGGCTGGAACCAGGTTTACCAGACCATGTCCCACCCGCTGTGGGGTGGCATTCCCGATGCCAGCCGCTTCTATTTTGTGCACAGTTACTACGTGGATGCGTGGGAACAGGACTTGGTGGCAGGTACTGCCCGCTATCCTTTCAGCTTTACCTGCGCCGTTGCGAGGGATAACATTTTCGCCGTGCAGTTCCACCCTGAAAAAAGCCAGTCCGCCGGCCTGCGTCTGTTGTCGAATTTCGTCTCCTGGGACGGAACGAGCCGCGTGTCCGGCCAAAGACGAGCGATTCCCACCGCGAGCGCCTAACCCCTTTTAATCCGTAAGGATCCCTTTGCCTGTCGCGACCGTCTCAACGGGCGCGCGCCTCTTGCGCCGCCTGCAGCGAGTGAACTCCAACCCATGTTGATCATTCCGGCGATTGACCTCAAGGACGGGCACTGCGTCCGCCTGAAGCAAGGCTCGATGGAGGATGCCACGGTCTTTTCCGAAGATCCCGGCGCCATGGCGCGCCGCTGGCTGAAACTCGGAGCCCGGCGCCTGCATCTGGTGGACCTGAACGGCGCTTTTGCCGGCAAGCCCCGGAACGAAGAGGCCGTGAAGGCCGTCGTCAAAGCGGTTGGTGCGGACGTTCCGGTGCAACTGGGCGGCGGCATCCGCGACCTCGATACCATCGAGCGCTATCTCGACGACGGCATTGCATACATCATCATAGGAACGGCTGCGGTGAAGACCCCGGGATTTCTGCACGATGCCTGTTACGCCTTTCCCGGCCACATCATGGTCGGTCTCGATGCCCGAGACGGCAAAGTTGCGGTGGACGGCTGGTCGAAAGTGACCGGCCACGACGTGATCGACCTTGCCAAGAAATTTCAGGACTACGGTGTCGAGGCGATCATCCATACCGACATCGGCCGCGACGGCATGTTGACGGGGGTAAACATCAAGGCGACGGTCGAACTTGCGCGCGAATTGTCGGTCCCGGTAATCGCCAGCGGCGGGATCACCAACATCAAGGACGTGAAGGCACTGTGCGAAGTCGAATCGGAAGGCATCATGGGAGCGATTACCGGCCGTGCAATTTACGAGGGCACGCTGGATTTCACCGAGGCGCAGAAAATCGCCGACAAGATGGCGGGAAAGACGGCCAAGGCGAAGGGGGGCGAGGCGTGAGGCATGAGAGTTGGCGCGAGTCTCGGATGTGTGGCGCCCGGTCCGGTCGCGGGCTCAATCCGCTCGGCCTTTCTTGATTCGATTCGACCCGCCGGGATCCGGGCGCCCTTGCGCCGGGCTACATCAGCTTTTTTACTCTTGCCTGACGCCTTTCGCCCCACGCATATGGGACTAGCAAAACGCATCATCCCCTGCCTCGACGTCACCGAAGGGCGCGTGGTCAAAGGCGTCAATTTCGTAAAGCTGCGCGACGCCGGCGACCCGGTGGAGATCGCCCGAAGGTACGACGAGCAGGGCGCCGACGAATTGACGTTCCTGGATATCACGGCGAGCTCGGACAATCGCGGGCTTATCCTCGGCATCGTCGAGCAGGTTGCATCCCAGGTGTTCATCCCGCTCACGGTCGGCGGCGGCGTGCGCGAGGTCAATGACGTGCGCCGGTTGCTTAACGCCGGCGCGGACAAGGTCAGCATCAATACGGCGGCTGTGCAGAATCCGCGGCTGGTGGAAGATGCGGCTGGACGCTTTGGTTCACAATGCATTGTGGTCGCGGTTGACGCAAAGCGTGTTCCGGACTCCGGCAGCTTGCGCTGGGAAGTATTCACCCATGGTGGACGTCGCTCTACCGGCATGGATGCGGTCGAGTGGGGGAAAAAAATGCAGGCCGCTGGCGCGGGCGAAATCCTGCTTACCAGCATGGACCGGGACGGGACCAGGGCTGGTTTCGACGTCGAGCTCACATGCGCGTTTTCCGAGGCGCTCGATATTCCGGTGATCGCCAGCGGCGGTGTT
>JANOGP010000093.1:0-3365 GCA_031406075.1 Betaproteobacteria bacterium
CTGCGAGGAGGCACCATATGTCATCCAGGAAAAGCGTCTTCGGTTTCTTCGATAACTCGATCGAGCGGCTGGCCCGCACCTCGGCACAGAGACTGTCCCGGCGCAGCTTTCTCGCCACGCTCGGTGGAGCACTGGTGGGCGCGGCAGCCGTGCCGTTGCTGCCGGTAAGCCGCAAGGCGCATGCCGCCGAAGCCCACGGTGGCTTCAAGACCTTCGCGCAGGATGCGCAGACCAAGGACCCGACCGCGTGTAATTACTGGCGCTACTGCTCGATCGACGGCTATCTGTGCGCTTGCTGCGGCGGCGGTCCGGCTACCTGCCCGCCCGGCTCCGAGCCCTCGCCGTCATCGTGGATCGGCAGTTGCCTGAACCCTGACGATGGCAAGATGTACCTGATTGCCTACCGCGATTGCTGCGGCAAGGATGCCTGCGCGCAGTGTCCATGCCTCGCTACCGATGGCGAAATGCCGGTTTACCGGCCCCAGCTCAACAATGACATCGTCTGGTGCTACGGCACGAGCAGCATGGTGTATCACTGCTCGAGCGGCGCGATCGTCGGCCTCGCCAATTGATCGCTTGATCCGGCGCAGAGTCAGCGCGAACGCCGGCGTCCTGCCGGCGTTTGCCTTTCTGGCGCTGATGTTCGCGGGCGTCTGCGCCGAAGAGACCGTGCCCGCGGATGCGCTCGCGCGCGAACGCGGCACGCGCGTCATCCGCATTGTCGGCGAGGCACAGGACTATGCGCGCAACTGCCAGGGCTGCCACGGCCACAAGGGCGTATCGGTGCCCGAAGTCCCGGCGCTGAAAGACCGCGTCGGATATTTCGTTCACACCGAGGAAGGCCGGCGCTACATCGTGCAGGTTCCGGGCGTGGCCACCAACGTGCTTGACGACAAGCGTCTCGCCGCGTTACTGAACTGGATACTGAGAACTTACAGCGCCAAACAGCTCCCCGCCGACTTCAGGCCTTACACTGCGCAGGAAGTCGGCGAACTGCGCAAGCACCCGCTCAAGCAGACGATCCCAGTGCGCGAGTCCGTGGTGCAAGGCCTGCTCGCGGCCGGCGTGGTGAGCGATCCGGCGCTGATTGCCTACCGGGCATTCGCAAAAGTCCCCTGAGATGAAATCATGAATTCTTCCCGCCGCAGGTTTGTCGGCGCCGCGGCGGCCTCGCTGCTGGCTCGCAGGTCCTGGGCGGCGTGCTCTCCCGCACAGCGCATCCGCACCGATCAGAGGCTGCGCTCGCTGCCCGATCTGCCGCTGGACCGCTCGCCGTCGTGGGGGGCGCGCGGCGCGTTGACTGCCGCACGCACCAACGTCGACATTGGCGGAAATGCGGTGCGCGTAATGTCCTACCAGGGCGGATTTCCCGGCCCGGTGCTGCGGCTGCGTTCCGGAGAAACGCTGAACCTGAAGTTCGACAACCAGCTCGACCAAGCCACCAACCTGCATTTCCACGGCCTGTCCGTCTCGCCTTCGGGACGTGCCGACAATATCTGGGTCGTGGCTCCGCCCGGCGCCGGCTTCGAGTACGAACTGCCGATCGCGACGCAGGAAGCCGGCGTGCACTGGATCCATCCGCACGTCCACGGACGCACCGCAAAGCAATTGTTCGCCGGCCTGGCCATGCCGGTGGTCGTGAAGGGCGAAATCGATCGCGACAGCGAACTCGCGCAAGCCGAGGACCACGTGCTGGTGCTGAAAGACCTCGGCATCGACAACTGCGCGGTCGCGGCGCACACGCCGACCGACTGGGTCTTCGGCAAGGAAGGCGAGTTGCTTCTGGTCAACGGCCAGGTGCGACCCGTGCTCCAGGCTGCGAAATCGCTTCTGCGTCTGCGGCTGGTAAACGCGTCCAACGCGCGTTTCTGGCGCTTAGCGCTCGACAGCGGCGAAGCGTTGCATCTGATCGCGCTCGACGGACGATTTCTCGAGAAGCGCGTTGAAGTCGAGGAACTGGTGCTGGTGCCGGCGGCGCGCGCCGAAGTGCTGGTGACGTTGCCGGACCATCGTCCGCGCCGGCTGCTCTACCGCAACTACCCGCGCGTCGGGCGCAACGCCACTGCCGAGCAGCCGATTCTCACGTTGCTCCCGCCCGCCTCGCCGCAACCGGTTGCGCTGCCCGGCAGGCTCATGAAACTGGATCGCTTCGATGAGCGGCTGGCGGATGGTCACCGCGAAGTGAGGTTTTCGCCGATGCAGATCAACGGCAAACCCTTCCACCATCACCACCAGGGCGGCCATGTCGCACCGATGTTCGAGGTGCGCGCCGGCGCGCGCGAGATCTGGACGGTGCACAACGACGACGTGATGAACCACCCCTTCCACCTGCACACCTGGCATTTCGACATCCTGTCGGTCAATGGCCGGCCGCCGGCGATAACGGCGATCCGCGACATGCTCAACCTCAGTCCGGGGGACGCGGCGCGGATCGGCATCCACTTCGCCGATTTCAGCGGCCGCACCATGTTCCACTGCCACATCGCTGAGCACGCCGACCAGGGCATGATGGCGGTGCTCGACGTGCGCTGAGCGGACCCCGCCCCCCCGGGGCGCCTGCCTGCACTTGCATCCCCGCCTCGGTTACTGTATATAACTACAGTACAGGAGGTTTCCCATGGACGATCTCACCCCCCGCCAGGCCGAAATACTGCAACTGATTGCCGATTTCGTGCAGAGCACCGGCTTCCCGCCCACCCGCGCCGAAATCGCCAGGAGCCTCGGTTTCCGTTCCGCGAACGCCGCCGAGGATCACCTCAAGGCTTTGGAAAAAAAAGGTTTTATCGAATTGTTTGCCGGCGCCTCGCGCGGCATCCGGCTCAAGGAGGGACTCGGTCTGCCGGTCATCGGCCGGGTCGCGGCAGGCAGCCCGATCCTCGCCGAAGCCCATGTCCAGGGGCGCTACCAGGTCGACCCGCTGCTGTTCAGCCCGCGTGCGGATTACCTGTTGAAAGTGCGGGGAATGAGCATGCGCGATGCCGGCATCCTCGACGGCGACCTGCTGGCGGTGCACCGCACCCGGGAGGCGCGCTCCGGGCAGATCGTGGTGGCACGCCTGCACGACGAAGTCACGGTGAAGCGCTTCAAGCGCCAGGGCAACCAGGTACAGCTGCTGCCCGAGAACCCGGACTTCAAACCCATACAGTTGGACCTGAAGCGCGATCCGCTGACGATCGAAGGGCTGGCGGTCGGGCTGATCCGCAATGGCAGGATTTCGTGAGGCGCGAGGCGAAAGGCGTGAGGAGTAAAGGGGTAAAAGCTCAAACCCGCATACATATGCAAATAAATGATCCCCTCCGGGGACAAGTGAGGGTAAAAAAACAAACACCCTCTTTAGCTGCGAATCCGCACAGGTGCAGGTGATG
>JANOGP010000098.1:0-6035 GCA_031406075.1 Betaproteobacteria bacterium
GTGCGAGGACTGTCGCAGCGCCACCGTGCCGTTGGTGGTGGAATAGATGAGTTTCCTGCCGGCGATGTCTTCTTTCAACAACGCGAGCGGCGTAGGCGAGGCAAATCCCGGCAGGGTCTCCGCGTACAGCTCCCCGGCGAGCACGTAGCTGCCCTTCGGATGCTTCTGCGCTTCGGCATTGGCACCGGCTTCATCAAGTGTCGGAATCACTTCGGTCGCCCCGTTGGCGAGCGCAGTGATGATCGTGGATGTGGCGAACAGCACATCGAGCACAATCGCCACCTTGCCTTCGAGGCGTTCGTGATCAAGTTCCTCCTTGCGAAACAGGACGTGGACCTTGTGCTTGAACAGATCGCTCATTTGGCCGGGCTCCCGGGGTTGCGACGCCTAAACATGCCGTAGCCCTCCATGGTCATGACCTGCTCCGCCTCCTGATTGAACACTTCCCAGCGGGTCTTGACCAATCCCATATCCGGCTTGCTTGCGGATGCGCGGACCTCGAGAGTGGTGCGTTGCGCGCGGATGGTATCGCCCGGACGCACCGGTTTGAGCCATTTGAGATTGTCGATGCCGGGCGAACCCAGGCTGGCCGAATCCAGCATGTAGGCGTCGCACATCATGCGCATCACCAGAGAAACCGTATGCCAGCCGCTGGCGATTAGGCCGCCATACATCGATGCCTTCGCCGCCGCTTCGTCGACGTGGAATGGCTGCGGATCGAATTGCTTCCCGAAGGCGATGATGTCGTCCTTGTCGACGCGTTTCTCGCCGATCTGGTGCGTTTCACCGACCTTGAAATCTTCCCAGTAATACTTGTATGCCACAGAGATTTGTCCGCTGAAAATCAAGGTCGATCTGGCCACAGAGGGCACAGAGAACACAGAGGGAAAAACAGGCCTCCAAAAAGAATCTTTCCATTCGAAGATTGACGCACGACCATGAACACCATGCGCGCCGCCAGCCTCGTCACAATGCGACTCGTTTGCTTTTCTCTGTGTGCTCTGTGGCCTCTGTGGCAAACGGCTTTCAGATCTTCACCCAGGATTTGCGGGGTGCCTTGAGTTGCGCAGCGGGCTGGTCTTCCGCCATGGTGGCAAAGCGCTGCCGCTGATACGACGCGTTGCCAAAGAGAACGTCGATCGCGGTGAGCCGCTTGAAGTAGTGGCTGACGTTGAGTTCGTCGGTCATGCCCATCCCACCGTGTAACTGGATCGCCTGTTGGCCGACATAGCGCCCGGCCCGGCCGATCATCTCTTTTGCCGCTGCGATCGCCTTGCGGCGCTCCTGAACGTTCTGCGAATCGACCCGCGATGCGGCGAGCACGGCCATCGAACGCGCCTGCTCGAGATGGATCAGCATGTCCACCGCACGGTGCTGCAGCGCCTGGAAGCGACCGATCGGCTGGCCGAACTGCTGGCGGGTCTTGAGATATTCAACCGTGGCCGCGTGCAGCGCATCCATGATGCCGACGGCCTCGGCACACAGGGCCGCCATCACTCGGTCAGCGACCGCCTCGATCAGCGGCATTGCCGCGTCGAGCGTGCCGATTACCGACTCGGGGCCGACTTTCACGCCGCCGAGTTGCAGGTCGAGCGCGCGAGTGCCGTCGAAGAGCGGATACTCTTGGCCATCCAGGTTTTCTTCATCGGCCTCGACGATGAACAACGTTACGCCGTGAGCGTCACCCGGGTTGCCCGATGTGCGCGCGGAAACGATAAACTTTTCCGCCACCGGGCCATGCAACACCAGCGTCTTCTCGCCTTCCAGAACGAAATTGTTGCCGTCGCGGATTGCGCGGGTCTCGACATGGCCGAGTTCAAAGCGGGCGTTCGGTTCGGCGTGCGCAAAAGCCAGCAGCATCGAGCCGTCGATGATCTTCGGAATCAGGATCTTTTTCTGCCACTCGGCGCCGCCGAGGTCCACGCAGCCGCCCGCCAGAACCACGGTGGCCAGGTAGGGCTCGAGGGAAAGCTGCCGGCCCAGCGCTTCCATCACCAGCATGGTCTCCACGCCGCCGCCGCCGAAGCCGCCGTAGTCCGGGGAGAATGGCACGCCGAGCACGCCCAGCGATGCCAGTCCTTCCCATAACTGCGCATTCATCGGCAAGCGCTCGGCGAGCATCTTGCGGCGCTGCTCGAAGGTGCAATTCTTCTCCAGGAAGCGTTGCACGCTGTCCTTGAGCATTTGCTGTTCTTCAGTCAGTGAAAAATCCATAGGTCAAATTCCTTTAGCCACAGAGGACACAGAGGTCACAGAGAAAGACAGGGAACGGGACATGAGGCAATCACGGTTACCGGATGGACAGGCGCGTTCACACAGAGCCTGCTTCGCTTTCCGTTCAAGCGCTGTCTTGATTTCCTCTGTGTCCTCTGTGTCCTCTGTGGCAAAAACGGTTTACAAACCCAGTACCATCTGAGCGATGATGTTGCGCTGGATCTCGTTGGAGCCACCGTAGATGCTGGTCTTGCGGTAGTTGAAGTAACGCGCGGCGAGCGGCGCGGCATAGTCCGGGCCGACATGCGCGCCGATCCACTGATCGCCCCAGGCCATCGGCAGGTGCGGCAACGCGTAAGGGCCCACCGCCTCCATCATCAGCTCGGTCAGTTCCTGCTGGATTTCGGTGCCCTTGATCTTCAGGATCGAAGCCTCGGGTCCGGGCGCCTTGCCGTCGCGGTCGGCGGCCGCCACGCGCAGGTTGGTGATCTCAAGGGCCATAAGATCTATTTCCACCTGCGCAACGCGGTCGCGAAACAACGGATCATCGATCAGCGGACGCCCGCCTGCCCGTTCCTCGGAAGCGATGTGCTTGAGGTAGCCCAGCTCCCGTTTCGAGTGCCCCACGCCCGCGATGCCGGTGCGCTCGTGCGAAAGCAGGAATTTTGCGTAGGTCCAGCCCCGCCCCTCATCGCCCACCATGTTCTGCGCCGGCACCTTCACGTTTTCGAACCAGATCTCGTTGACTTCGTGCTCGCCCTCGAGAGTGACGATTGGCCGTACGGTCACGCCGGGGGAGTGCATGTCGATCAGCAGGAAGGAAATGCCCTCCTGTTTCTTGCCTTCGGTCGAGGTGCGCACCAGGCAGAAACACATGTCCGCCCATTGGCCGTGGGTATTCCACGTTTTCTGGCCGTTGACGATGTATTGGTCGCCCTGGCGCTCGGCACGGGTCTTGAGCGAAGCCAGGTCGGAACCCGATCCCGGTTCGGAATAGCCCTGGCACCACCAGTCCTCGCTGGAAAGAACGCGCGGCAGATAATGCTTTTTCTGCCATTCGCTGCCAAAGGCGATGATCACCGGCCCGACCATGTGCAGTCCGAAAGGCGTAATCCGCGGCGCACCTGCGGCCGCGCATTCCTCCTCAAAAATGTAGCGCTGGATCGGCGACCAGCCGGTGCCGCCGTATTCGACCGGCCAGCCGGCGGCAATCCAGCCCTTTTCGAACAGGATCTTCTGCCAGCGCACATAGTCATCCTTGCCGAGCCGGCGGTGTTCGAGGACCTTGCGGGAAACGTCGCCGGGCAGGTGGCTGCGGACGAACCCGCGCACATGATCGCGAAACGCAATTTCTTCCTCGGTGTAGTTCAGATCCATGGGAAATTTCCTGGTGGTAACTGCACAGGCCCGGCCGGAACAATGAATGGCCGCTCCAGTGTCAGGATACGGGAAACGCGCCACAGGATAACGGGAAGCCCCCGGTCCAGGCAATCATGCTGGCCGCAGGCATTGGCCGCGCACTATAATGAATCCATAAATCAAGCGCCTGCCCGGGCTGTGCAAAATCGGCCGCGGTCCGGCATCCTAGGAGACCAGCCATGAATATGCCTGACGAAAAAGCCCTGCGGCATTTGAACGCTTCACTGAATCTCGATGCGTTGTGGATACCCTTTACCGCCAACCGCCAGTTCAAGGCCGCACCGCGCTTGCTGGTGTCGGCCAAGGACATGCACTACCAGACCCATGACGGCCGCAAGGTGCTCGACGGCGTCGCCGGTCTGTGGGCGGTCAACGCCGGACACTGCCGCCGCCAGATTGTCGATGCAATCAAGCAACAGGCTGAAACCATCGATTACGCGACCGGATTCCAGATGCACCATCCGGCGGCATTCCAAGCAGCGGAAAAACTGGTTTCGATCACGCCGCAAGGCCTGAACCGGGTCTTCTTTACCAACTCCGGCTCGGAAGCAGTTGACACCGCACTTAAAATCGCACTCGCCTATCACCGCATTCGCGGCGAAGGCACGCGGCGCATCCTGCTCGGGCGCGAACGCGGCTATCACGGGGTCGGCTTCGGCGGCATCTCGGTCGGCGGCATGGTCGGCAACCGCAAGACTTTCGGCAACATGCTGGGATCCGTGGACCATTTGCGCCATACGCACGATCTCGCGCGCAATGCCTTCTCTCGCGGGTTACCCGAACACGGAGCCGAACTCGCCGACGACCTGGAGCGGCTGGTGCAATTGCACGATGCGTCCAATATCGCGGCGGTGATCGTCGAGCCGGTCGCGGGTTCCACCGGCGTGTTGCTGCCGCCGAAGGGTTATCTGCAAAAGCTGCGCAGCCTCTGCGACAAGTACGGCATCCTGCTGATATTCGATGAGGTCATTACCGGTTTCGGCCGGACTGGCAAAGCCTTTGCGGCGCAGACGTTCGGTGTGACGCCGGACATCATTACCTGCGCCAAGGCTCTGACCAATGCAGCCGTGCCCATGGGCGGCGTGGTGGTAAAGCAGGGTATCTACGACACCTTCATGGAAAAAGGCGGGCCCGACTCGGCCATCGAGTTCTACCACGGGTACACGTACTCCGGGCACCCACTTGCCGCCGCGGCAGCATGCGCCTCTCTCGACTTGTTCCGGGAAGAAAAGCTGTTTGAACGCGTTGTCGAGCTGGCGCCCTACTGGGAAAACGCGGCCCATTCGCTCAAGGGTTTGCCGCACGTGATCGACATCCGCACGATCGGACTGGTCGCCGGCATCGAGCTGCAACCCATCGCCGACAAGCCGGGCGCGCGCGCGTTCGAGGCTTTCCTGCGCGCCTACGACAAGAACGTGCTGATCCGCACCACCGGCGACACCATCGCGCTTTCGCCGTCGTTCATCATCGAGAAGCCGCAGATCGACCAACTCTTCGATACCGTCCGCGACGTTCTCAAGACGCTTCCCTAAAACCATACTTGCCACAGAGGACACAGAGAACACAGAGGAAAAACAAAAACGAGGAAAAGCAGGTTGTCGATAAGGGCGAGGTAACTGTTAGCAGTCCTGTACTGTCAAGTTTCGCTACGATTGAGTATTAGCCAATGACAGGTTTTTGTCCCAGTTCATTTTCTTGCTCTTGCTTTTTCTCTGTGTTCTCTGTGTCCTCTGTGGCTAACGCCTTAAAAGGTTTCATGAAATGAAGTTCGTCATCGCCCAGATGCAGCACGAGACCAACACCTTCTCTCCGGTGCCCACGCCGTGGGAGGAGTTCGGGCCCAAGGGTCCCTACCTCGGCCGCGACGCCTTGGAAGCGACGAAGGGCAAGGGCGTGGCGATGGCGGCGTTCCTGGACCTCGCGGCAAAGGCCGGCGCGGAGGTGGTCACCCCGATCGCCGCATGGGCGAATCCGAGCGGGCCGGTTGACGGCAACGCCTATGACCGCATCTGCGAGGCGATCTGCGACGCGGTTGCCACGGGCTGCGATGCGATATTTCTCGACCTGCATGGCGCCATGGTTGTGGCCGAGCGCACTGACGACGGCGAAGGCACTTTGCTCGAGAAAATCCGCGCCATCGCGCCGCGCACACCGATCGCGGTATCGCTGGACCTGCACGCCAACGTCACCGAACGCATGGTGCGCAACTGCGACGTCATCACCGGGTACAAAACCTACCCGCACGTGGACCAGTACGAATCCGGGCAACTCGCCGGCTCCATTCTGATGCGCATGATGAAAGGCGAGGTCAAGCCGGTGATGGCGTGGGGTAACGCGCCGATCCTGGCGCAGACGCTGCGCCAGAACACCGCCGAAGGCGCGATGAAGGATTTCGTCGATGC
>JANOGP010000193.1:0-3789 GCA_031406075.1 Betaproteobacteria bacterium
TGCCGCGGCGGCGGCGGTATGGAAGACCTGTGGGCATTCAACGAGGAAGTGGTGGCGCGCGCGATCGCCGATTGCGCGATCCCGGTCATATCGGGAGTCGGCCACGAAACCGATTTCACCATCGCCGATTTTGTTGCTGACGCGCGGGCTCCGACGCCGACTGCTGCCGCGGAGCTGGCGAGTCCGGACCGGGAAAATTTGCTGGCGCGGTTGGGCGCGCATTACCGGCAATTGAAACGCAGTGCCGATCGGCTGCTGGAAGGGCGCATGCAGCAGCTCGACTACCTGGGCAAACGTCTGGTTCATCCGGGGGAGCGCATCCGCGACCAGACCCGGCACCTCGCGCATCTTGCCATGCGGCTCAAATCGTCCATGGCAAGAATGCTGGACACGACGGCTTGGCGTAACGCCGAACTCCTGGGCAGGTTGCGGGCGATGCGGCCGGACCTCGATTCGGCGGCGCTGCGGCAGCGGGATCTGAGGCTTCGCCTGAAACTCGGTTATGCCCGCCTGCTGGAGCTTCAGGATGTACGGCTGCGAAGGCTGGGTGCAAACCTGGAACACCTCAATCCGCGGTCGGTTCTGGAGCGCGGCTACAGCATCGTCGCCCGGGATGACGGGCATATCGTGCGCTCGGCGGAGGAAATTCAGACCGGTGAGCGGCTACGGCTGGCGTTTGCGCGCGGTGCCGCACGGGCAAGAGTCGAGAGCAAGGATGACGGCGACTGATTGCGGCATACGGGAAGGAAGGAGTATCTTTGTGCGGCAGACGATGCCCGACCGCAGAAAAAACCGCCTGTGCTCGACTGCTGCAACCGGGCCGGATCAATCAACCAGACTAATACTGAGGAGGAGTTATGCTGCTTTTAAAGAGAATGCTATCCCTGATGGCTTTGGCCCTGTTCGCGTCGCTGTCCATGAATGCGACCGCGCAGCTTGCCGACAAAAAGATGATGACTCTCGACGCTGCGAAGAAAATCGCCGCGGCGGCGGAAACCGAAGCCAGGAAGAACAACTGGAACGTGGTGATCGCCGTGGTGGATGACGGCGGGCATCTGGTCTATCTGCAGCGCATAGACGGCACGCAGACGGGCAGCATCGACGTGGCCATTGGCAAGGCCCGCACCGCAGCGGCATTCAAGCGTCCGACCAAGGTTTTCGACGAGCTGGCCAAGACACGGCCTTCGATCACATCGATCTCGCCGGACGCGGTGCTCCTCGAAGGCGGCGTGCCGATCATGGTCGGCGGCCAGATGGTCGGCGCAGTCGGGGTAAGCGGAGTCACTTCACCGCAAGATGCGCAGATTGCCGAAGCCGGCATCGCCGCGCTGGGCATGTAGGCACTATCTCGGCCGGGGCGCGTGCGCCCCGGCAATTGCTTGAAGTCTCACCACGAAGGCGCAAGCCTCACCACGAGAGCGCAAGTCTCACCACGAAGACACGAAGGACACGAAGGAACACGAAAGAATCGGAAGAAATGTGGGAAAGAACATCTGTGTTGGTGCCGCCTGTTGCGCCATTGCAACGAACAGCTTGTTTCTTATCCTGCTTTTCTTCGTGCCCTTTGTGTCTTCGTGGTGAGATTTTGATTATGTCCTAGTCCCGGTCGAGATTCCGCTTCAGCCACGCGTGAACCTGTGCGTGCAGGTCTTCGGCGAGGCAGTCGAAAGTATTCACGCCTTCCATCCCCCTCAGCCAGGTGAGCTGGCGTTTTGCCAGCTGCCGCGTCGCGGCCACGGCTTTTTCACGCAACGTTCCCAACCCAAACTCGCCGTCTAGGTATTGCCAGGTCTGCCGGTAGCCCACGCAACGCATCGAGGGCAATGAGGGCTTGAGGTCGTAGTCGTCGCGCAGCCCGCGCACCTCGTTGATCAGTCCCAGTTCCAGCATTGCCTCGAATCGCGCGGCGATGCGTCGATGCAGAGCCGCGCGGTCCCCCGGAATCAGCGCGATGGAGATCACGCGATAGGGCAGGCTTGCGCTCGTGCCGGCGGCGATCAGCTCCGACATCGGTTTGCCGGTCAGGTAAAAAATCTCCATTGCGCGCTGGATGCGTTGCGCATCGTTCGGGTCGAGGCGGGCGGCGGTGGCCGGGTCGATGCGCCCGAGCTCGCGATGTAAGGCGGGCCAGCCGGCGTCCACGGCCATCGCGTCGATAACCATGCGGATATTCTCATCCGCCGCAGGCAGGTCGGAAAGCCCCTCCTGCAACGCTTTGAAATAGAGCATGGTCCCGCCGGTGAGCAGGGGCACGCGTTCGCGTTCGCTGATGCCGCGCATGGCCTCCAGCGCATCATCGCAAAACTGTGCTGCCGAATAATTTTCGCTGGGATCGATGATATCGATCAGATGGTGCGGCACCTTGAGCCGGGTTGCCAGGTCCGGCTTCGCGGTGCCGATGTCCATGCGCCGGTACACCAGCGCCGAATCGACGCTGACGATTTCCACCGGAAAATTCCGCGCCAGTTCCAGCGCGACTCCGGTCTTGCCGCTGGCCGTGGGACCCATGAGCAGGATCGCCGGAGGGCGATCCTGCGGTGAGGCGTCAGGCGTGAGGCGCGAGGCGGGCATGGCGAAACGTTGGGGGGAATTCGCGGTTTGAGGTTTGGGCGGCGCGCGATACCCTCGACTGCGAGCCAACGTATGTGGAGGTTTGGCGCCTCACGCCTATCGCCTCGCGCCTCACCTTCCTCGAAGAAACATCTTGTCGAGCTCGCCTATCGTGACCTGGAACCAGGTCGGCCGCCCGTGGTTGCACTGGCCGGAGCGCTCGGTCGCCTCCATGTCGCGCAGCAGCGCGTTCATCTCGGCCAGGGCCAGCGAGCGGTTGGCCCGGACCGCTGCATGACAGGCCATGGTGGAAAGCAATTCGTTCTGGCGCTCGGCAAGCACACGGGTGCCGCCGAATTGCGCGACTTCCCTGAGCACATCGCGGGCGAGTTCACTGGCGTCGGCTTGGGCGAGCGTCATCGGCACCGCGCGCACCGCGACCGCATTCGGCGCGATGACCGCAAGATCGAAGCCCAGCCTCGACAAGGTCTGCGCATTGTCTTCGACAGTCGCCACCTCGAGCGCGCTTGCGGCCATGGTCGCCGGTATCAGCAGTTGCTGCGTGGGGATGCGGTCATCGTCGAGCGCACTCTTGAGTTGCTCGTAAACGATGCGCTCGTGGGCGGCGTGCATATCCACCACCACCAGGCCCCTGTCGTTCTGCGCCAGTATGTAGATCCCGGACAGTTGTGCCAGTGCGAATCCAAGCGGATGCGGCGCATCCTGCGGCATCGCCGCGGCTGCGCGTGTCGGTGCGTCCAGCGTCGCCTGGCCGGCACCGAACAGCGTTGCATAGAACGCTGCGGGTTCCGTAGCGCGCAGGTCCATTCCCGACTGGCGAAAGGCGGTTGCATCCCCGCGCGGGAATGCCATCGCAGCGCCGGACTCCTGCGCCGGCAGCGTTCCCGCACGGGTTCCGGCCAGCGCCTTCTCGAGGGCGTGAAAGACGAACTGGTGAATGCTGCGCGAATCCCGGAAGCGCACCTCGATCTTGGTCGGGTGAACATTTGCATCCACCAGCGCCGGGTCTACGTCCAGAAACAGCACGTAGGCGGGATGGCGCTCGTGATGGAGCACATCCTGGTAAGCCTGGCGCACCGCGTGCGCCAGCAGTTTGTCCCGGACATAACGGCCGTTGACGAAAAAATACTGCGCGTCGCGCGTGCCTTTCGCGTCCGCCGGATTACCTGCCAGCCCCAACAGCGTCAGCGGCCCGGCCTGCGCCTCCACCACCCTTGC
>JANOGP010000199.1:0-2929 GCA_031406075.1 Betaproteobacteria bacterium
GGAAGTGATCTGGGCGCTCACCACCCGCGTGGACCCGGCGCGCGACCTGTTGATCGCCGAGAATACGCCGATCGATTATCTCGACTTCGCCAGTCCGGTGTCGGGGCTGGGATCCAAGCTGGGGCTGGATGCCACCAACAAATGGCCGGGCGAAACTGCGCGCACGTGGGGTAAGCCGATTGCGATGGAGGAAGGAGTGAAACAGCGCATCGACCGCATCTGGGCGGCGCTCGGCCTGTAACCATGCCCAATCGACTTGCTGGAGAAACCAGTCCCTACCTGCAACAACATGCCGAAAACCCGGTGGACTGGCATCCCTGGGCCGAGGAAGCGCTGAAACTCGCGCGCGAACAGGACAAACCGATCCTGCTTTCGGTGGGCTACTCCGCCTGCCACTGGTGCCATGTGATGGCACACGAGTCCTTCGAGGACCCGCAGATCGCGGCCACAATGAACCGGCTGTTCGTGAACATCAAGGTCGATCGCGAAGAGCGACCCGATCTCGACCAGATTTATCAGACCGCGCACCACATGCTTACGCAGCGAGCCGGCGGGTGGCCGCTGACCATGTTTCTCACCCCCGAGCAGAAGCCGTTCTTCGGTGGCACCTACTTTCCGCAATCCCCACGTCACGGCTTGCCCGCATTCGGTCCGTTGCTCGAGCAGGTGGCGCAGGCGTATCGCAGCAAGCGCGCCGAGATCGATCAGCAGAATGAATCCCTGCTCGAGTTCATGAACCGCACGTTGCCGGCGCCGCCCGGCGAGGTTTCGCTCAGCGCGGCGCCGATAGCCGCCGCCGCCGCGGATCTGCGCGCCAGCTTCGACGAAGTAAATGGGGGTTTGGGCGGCGCGCCGAAATTTCCCCATCCCTACGAACTCGCTTTTTGTCTGCGGGCGGCCGGCTCGTACGGCGATACGCGGCTGCGCGAACTGGTGCTGCTTACGCTCGAGAAAATGGCACAGGGCGGTATCTACGACCAGCTCGGCGGCGGATTCTGCCGCTACAGTGTGGATCAGTACTGGCTGATCCCGCACTTCGAGAAAATGCTTTACGACAACGGGCCATTGCTGAAGCTGTATGCGGACGCCTGGCTGATCACCGGCAATCCATTGTTCGCGCGCGTGTGCGAGGAAACCGCGGCCTGGGTGATTCGCGAGATGCAGTCCCCGGAGGGCGGCTACTATTCTTCGCTCGACGCCGATTCGGAGCACAAGGAAGGCAAGTACTACGTCTGGTCGCGCGAGGAAGTGAGTGCGCTGCTGAATGAAGACGAGATTGCGGTGGTGTTCCCGCGCTACGGCCTGGAGCGGCCGCCGAATTTCGAGAATCATGCCTGGAACCTGTATGTCGTGCGGCCGCTCCAGGCGGTGGCAGAACAAGTGGGGCGCGAGCCGGCCGAATGCGAGCGCCTCCTGCAAAGCGCGCGCGGGAAGCTGTTCGCCGCGCGCGAGAAACGCGTTCGCCCCGGCCGGGACGAAAAGATCCTCAGCAGCTGGAATGCGCTGATGATCGAGGGCATGGCGCATGCGGGGCGAGCATTCGGGCGCGAAGACTGGCTCGTCTCCGCGCGGCACGCGCTGGATTTTCTCTGCACCAGAATGTGGAAAAGGGCGCGATTACTGGCGACATACAAGGACGGCCGCGCCCATCTCAACGCCTATGTCGACGACTACGCCTTTCTGCTGGCCGCGACGCTGGAGATGCTGCAGGCGGAATACCGCAATCCGGACCTCGAATTCGCGACCGGAGTTGCCGACGCGCTACTCGAGCATTTCGAGGATCGTGGTGCAGGCGGATTTTTCTTCACCAGTCACGATCACGAGCAACTGATCCTCCGACCCAAACCCGGCCAAGACAATGCCACGCCCTCGGGTAACGGTGTCGCAGCGCTGGCACTTACCCGGCTTGGCCATTTGCTTGGCGAAAACCGCTATCTGCGCGCGGCCGAGGCGACGGTGACGCTGTTCTATCCGGCAATGGCACAGCACCCGTCCGGATTCGCGACGCTCTGCACCGCGCTCGCCGAGGTGCTGGAGCCGACGCAGACAGTGGTGCTGCGCGGCCCGCGCCAGCCTCTGCGCGAGTGGCAGCAGGCGCTGTCCCGGCTCTACCTTCCCGATACGCTGACTCTGGCCCTGGATTCGGCGGTCCAAGCCCTCCCCGGCGTACTGGACAAACCCGCGGGTACGGCTGTCAACGCCTATTTATGCCGCGGCGTTAACTGTCTGGCACCCGTCGGGAATCTGGACGAGCTACTCGGGAATCTGCGAAGCACGCCGAAAAGCCAAGCTGGTTGACAGTTTCCAGGGCGGGCCAAAACCCGATAAAATGTGCGGCGCTTGAATCCAACCTGTAACGAAAGGCACGAGCAAATGAAAAAATTCCTTATGATGATCGCAGTGGCGACTGGAGTGGCGCTTGCGGGCGGGGCGAACGCGGCGGTCGACGCTGCGAAGGCCAAGGCGCTGGCACAGTCGAAGAACTGCCTGGCCTGTCACGCGACGGACAAGAAACTGGTAGGTCCGTCCTATGTCGACATCTCCAAGAAATACAAGGGCAACAAGGATGCCGAGGCCATGATGATCAAGAAAGTCATCAACGGCGGCGGGGGCGTCTGGGGTACCATCCCGATGCCGCCCAATCCGGTCAAGGAAGACGAAGCCAAGGTTCTGGTGGAGTGGATCCTGTCGCTTTAGATCGGTGATTCATCCGAACCAAAGGAAAAGCCGGCAATCGCCGGCTTTTTGTTTTTTGGAAACCGCCGTCGTTGCCGGAGGGCAATTCACAACCCGATGAATAATCGGACCTAAATTGACAATGATCGAACCGGTGGCCGATAATCGCAGAAGGTTTTCTGGCGCGCTTACATGGAGGAGACGGAAATGATGAACAGCGAAATCTCTGGGGTCTGGCGGCGAATCGTCGCAA
>JANOGP010000230.1:0-7300 GCA_031406075.1 Betaproteobacteria bacterium
GTACAGCGCCACCAGCTATCACATGCTGGGGGTGCCGACCGTGATGTTCACGCCGATCTTCGTCATCAGCCGCGCATCCGGCTGGACCGCCCACGTCATCGAGCAGCGCATCGACGGCAAAATCATCCGCCCGAGCGCCAATTACACCGGCCCCGAGAACCTCACGTGGGTTCCAATCGCAAAACGCAAGTAAAACTTTTTCACCGCAAAGACGCAAAGAGCGCAGAGGAAAAAGGATCGAATAACGTGGCGGGCACAACAGATTGGCAGCTCCCTGCAGAATATTGGTCGCTGGTGTTGATGTCGCTCTTGATATCCCATTCGTTCTTCTTCGCGTCCTTTGCGTCTTTGCGGTGACAAGGCCTGAAAGATTCTTAGACCCAGGGAACAGCATGTCCGCACACATCTCCAACGTCCGCCCCAAACCCGACAAGGTCCTGGTCGACATCGCCGACTACGTGACCAAGTACAGGATTAAGAGCAAGGAGGCGTACGAAACCGCGCGCTACTGCCTGATGGATACCCTGGGCTGCGGCTTCGAGGCTCTTGAGTACCCTGCCTGCACCAAACTGCTGGGGCCGGTCGTCAACGGCACGGTTGTGCCCAACGGCGCCAGGGTGCCGGGAACCCAGTTCCAGCTCGATCCCGTGCAAGCCGCGTTCAATATCGGCGCCATGATCCGCTGGCTGGACTTCAACGATACCTGGCTCGCTGCCGAATGGGGGCATCCGTCGGACAACCTTGGTGGCATTCTCGCGACCGCCGATTGGCTGTCCCGTAACGCGGTCGCGGCCGGCGAGAAGCCGCTCACCGTGCAGGACGTGCTGACGGCAATGATCAAGGCACATGAAATCCAGGGCTGCCTGGCGCTGGAAAACAGTTTCAACAAGGTCGGACTCGACCACGTGGTGCTGGTCAAGGTGGCTTCCACCGCGGTGGTGGCGGGCATGCTCGGCCTGTCCAGGGATGAGATCATCAACGCGGTGTCGCTGGCATGGGTGGATGGTCAAAGCCTGCGCACTTATCGACACACTCCCAACACCGGTTCGCGCAAAAGCTGGGCTGCGGGCGATGCCACCAGCCGCGCGGTCAGGCTGGCACTGATCGCCCGTACCGGCGAGATGGGTTATCCGTCGGTCCTGACGGCAAAGACCTGGGGATTCTACGACGTGCTGTTCAAGGGCAAGGAATTCAAGTTCCAGCGCACCTACGGTTCATACGTCATGGAAAACGTGCTGTTCAAGATTTCCTTTCCGGCGGAATTCCATTCGCAGACGGCGGTCGAATGTGCCATGCAGTTGCATCCACTATTGAAGGATCGTCTTGACGACATCAGGAAAATCACTATCCGCACCCACGAAGCGGCGATCCGCATCATCGACAAGAAGGGCCCTCTGAACAACCCGGCCGATCGCGACCATTGCATCCAGTACATGGTGGCGGTTCCGATGATCGTCGGACGACTGACGGCCGCCGATTACGAAGACAATGTTGCCGCCGATCCACGCATCGACAAGCTGCGCGACAAAATGGTCTGCGTCGAGGACAAGCGGTTCACCCGCGATTACCACGACCCGGGGAAGCGTTCGATCGCCAACGGAATTACGGTCGAGTTCAGGGACGGAAGCCGCCTCAAGGAAGTGGTGGTCGAGTATCCGATCGGCCACAAGCGCCGCCGCAAGGAAGGCATGCCGGTCCTGGTCGGGAAATTCAAGACCAATCTGGCGCGTCGCTTACCACCGAAGCAGCAGAAAGTGGTACTGGATCTGTTCCTGGATCCCAGGAAACTCGCCGCCACGCCGGTCAACGAATTCGTGGATACGATGGTCATCTGATTCCTTCCATGCGACTCTTGATCGCTCTATTTCTTGGCGTCGTGTTCTTCTCCCCGGCACAAGCGGACTCCAATCCCATGCAGCCCGGCACGTGGGAGTTCACACGCTCGGGCGGCATGGCCGCGAATCTGATCGGCCGCTTCTGCGTTACCGCGATGGACATCGCCGATCCGAATTCGCCGGTCAACGGCTTTCTTTCGCGCAACGAGAAGAACGAATGCAGCAACTGGAGGATCGAGTGGCAATCGGACCGCGCGCAGTATTCTGGAACGTGCCGCTGGAAGGACCAAACGGTTGAGGTCAGCGGCCGCATTGTTGCCACCGCGGACACCTACTCCGATACGCAGGATCAGAAGAAAGAGGGTTCAGCGCCCAAATCGCCGATCCTGGACATCATCAACGGACTGCGGCTTGCCCCGTGCCCAAATTGACCGGAATTCATCCTGGAGACGCCATGAGCCACAACTTGTTTAATTCCCTTCAGGAGTTCTCCCCTGCTCCAGGCATGAAGGCGAAGTTCTATTCGCTGCCTGCGCTGGAGAAGGCCGGCATCGGCAGGATTTCACGCCTTCCGGTTTCCATCCGCATCGTGCTCGAGGCGGTGCTTCGCAATGTGGACGGCAAGAAAGTGGGCGAAGAACACGTCCGACAGCTGGCCGGCTGGCAACCGAACGCGCCGCGCACCGGGGAGATTCCATTCGTGGTGGCGCGCATCGTGCTGCAGGATTTCACCGGCGTGCCGCTGTTGGCGGACCTTGCCGCAATGCGCGGCGTAGCCGGCAAGATGGGCAAGAATCCAAAGGTGATCGAACCGCTGGTGCCGGTGGACCTGGTCGTGGACCACTCGGTGCAGGTGGACCACTACGGTAAAAAGGAAGCGCTGGACCTCAACATGAAACTGGAATTCCAGCGCAACAAGGAGCGCTACCAGTTCATGAAATGGGGGATGCAGGCGTTCGACACCTTCAAGGTCGTGCCGCCTGGCGTGGGCATCGTCCACCAGGTGAATCTCGAGTACCTGGCGCGAGGCGTGCACGTGAAAGACGGGATTTATTATCCCGACACCCTGGTCGGAACCGACAGCCACACCACCATGATCAACGCCATTGGCGTGGTCGGCTGGGGCGTCGGCGGCATCGAGGCCGAGGCAGGCATGCTCGGCCAGCCTGTCTATTTCCTCACGCCCGACGTCGTAGGGGTAAACCTCAAAGGCGCCTTACGCGCCGGCGTTACCGCCACCGACCTGGTGCTGACCATCACCGAAATGCTGCGCAGAGCCAAAGTGGTGGGCAAGTTTGTCGAATTCTTCGGCGAGGGCGTGGAGAACCTGTCGCTGCCCGACCGCGCCACCGTGGCAAACATGGCACCCGAGTATGGCGCCACCATGGGTTTCTTTCCGGTGGACGACGCCACCATCGAGTACTTCGAGGGCACGGGGCGCACACATGTGGAAATCGAAGCGTTTCAATCCTACTTCAAGGCGCAGGGCCTGTACGGCATCCCCAGGAAGGGCCAAATCGACTACAGCCAGGTGCTGGAACTGAATCTGTCCGCCGTTGCGCCTTCGCTGGCCGGACCCAAGCGCCCGCAGGATCGCATCGAGATCGGAGCCTTGAAGTCTAAATTCGCCGAGCTGTTTTCCAAGCCGGTGGCGGAGAACGGTTTCGCCAAGAAAAGCGAAGACCTGAAACGGCGCTTCAATACCCGCGACGGCATCGACATCGGCTCGGGCGACGTCATCATCGCTGCGATCACGTCATGCACCAATACCTCCAATCCCAGTGTGCTGCTGGCAGCGGGCCTGCTGGCAAAGAAAGCGACCGAACGCGGCCTCACCGTGAAGAAGCACATCAAGACCTCGCTCGCTCCGGGGTCGCGTGTGGTCACCGAGTACCTCAAAAAGGCGGGCCTGCTGCCCTACCTGGAAAAACTCGGCTTCTACCTTGCCGGCTACGGCTGCACGACGTGCATAGGCAATTCGGGTCCGCTGGCCGAGCCGATCGAGGAAGCAATCCTCAAGAACGACCTGATCGGCGCCGCGGTGCTTTCCGGCAACCGCAATTTCGAAGCGCGCATCCATCCCAACCTGCGCGCCAACTTCCTCGCCTCGCCGCCGCTGGTGGTGGCGTATGCGATCGCCGGCACGGTACTCAAGGACCTGATGACCGAACCGCTGGGCAAAGGCCGCAATGGTGAGGACGTATGGATCGGCGATGTCTGGCCCAGCAGCCAGGAAATTTATGACTGCATGAAGTACGCGATGGATGCGAAGACCTTCCGCCGGCTGTACTCGAACCCCGGAAAAGACAACCCTCTATGGCAGGGCGTGCCCTCGACTTCGGGTCAGGTGTACCCGTGGCCCAAGTCTACGTACATTGCCGAGCCGCCCTTCTTCCACGGCTTCGGCATGCAGCCGGGCCGGACCGGCAACGTCCTCGGCGCCCGCGTGCTGGGAATATTCGGCGACTCGGTCACGACCGATCACATCAGCCCGGCCGGTTCGATTGCGGAGAACTCTCCCGCCGGAAAATACCTGATCGCCAACGGGGTCGCGAAAGCCGACTTCAATTCCTACGGCGCGCGGCGCGGCAACCACGAGGTCATGATGCGCGGCACGTTTGCCAACGTGCGCATCAGGAACCTGATGCTGCCTCCCCGGCCGGATCGTTCGCGGGTCGAAGGCGGCGTAACGTTGTTTCAACCTTCGGGCGAACAAATGTCCATTTACGACGCGGCGATGAAGTACATCGCCCAGGGAACGCCCACCGTGGTGTTCGCCGGGGAGGAGTACGGCACCGGTTCCTCGCGCGACTGGGCGGCCAAGGGCACCCAATTACTGGGCGTGAAGGCGGTCATCGCCAGGAGCTTCGAGCGCATCCACCGTTCCAATCTGGTCGGCATGGGCGTGCTGCCACTACAGTTCAAGAGCGCGGATTCGGTCGAGATGCTCGGAATCACGGGCGGCGAGGAGATCGACATTCTCGGCGTCGAGGGCGAAATCAGGCCGCAACAGGACCTCAAGCTGGTGGTCAAGCGCACCGACGGTTCCCGTGCTGAAATCAAGGTGTTGCTGCGCATCGACACCCCCATCGAGGTGGACTACTACAGGCACGGCGGGATTCTCCCTTATGTGTTGCGCGGGCTCGTCGCGGCTGCTTGACCGGACGCACCATCCTGCGCAAGCCAAGCGGCGTACCGGACCGCCCGGCGGCACCGCTGTCGACGCGCGCCAGGCGCGTCCAGCGTTCGCGCGCCGCCAAGACCGAAGAAGCTTCCCGACCCGTCGCACCCCTCCCCCAGTCTCCATCACCGCCAAGCCGCCCGGAGCCGGACAAATCTCCCTCATTGACGGAACCTGACAAGGTTCGCGTTTCCAAGCTGATGTCCGAGCGCGGTATCTGTTCCCGGCGCGAGGCCGACGAATACATCGAGCGAGGCTGGGTTTATGTGGATGGTGTCAAGGTCGGACAACTCGGTGCGCGCATCGACCCGTCGCAGAAAATCACGCTCGACAAGCGCGCCGAAGCGCTGCCCCGGGTCACCATCCTGCTGCACAAACCGGTGGGTTATGTTTCCGCACAGGCGGAAGATGGCTACCGCCCCGCGGTCACGCTGATCACCCCCGACGCGCAATACGCTGACAACGCCCCGGCAAGGCGCTTCGGCCGCGAACACCTCAAAGGCCTGGCGCCGGCCGGCCGGCTCGATATCGATTCCACCGGATTGCTGGTGTTCACCCAGGACGGCAAAACCGCCAAGCTGCTGATCGGCGAAGACTCGCCCATCGAGAAGGAGTACCTGGTGCGCGTGGAAGGACGGCTTGACGACAGGGGAATGCGGCTGCTCAACCACGGCCTGAGCCTGGACGGTGTCGCACTCAAACCGGCGCAGGTCGCCTGGCAGAACCGCGACCAACTGCGCTTCGTGCTGCGCGAGGGAAAGAAGCGCCAGATTCGGCGCATGTGCGAACTGGTCGGGCTACGCGTCACCGGCCTCAAGCGCGTGCGTATCGGCCGCGTCAAGCTCGGCGAGTTGCCACTCGGGCAGTGGCGCTATCTGCGCGACGACGAACAGTTCTAGTTTTCCCGCCGCCCATGCGCCTCGTCCTCGACACCAACATCTGGCTGGACTGGCTGGTCTTTGACGATCCCGCGGTGATGCCGCTGAAGTCGGCGCACGGCGACGGGGCGGTCCGGATCGCGATCAACGCAGCCTGCCTGGAGGAACTCGGCCGGGTACTCGCCTATCCCGAGTTCGAACTGGATGCGGCGACCCGCAATGCGCTCTTCACTCAAGTCCGCAACTGCACGTACCGCGTGGACACCCGGCTGCTCTCGCCTCTTCCGCGTTGCGCCGATCCCGACGATCAGAAGTTGCTGGAACTCGCTCGCGACGCACAGGCAGACTGGCTGCTTACCAAAGACAAGGCATTGCTGAGTCTCGCAACGAAACAATTCGATCTCACGGGTTTCAGGATCGGCACGCCCGAACACTGGACCGCGGAGAGCGAAAGCGTCATACCGCAGTAAAGCCGCCGTCCACCAGCAGCGTGTGGCCGGTGACAAAGCCTCCGGCGTCGCTGGCGAGGTAAATCACCGCGGCGGCGATTTCCTCAGGCTCGGCCGGCCGGCCGAGCGGTATCTTCTCGAAGTTCTTCCTGAATTCCGGGTTTCGCGCCGCGCGCTCCATCATTTCAGTTCGGGTAAAGGTCGGCGAAACGCCGGTGACGCGGATGCCGTGCCGTGCCCACTCCGCCGCCAGCGAGCGTGTCAGCGAATTGAGTCCGCCTTTCGCCCCCGCATATGCCGAGCGCAACGGCCCGCCGACGTGGCCGACCTGCGAACTGATGTTGATGATCGAGCCCTTGACCCCACGCTCGATCATGCTCCTGGCCACCATCGCGGAAGCGAAATACGGCGCCTTGAAGTTGATGGCGCACACGGTGTCGAACTCTGTTTCGGAGAGCTCCTCCGCCGGCTTGACGATGGTTAGCCCTGCGTTGTTCACCAGCACGTCGATGCGGCCGAACTCGGCGAGCGCGCCGTCCACGAAACTGCGGATGCTGGGCAGTTGCACTACATCCAATGTCCAGGCACGTGCCCGAACGCCCAACTTGCGGCAAGCAGCGGCGACCTGCTCGCACTCCTCCACATGACGGCTGCCGAGCGCAAGATCCGCTCCGGCGTGCGCACAGGCAAGCGCAATCGCTTTGCCGATGCCCCGGCTGGCGCCGGTGATCATCACCGCCTTGCTCTTGAGGTCGAAACTGATCTTTCCCGACATTTCGTTAGCCTCCCTTATTGTTCGATCCACACCGTCATGTCGGCAATGGGCTCCCGTTCCGTGCGGTACCCGTGGATAGGATGTTCGGCATCGGCGTAACCGAACGAGATGCCGCAGACCAGCTTGCGGTTCGCGGGAAGGTCGAAGCGGCCGCGGATCAGGTCCGGATACGAAGCCAGGGC
>JANOGP010000268.1:0-3430 GCA_031406075.1 Betaproteobacteria bacterium
CCCTTCTGATGTATTTTCACCGCGAAGGTCCCGGCCCCCGAATCAAAATCACGGCAGAAATTCTGGGGGGAGGCTGGGACGCGCTGATGACCGGGCGCGCCGACCTGGTGTTCGGCGCGCCCGGCGAAGCGCCGCCCGAAGGATCGCTATCGGTTGAGCCGATGGGGCAGTTCGAGTTCGTCTTCGTTGCCGCTCCCGACCTCCCGCTCGCAATAGCGTCCGAGCCCCTGTCTTCGCAGGACATCATGCAGTTTCGCGCCGTGTCCGCGGCCGACACCTCGCGCAACCTGCCGCCCCGCACCTCGGGATTGCTGGACGGACAGGACGCGCTGAGCGTTCCCACGATGCGCGCGAAGATGGCCGCGCACATCGCCGGGCTGGGCGCAGGCTATCTGCCGCTTGCCTGGGCCGCACCGCACATTGCCGGCGGGCGGCTGGTAAGGAAACAGGTGGAGGGGACGAAGCCAATGACCAACGTGTTTCTGGCGTGGCACCCGCGCCAGGCCGGCAAGGCACTCAAATGGTTCCTCGAGCGCCTGCGCCACAAAGCGATCCAGCAATACATTCTGGGGGAGTCGGGAACCTATCCGCCGGCGGACGGCTGACGTTTTATTCCAGCTTGCCGCGCCTCGTCGCCGGACAGACACGGTGCACGGCAAGCGATTCGCGCGCCGTTTTTTCCTGTTCGATCTCTGAGCGCACACGCTCCATGTTCAGTGCCGAGATGCCATCGAGCAAGCGCGCCAACTGGTCGGCAGCCGGCAGGCCCGCCTCGAGATACATGCCGACGCGGCCGCGAAAGATCGCCGTTGCGGTCCTGCTCAGTCCGAACGAGTCGAACAGCGCCCGGCTCTTGCCATGGACCTGGGCAAAAGCAACGCCGGGATGTTTCCCGAGCACATCGCTCGCAAGCGCGGAAAAAATTGCCGCGTCGCCCTCCTCTTCAACGAAGCCGATCACCGCCGTGTCGTTATCGGACACGAAGCGATCGAACCCAGTTTCGTCGAGGATGGCGGGCGCCATGAACGTCAGGAAGTCGCGCCGGTTTCCGCGGCTTCCTGCGCCGCGATGTCGCGATGCACTTCCGCCATGTCGAGTTCCTGAACCTTCTTGATGACGGATTCCAGCGCCGAAGCGGGCAGCGAGCCGGGCTGCGAAAACAGCAGCACCTTCTCGCGGAATACCATCAGCGTCGGTATCGAGCGGATGTCGAATTGCCCTGCCAGCTCGGGTTCGTCCTCGGTGTTCACTTTGGCGAACACGATGCCGGGGTAATTCTTGGAGGTGGCTTCGAAAGTCGGGGCGAAGGCGCGGCATGGACCGCACCACGGCGCCCAGAAGTCCACGATCACCTTGTCGTTGCCGGTCACTACCTGCTCGAAGTTGTCTTTGGTCAATGCCATTGTGGCCATGAATAGGCGCTCCTTTCCCGCCAGTTTATCTGCATCCTTAACTTGCCAAAAGCCCGGTCGCGCGGCTCAGCGCCCACTCGCATCCTCGCGCGTTGCGCACCTGCCATACCGCGGCGGCAATGTCGACGTCGGCGGCATCGGCAAGAAAAGCACCGCGCTCGACACGCGCGGCGCGCTTGCCTTGCACCACCAGCGGGATTTCCAGCTCGAGGCCGAGGCTCCACGGACCGCTGTCCTCGGGAAGCGCGCGGCTGTGGTATTCGGGCCTTACCCGCGCGGACAGCGCCTGCGGCTGCCTGACCGAAGAAAGTTCTGCGCGCGCGACCTGTGCACGCGCCCGGGCAGTGCGGATGTCGGGATGAAAGTACAGCGCCGCAAGCGTCAGCTCGCGCAACCCCCATTCGCCGGGGGGCCACGCGGACTCGGAATATCCGTTGGCGACGGCGAAGCGCTTGAGCCCGTCGGCATTCCCCGAGCGCTGCGCGTACTCGGGAGCCGTCGCCTCGGGATCCAGCGGCCGCGGCGAATACGGCAGGCTCGAACAGGCGGCTACCGTAACCGTGACAGCTACCCCAAGCCAGCTTCGCTGTACCCATCGTGAAGGCATCGCCGAACCTAGTGCAGTTTGATGTGCGGCTCGGTGCGCCGTGTGATGATCCGCGCCAGGGTGTCGAAGAACACCTTGGTGAATCCGTGCAGCGCCAGCTCGTGCATCTTGTACAGCGACAGGTACATGATCTTGGCGAAATAACCCTCCACCATCACGCTGCCGCGCGTGATCGCGCCCATGAGACTGCCCACGGTGCTGAACTTTCCCAGAGAGACCAGCGAGCCGAAGTCGCGGTAAACGAAAGCCTGGAGCTCTTCGCCGCGCAGCCGCCTCGGAAGCACCTTGTTCAGGTGCGAGGCCTGCTGGTGCGCGGACTGCGCACGCGGCGGAATCCATCCATTTTTCTCCGGCCAGGGGCAACTCGCGCAATCGCCGAAGGCGAACACATTTGGATCGCGCGTAGTCTGCAGCATCTGCGTCACCATCAACTGGTTGATGCGGTTGGTCTCCAGCCCATCGAGGTGACCGAGAAAGTCCGGCGCCTTGATGCCCGCAGCCCATACCACCAGCTCGGCCCGTATTTCCCTGCCATTCGCAGTCTTCACCCCCTGAACCGAAACTTCGGTTACTTTTTCGCCGGTCAGGACCTCGACCTTGAGTTTTTTCAGCAGGCCGAGCACTGCGATCGACAGGCGTTCGGGGAGCGCAGGCAGGATCTTCGGAGCGGCTTCGACGATGGTGATCCTGATGTCGCGTTCAGGAATGATGCGATCGAGGCCGAAGGAAATGAACTCGCGGATGGTGTTGTGCAGTTCCGCGGCCAGTTCCACGCCGGTGGCGCCGGCGCCGATGATGGCGATGTGCAGTTGCCCGGGTTGCAGTGGTTCCGTCTGCGCATTGGCGCGCAGGCAGGCGTTGAGCAGCCGCGAGTGGAAAAGTGCGGCCTGCTGCGGGTTGTCCAGCGAGATCGCGTGCTCCCGGGCACCGGGGGTGCCGAAGTCGTTGGTCGTGCTGCCTACCGCCATCACCAGAGTGCCGTAGGCAATTGACCGGGCGGGGATGACTTCCCGTCCGTCCTCGTCCACGGTCGGCGCCAGATGGATTTGCTTTTTGGCGCGGTTCAGCCCGTCCATGCGCCCGAGTTGGAACAGGAAATGGTGCCAGCGCGCCTGGTAAAGATAATCCACCTCGTGATCGTTAAGATCCATGCTGCCCGCTGCAACCTGATGCAGAAGCGGCTTCCAAAGGTGGGTGCGCGAGCGGTCCACGAGCGTAATGAGCGCCCGCTTGCGCCTGCCGAGCGTCTGGCCCAGACGGGTGGCCAACTCGAGACCACCGGCGCCGCCGCCGACGACGACGATGTTGTGCAACCCGCCTTCGCTTCGTTTTTGTTCGGTTGTTGTCGCGACCATCGGAAATTTGTCCGCGGGTTGAGGAAAGCCCGTCCTCGGGCAGGCGCAAGTTTAGC
>JANOGP010000410.1:0-1891 GCA_031406075.1 Betaproteobacteria bacterium
CTTCGCCACCTCCCGTATCGAGAACGGCGCGAACTCCGACAGGTAGATGGCGATGATGGTACCCAGCGGGATTGCCACCGAGAGCGCGACAAAGGAACTGACCAGCGTGCCCGAAAGCAGCACCATGATGCCGTAGTGCGCGTCGTCGAACAGCGGCGTCCATTGGGTATCGGTGAGGAAGTCCCAGAGCGGGACATGCTGGAAAAACTGGTACGACTCGGTAACCAGGACGACGACGATGCCGACCGTAACCGCAACCGACACCGATGCCGCGAGGAAAAGAAGGACCTCGATGAAGCGCTCGCGAATATGGCGGGATTTCCTCTTCGCGAGCCGCGCGCTGACTGTGTTATCCGCCAAGATATTCAGGCTTTGGGTTGGGGCGACGGAACTCATCGGTTCGCAGCCGGGGCTATTATTACAGAATTCTCAGATCGCCCGGAACCCGGGCCAAAAACAGGAGGGGCAGCGCCCCTCCTGTGTGGCGGAAACGCGCTTGATTACAGCTTCGCTTCCATCTTCATCAGTTGCTGAATGGTCAGCCCGACCTTGTTCTCGCCGCCGAACTTGGTGCCCAGAACCTTCTTCTGGATGTGATCGTTGTTGTAGGCGTAGGCATCCGCGGGAAGCGGAACGTACTTGACTTCGCGAACCAGCGCGTCGGCATTCTTCATGTAGAACTCGAGAAACTCCCTGATTTCGGCGCGCTCGAGCGACTTGGCATTGACGTAGATGAATATCGGCCGCGACAGCGGTTGATATGAGCCGTCCATGACGGTTTCAAGCGATGGCAGCACGCCCTTTGCACCCGATTTCGTCGCGATTGCCACTGCCCTGAGCTTGTCCTTGTTCTCGGTGTAGTAGGCCAGCCCGAAGAAACCGAGTGCCTTGACGTCGCGAGAAACGCCCTGGACCAGCACGTTGTCGTCTTCCGAGGCGGTAAAGTCGCCGCGGCTGGACTTGGCCTTGCCGTTCACCGCCTCGGTGAAGTAATCGAAGGTCCCGGAATCCGCGCCTGGTCCGAACAGCTTCAGGTCCTGGTCGGGCCATGCCGGGTTGACCTGCTTCCAGTTGGTGACTTTGCCCTGGCCGGCCGGCTCCCACATCTTTTTCAGTTCGGCGACGGTCAGCGTCTGCGCCCACTTGTTCTCGGGGTGGATCACGACGGTGAGCGCGTCGTAGGCGACCGGCAGTTCGAGGTACTGGATGCCGTTCTTTTTGCACGCGTCCATCTCCGACTTCAGAATCGGACGCGACGCATCGGAAACATCGATCTCGCCGCGGCAAAATTTCTTGAAGCCGCCGCCGGTGCCGGAAATACCGACGGTTACCCTGATCTTGCCTTTCTTGGCTTTCTGGAAGTCCTCGGCCACGGCTTCTGTGATCGGGAACACGGTGGAGGAACCATCGATTTTTACAATCTGGGCGTGCGCCGGAACGGCATTCGCGCCGAGTGCGCCCGCGAACACGGCAGCAACGGCTATCAGAGTGAATCGGTGAGTTTTGAGCATGATGTCAATCTCCTGTCATTGTGGAATTCTGCCAGCCAGCGCCGGGATTGTATGGCCACAATGTGACAGTTTGATTGCATGGCCCCTTCGCAGGGCCGACACCCTGTCGAAATTCAGGCGCGAGCGTGAGCCTGCACCCGGATGGTTTCGGCAAGTGCATCGGCGAGCTGCGTGATGCGCTTGCGCCCCTCCCCTTCCACCATGACCCGGATCAGCGGCTCGGTTCCCGAGGCGCGCAACAGCACGCGGCCCGTGCCCTTAAGCCGCGTTTCGGTCGCCTTGAGCGCCGCTTGTACCTGGTCGTTTGCCTGCAAATCGAATCCCTTGCGGACCTTCACGTTCACCAGAACCTGCGGGTACATGCGCATGTCGCCGCACAG
>JANOGP010000385.1:0-11063 GCA_031406075.1 Betaproteobacteria bacterium
CCTGCGGCTCCACGGCTTCGGCCACCGTGGAGACACGCGGCACCGTGCGCAACCGCGCCTGCATCCCCGGCACTATCCCGATTCCGCGCGCCACCAGTTGCGCCATCTGCCGCACCGCTCCGGTGTGGCTGTAATACAGAACGAGGATCTCCCGCGTGGCCATGATCTATGTTCCCGCCGGTTAAGACCGTATTATATCGGCATGGTTTGCGTGCCCGACCCATGAAACTCCGACTGCAATCGCTCAAGGACCTTGGACGCCAGTTTCGCCTGCTGGGGCACTTCATCGTCCTGGTCTACCGGCGTTTCAAGGAAGAGCGCTGTTTCCAGCTCTGCGGCAGCCTCACTTTTACGTCGATGCTCGCCATGGTTCCGCTGGTGACCATCATGCTTACGGTCATGACGGCGTTTCCCGTGTTCGACAACCTCATCGAGATCCTGAAGAACTTCGTCGCCAACAATTTCATGCCGCAGGCCTCCTCAAGGGCGGTGACGTTGTACATGCAGCAGTTCGCGGACAACGCGGCGAGGCTGACGGCGCTGGGCATCGTCTTCCTCGGCGTCACGTCCATCATGCTTATGCTGACCATCGATCGTGCCTTCAATACCATCTGGCGCGTGAAGCGGCCGCGACCGCTCATTCAGCGGGTGCTGATCTACTGGTCGGTGCTGACCATCGGCCCGCTCCTGGTCGGCGGAAGCCTGTCGCTGACCTCATGGCTGCTGACTCAATCGATGGGATTGGGAAAACAGGCGCCGGATCTGACGATCGCGGTGCTGAAGCTGGTGCCGCTGGTTCTCACATCGATTGCGTTCGGATTTCTGTACCGTACGGTGCCGAACCGCCAGGTGACCGTGCTCGATGCCGCGGTCGGCGGCATCATCGCGGCATTCGCATTCGAGGGCATGAAAATCGGATTCGGCCTTTTCGTTGCCCAGATCGCTACCTACAAGCTCGTGTACGGCACGTTCGCCAGCCTGCCGATCTTGTTGATGTGGATCTACCTGTCTTGGGTGGTGGTCGTGTTCGCGTCGGTGATTACCGCGGTGCTGCCCTACTGGCGCAGCGGCGGGGTACTGCTCAAGCAGCCTCCCGGCGCGCAATTCGTGGAGGCTGTAGAGATTCTCAAGATGCTCTACCGCGCCTACGCCGACGGGCGGGTTCTCAACCTGCAGCAGTTGCGCATAGCGGTTAAGCTGTCGTGGGAGGACGCCGAAGCCATTCTCGACAAGCTGGTGGCCGCGGGTTGGGTGGCGAAACTACAGGGCAACGGCTGGGTTCTGGCGCGCGAAGCCACCGCAATCCGCGTGAGCGAGGTGTTCCAGATCTTCGTGTTTGGGCGCGATGCCGCCGATGTCAGCGAAGACTCCACCGTGCGGCGACTGGTGTCCAGCATCGCGGCCAACGTGGACGGCGAATTGGACTTCAGCCTGAAAGAATTGCTGGCGAGCGGCGGCGGCCAGCGTGCCGCGAGAATTGCCTGAGCGGATGATGCGGCATGGCCTGTTGCGTATCACCTGCGCGCTGCTGATAACGTTCGCCGCGTTCTCGGCCGCGGCGGCGGAATTCAGGCTCACCGATGCGCACGGCAAGGTGCATCATCTCGCCGATTACCGCGGCAAATGGGTGATCGTGAATTTCTGGGCCACCTGGTGTCCGCCGTGCCTCGAAGAAATCCCGGATCTGGTGGCGATCACCGAGTCTCGCAAGGACGTGCAGGTATTCGGCGTGGCCATGGAATTCCAGGATTCGAAACAGGTGCTGCAGTTCGCCGAGGGCATGTTCGTCAATTACCCGATCGTGCTCGGCGACAGCAAAACCGTCGATGAGATAGGTAAGGTCATGGGTCTGCCGACCACGTTCATTTACGACCCGCAGGGCAAACTGGCGGTGCGTCACGTCGGCAGGATCACCCGCAAGCAGATCGAGCGCCTGCTTGATCGCAAAATCCCAAATGCCGAAAGCGCTGCGGGGTAAGACGAAGCGCTAGCGGCTTTCGCCCGCGTAGACCGTCGGCGTGGCGATCACGCGCTCGCCGGACCTGTGCTCCCAGGTTCCCGACCAGGCCCGCAATACCGCATCCGGGTAGCGCGACTTGCCGAGCGATCCGTTATAGCGGCCGAGCGCGCGGAAAGTGTCGCCGCGCTCGACGTCCAGATAGTGGCGCAGGATGGTGCAGCCGTAGCGCAGGTTGGTGCGCAGGTTGAAGAGGTTGTGCCCGGATTCGCCGATCAGCGTCATCCAGAACGGCATCACCTGCATGTAGCCGCGCGCGCCGGCCCTGGACACGGCGTACTTGCGAAACCCGCTTTCCACCTGGATCACGCCCAGCACCAGTTGCGGATCGAGTCCTGCGCGTGTCGCCTCGTATTGAATGGTGGTGAGAAGGTCTTCGCGCATCGTGGCGTCCGGGACATGCTTTTCCAGGCGTCTGGACATATCGGCCAGCCATGATGTCCCTTCCGCTTCGGAAGCGAATGCCAGCCGCGGGCTGGCCTGATCGGCGACCGAGCGGTGCAATGCAGCCTGAACGCTCGCCGAAAGCGGTTCGTACTTCTGCTCGCCCGCCGTGGCAACCGCCGATGCAATCGCCAATGCCGCCGCAAAAACGAGGCACCCCGGGCAGCGCATCGCCGCAGACTCTCGTGTCATCGTCATAGCATCGATTCTAAAAGGTCTGGCGCCGATTGCAACTCAATTACTCTCGCTGAAGTATCGGCGCGCTCCTGATACTCTACCTTGCCATCCTTCAGTCCGCGTTCGCCGATGATGATGCGACGGGGAATGCCGATAAGTTCCAGATCCGCAAACATCACGCCCGGACGCTCGTCGCGGTCATCCAGCAGCACCTCGATTCCCGCGGACTGAAACTCGTCGTGCAGGCGATCGGCTACGTTCCTGACCTCGGCGTTCTTCCTGTAACCGATCGGCGCGATTGCGAGCTGGAACGGCGCCATTGGCAGCGGCCAGACGATGCCGCGCCCGTCGTTTCCCTGCTCGACCGCCGCGGCGACGATACGCGATACGCCGATCCCGTAGCAGCCCATTTCCATCGCTTGCGCCTTGCCGGACTCGTCCAGGAAGGTAGCTTTCATCGCCTCGGAGTACTTGCTGCCCAACTGGAAAATATGTCCGACCTCGATGCCGCGGCAGATTTCCAGACGGCCTTTGCCGTCCGGGCTGGGGTCGCCCGCCACGGCATTGCGGATGTCGGCGACCAGCGCCGGTTCGGCGAGGTCGCGGCCGAAATTCACGCCGGTCAGGTGATAGCCCTCCTCGTTAGCGCCGCAGGTGAAATCGTTCATCGCGGCGACCGAGCGATCGGCGATCACGGTAATTTCCTTCGCCAGGCCCACCGGACCGATGTAGCCCGGGCGGCAGGCGATGCGCGCTTCGATCTCCTTTTCAGTGGCAAAACGGAACGGATTCAGTCCGGGAATCTTTGTCACCTTCGTTTCATTCAGCTGATGGTCGCCGCGCACCAGCAACATGAACATCTGCTCTTCATGCATGACCGCGAGCGCCT
Organism: Betaproteobacteria bacterium; assembly: GCA_031406075.1. Taxonomy (GTDB): domain Bacteria; phylum Pseudomonadota; class Gammaproteobacteria; order Burkholderiales; family JACQAP01; genus JACQAP01. The sequence goes on from JANOGP010000385.1 coordinate 3,528, forward strand.
TGACCGACTGCGGCAGCGGCAGTCCCAGCATCGCGGTGACTTCCTCGCAGGTGGTCTTGCCGGGCGTGGGAACTTTCTGCATTTTTTGCGTGGCCGGGCCACGCGTCTTCACTGGCGCAACCGCTTCGGCGAGTTCGACGTTGGCGGCGTATTCCGAGGCTGTGGAATAGGCGATCGCGTCCTCGCCGGATTCCGCAAGCACGTGAAATTCGTGCGAGCCGGTTCCACCGATGGCGCCGGTGTCGGCGGCGACGGCGCGGAACTTCAGCCCCAGACGGGAGAATATGCGCGCGTAAGTTTCATACATGTTGCGGTATTCGCGCTCCAGATCCTGGGCGCCCGCATGAAAAGAGTAGGCGTCCTTCATCACGAACTCGCGTGCGCGCATCACGCCGAATCGCGGCCGGATTTCGTCGCGGAACTTGGTCTGGATCTGGTAGAAATTGAGCGGCAGCTGACGGTAGGAGCGGATCTCCCTGCGAGCGATGTCGGTGATGACTTCCTCGTGCGTCGGACCGAAGCAGAAGTCGCGTTCGTGGCGATCCTTGATCTTGAGCATCTGCGGGCCGAACTGTTCCCAGCGGCCCGACTCCTGCCATAGTTCGGCGGGCTGGACCGCCGGCATCAGCAATTCCACGGCGCCGGCGCGGTTCATCTCCTCGCGCACGATGCTCTCCACCTTGCGCAGCACGCGCAGGCCGAGCGGCATCCAGGTATACAGGCCGCTGCCGAGTTTCCTGATCAGCCCGGCCCTGAGCATCAGTTTGTGGCTGACGAGTTCTGCCTCGCTGGGAGCCTCCTTGAGAGTGGAAATGAAGAACTGCGAAGTGCGCATGACTTGCCCGTGTTCGAAAAGCCGCTATTCTACGGTAGAGAACCATCCGGAAGTGGGGAGCAGCAGTGTTCGGAAAATGGAAAATCCATCGCTCGGCCGATCACGAGATCAGCGTCGAAGTAAGCGAGAAGGACGGCGTCCGTTCGCTGCATCTGGGCAGCGAGACGGTGCAGAGTTCGATGAAGCTGGCCGACCCCACCGAGCTGGTGCTGTCCTACACCAGGGCCATGATGGCGTTCCTGCTATTCGATCCGCGCCCGCAACGCATTCTGATGATCGGCCTGGGTGGCGGGTCGCTGGCCAAGTTCGTATATCGCCATCTACCGTCGGTGCAGATCACCGTGGTCGAATCGCAACCGCGGGTGATCGCGGCGGCACGCCAGTATTTCCACGTGCCGGCGGACGACAGCCGTTTTCGCGTCGAACTGGCGGAGGGTTCCCAATGGGTGGGCGCGCACCCGCGCAGTTGCGAAGTGTTGATGGTTGACGGTTACGATGGGCGCCAACAGGTTCCGGAGCTGTCCTCGGAGGATTTTTACGCCGATGCGCGCGCCGCGCTGGCCGACGCAGGAATACTGGTGGTGAACCTGTGGCGCTCGGATAGCCGCTTCGATGCCTACCTGCAGCGCATCGAGCGGGTATTCGGTTCGGTAGCCTGCGTGCCGGCGGAAAAGCGCGGAAACATCGTGGCACTGGCCTTTGCGCGCTCCCCCGGACGCCAGCGCTGGGACGATCTGCGTCTCAGGGCGCGGGCTCTGCAGGCCCGTTACGGCCTTGAATTCCTGCACTTTGTCGAGGGTTTACGGGAACTTAACCCTCATTCGGAAGGGCGCCTGACACTTTGACCGCGGTTGCCGGCGACTTCCTTCGTTGCTGTTTTTATGGAAGAATCCGGTCAACTGGAATTGTGATTGGGGTGGCTGACATGATCGACCGTGACGGCTATCGCCCGAATGTAGGAATTGTTCTGTGCAACGGCAAAAACGAAGTCTTCTGGGGCAAGCGGGTCAAGGAGCATGCCTGGCAGTTTCCGCAGGGCGGCATCAAGTCCGGTGAAACTCCCGAGCAGGCGATGTACCGGGAGTTGAAGGAAGAAGTCGGCCTCGAACCCTGCCACGTGAAGATTCTCGGCCGTACCCGCGAGTGGCTGCGCTACGACGTGCCGCAGACTTGGGCGCGGCGCGAAAGCCGGAGCGTGTATCGTGGCCAGAAACAGATCTGGTTCCTGCTTCGTCTGATCGGGCGCGACTGCGACGTTTGCCTGCGCAAGTCCGTGCATCCTGAGTTCGATGCATGGCGTTGGCACGAGTACTGGATTCCGCTGGAAAGCGTGATCGATTTCAAGCGCGAGGTGTACGGCCGCGCTCTTCAGGAACTTGCGCGCTATCTGAGTTCCGCGCGTGCGCTGCGAGCATCGCGCGCGGCCAGTCCTATCGACCGCTGATTTCGGGCAACTCCGGCGCCAGCACGGGCGCCTCCAACTCGACCACTACCAGCAGCGTCTTCTTCTCGTCTTCCCAGAAGTCCGCGGCGTCCTGCAGCGCGTCCACAGCAGCGGCGAACTCTTCCGGTTCGGCGCGGGCGAACCCGGAGGCCTCGCGCAGCAGCACCAGCAATCCCTCGCCCTTGTCGTGTTCAAGGTCCACGAGGCAATCGTAAAAGGCGTCCCAGTTGTGACCGAAGTAATCCGGGAACACCAGCGCCTTGGCTGTCGCGTTCAGGAACGCATTCTTGTCGCGCGCTCCCGCAAGCGCCACCTTTCCCACGCGCATGCCGCGGTGGGCGGCGGCACCCAGCGCCGCTTCCGACAACGACGAGTGGCAGCGATACACGCCGCTCGCGCCGTTTTCGACCAGTTTGGAAAAGTCGGCCTTCATTCGATGATGCGTCTGAAACTGCGGTAGTTACCTTCAGTGTAGTAGAACTCGGCGTGCTCGATGGCGACAATTCTGCGGGCGCCGCGATCCCTGCTTGCGAGTGTCATGACGGTGTATTCCCGATAGGTGCCCTGCACGGCCAGTGGCAGCCAACCCTCCCTGTTGGCGAATACGCTGCCGTCCTGGGCGTGGGGAAAGGGGCCGCCGGCGCGGATGAGAGCCAGCGTCTCGCGCGCCTGGGACGGCAGATCGGACGCTCGAATGCCGGGAATAGCGGAGTTGGGCGCGCCCTGGTCGTGGGGCTGCCCGGCCAGCCCCGGCAACGCAGTCAGGATCAGCAGGCCGGCCAGTGCCAGCGCGAAACGCAAAGAATTCATTGGCGCCATGCCGCCATCGAGGAACATTCTCACGGACATTCAGGGAATTAAACCCACTCACAAGGCCCTTGAAACGGTTCACGGGCAACCTTGTCCGGCGCCGGACTTGCGGGGGGAAAATGCGCCTTGATAGGGCCGGAGGGCGAGGTTACCATGCGTAAATTGCGCAGGCCGACCCGACTTCACCTGGACAGGCGAGAAATGGAACGGCGGAATGACTACGATGTGACCAACCAGGTCAACACCACGGATCCGCCGTCGGTGAACACGGAAGTCAATCGCATCTTCCTGGAACTCTACCCGAACGCTTCCACCCACGTCCTGAACCGGTCGTTCAGGGATCTCGCGCGACTGCACAGGGGCGAGTATCCCGGTTATCGGCCCTGCGATACCGGTTATCACAATCTTCAACACTCGCTCGACGTCACGCTTGCGATGGCGCGGCTCATGGACGGCTACGAGCGTTCGCACCACGATTATCGCACCGAAGCCCTCGGTGCCAAGCTGTTCCGTTTCGGGGTGGTGACCGCGCTGTTTCATGACATCGGCTACCTGCGCAAGGTCAACGACATGCGCCACAAGAACGGCGCCGAATACACGCTCAAGCACGTCACCCGGGGCGCTAAATTCCTCGAAGAATACATCGGCAGGCTGGGGATGGCGGAGCTCGCGCCGATCGCTTCGCAGATCATTCACTTCACCGGCTACGAACGACCCATCAATAAAATCCGCGTTCCGAATCTGACCTTCCGGTTGCTGGGCAACATGCTCGGAACCGCGGACATCGTTGCGCAGATGGCGGACCGCTGCTATCTGGAAAAATGCCGCGACCGGCTTTATCCGGAATTCGTCGAAGGTGGTCTGGCGGCGCGCGATGACGCGGATCATCGCGCCAGCGTCATGTTTACGTCGGCCAAAGACCTCGTGTCCAAGACGCCGAAATTCTACAAGACGGCGACGGTGCGCCTCAACGATCATCTCGGCAGCGCGTACGGCTACGCCGACAAGCATTTCGGCGGTCAGAACCTGTATCTCGACGAAATCACCAAAAACATAGACTACGCCGTCGAAGTCGCCGGGCAGCGGGATTTGTCGCTGTTGCGACGCACGCTGCCGCACCCCGCCGAAGAGGGCGTCGAGGCCGAAACCAATTAGGGCCTGACTTCAAGGATGATCTTGCCGACGTGCGCGCTCGATTCCATGAGCGCGTGCGCCGCCGATGCTTTCTCGAGACTGAATGTCCGGAAGATCACCGGCCTGATCTTGCCAGCCTCGATCAGCGGCCAGACTTTCTGCTTCAGTGCCTGCGCTATCGCCCCCTTGATTTCTACCGAACGCGCGCGCAGCGTCGAACCGCTGATGGTCAGGCGCCGGCGCAGGATGTCGGTCATGTCGATCGTGGCTTTGGTTCCGCCGAGGAAGGCGATCAGCGACAGCCGCCCGTCGTCTGCCAGGCACGCCAATTCGCGCGGCACGTAATCGCCGCCCACCATGTCCAGAATCACGTCCACGCCCTTGCCGCCGGTCAGCTCCTTCACGATCGTCACAAAATCCTCGGTCCTGTAGTTGATTGCGCGGCTGGCGCCCAGGGACTCGCAGGCGGCACATTTGTCTGCCGATCCCGCGGTGACGAACACGCGATGACCAAACGCCCGCGCCATCTGGATCGCGGTGACGCCGATGCCGCTCGACCCGCCCTGAACCAGCAGCGTTTCCGAACCTTTCAGCCCCGCGCGTTCGAACACGTTGACCCACACCGTAAAAAAGGTTTCAGGAAGACCCGCGGCTTCGATCGGCGTGAGACCGCTCGGGATGGGCAGGCACTGCGGCGCCGGCGCAGCGACGTATTCCGCGTAGCCGCCGCCGGTCACCAGCGCGCAGACCCGATCGCCGGGCCGCCATTCATTCACTGCCGCGCCGGCGGCGACAATGGTGCCCGCTACCTCGAGCCCGGGGAGGTCGGATGCGCCGGGCGGCGGCGGATATCCGCCCTTGCGCTGCAGTACATCCGGGCGGTTGATACCGGCGGCGGCGACCTCGATCAGCACTTCATCGATCGCGGGAACGGGGACCGGACGCCGGGTAACACGCAGCACCTCGGGCCCGCCCGGCGCGGTGATTTCGATTGCGCGCATATGCGCGGGGAGCGATGCAGGCATGATGGGTCGTAGGTCGGCGACGGTTGTGGCGAAGAACTCTTATAGCATTGGCGTGACGCCTGCCTCAAGCGCGTTTGCGCCAGCGGTGAGCTTGCGGCATCATCGCCGCCATTGGAAGAATGCCACCATGGAGAAAAAAATGGAATACCGCAAACTCGGCAACAGCGGACTTGAAGTCTCTGCGCTTTGCCTCGGCACCATGATGTTCGGCGATCGCACCGACGAAAAGGAAGCGGCGCGCATCGTCGGCTCCGCGCACGACGCCGGAGTCAATTTCATCGATACCGCAGATCAGTATGCCAAGGGCGAGTCGGAACGCATTACCGGCAAACTGATCGCCGCCAGGCGCGACTACTGGGTGCTCGCCACCAAGGTCGGCAACCGCATGGGTGAAGGTCCGAATCGCGTCGGACTCGGCCGCAAATGGATGATGGAGGCGATCGACGCCAGTCTGACGCGGCTGGGAACCGATTACGTGGACGTCTATTACTTTCACCGCGACTTCGACGATGCGCCGTTGGAGGAAGCCGTCAGGGCCATGGACGACATCATCCGGTCCGGCAAGGCCCGCTACTTCGGCCTGTCCAACTTTCGCGGCTGGCGCATCGCAGAGATCATGCACCTGTGCCGGTCTCTGAACCTCGCGCAGCCGGTGGTTTGCCAGCCGTACTACAACGCGATGAACCGGCAGCCGGAGGTCGAGATCCTGCCTGCATGCCGGTACTACGGCATCGGCGTGGTGCCCTACAGCCCGCTGGCGCGCGGCGTGCTGACCGGCAAGTACCAACCGGGAGCAGCGGCGCTATCGGCGGAGACCCGCGCGGGCCGCAACGACAAGCGCATGATGGAAACCGAGTTCCGCAAGGAGTCGCTGGTAATCGCACAGAAGATCAAGACCCACGCGGAAAAGAAGGGGATGAGCGCCGGTCATTTCGCGGTCAACTGGGTGCTCAACAATTCCATTGTGAGCAGCGTGATCGGCGGTCCGCGCACGCTCGAGCAGTGGCAGGACTATCTGAAAGCACTCGAGTTTAACCTCGACACCAAGGGCGAAGCGTTGGTGGATTCGCTGGTGCGCCCCGGGCATCCGTCCACGCCGGGATTCAACGATCCGCAGTACCCGCTCAGCGGCCGCATCGCCCGCAGCTAGTCGAAAGCTTGATGCCGCAAATCCGCGACCAGCAACCGGGCGATGAGGCGGCGATTTATGCAGTCGTTTCGCAGGCGTTCGGCCGGACGGCCGAAGCCGATCTGGTGAAAAGCCTGCGCGCAAAAGGCAGGGCCGTCGTATCGCTGGTGGCAGAAGAAGAAGGGCAGGTACTCGGGCAGGTGCTGTTCAGTCCTGTCGTCATCGAGGCCGACGTGGGCAAGCATGCGGCGCTGGGACTGGCGCCGCTTGCGGTGTTGCCGGCATTCCAGCGCCTGGGCATCGGCAGCGCGCTGGTCAGCGCGGGGCTGGTTCGCTGCCGCGAGCTTGGCCACACCCGCGTGCTCGTTTTGGGCGAGCCGGCCTACTATGCGCGCTTTGGTTTTTCCGCCGCAGCCGAATTCGGGATCCACTATCCCGCCGAGGTGCCGCGCGAAGCCTTCATGGCACTGGCACTGGTGCCCGGCGCTCTCGACGGCTGCGCCGGCGTCGCACGTTACTCACGTGAGTTTGACAACCTCTAGAACTGAATCGCGCCAAATCTTTACCGCAGAGGCGCGAAGGCGCAGAGGAAACGCAGAGAAATGCAAATTGGGTAAAAAGCTGATGAGAAGCCGGTCCGACATTCTCTCCGTGTACCCCGTGTGCTTTTACAAGTTATCTGGTTTCGCTTTCCTTTGCGTTTCCTTTGCGCCTTCGCGCCTTTGCGGTGAAGGTTTAGATAAGGATTTTTTCGAGAGCGGTGCGCAGGTCCGCGGACAAAGAAGTGGCGCGGCGACTGGCGCGGTCCACGTAGACGTGGATGAAATAGCCCTGGGCCGAGGCGGCCCGTTCGTCGTTGCGGAATAACCCGATCTCGTAGCGCACGCTGCTGTTGCCCAGTTTCGCCACCCTCAGGCCGGCGTGCACCACGTCGGGGAAAGTGATCGAGGCGAAATACTGGCACTGCGTTTCCACCACCAGCCCGATGATCTTGCTGGTTTCGATGTTCAGGGCGCGCTGCTCGATCAGGTACTGATTCACCACCGTATCGAAGTAACTGTAATACACGACGTTGTTGACGTGGCCGTAAACGTCGTTGTCCATCCAGCGGGTGGGTATCGACTGGAAATGGCGGTAGGCGTTGCGGTTCTCGGGCGCC
>JANOGP010000392.1:0-4410 GCA_031406075.1 Betaproteobacteria bacterium
CACGGCCTTGCCGACGTGATGCAGGGTGAGATGCTGGAGTTTCCCGGCAATACTTTCGGCCTTGCTCTCAACCTCGAGCGCGACTCGGTCGGCTCGGTGGTGTTAGGCGAATACGAACACATTTCAGAAGGCGATCCGGTCAAGAGTACCGGGCGCATTCTGGAGGTGCCGGTCGGTCCCGAGCTGATCGGACGCGTGGTCAACGCGCTGGGCCAGCCGATCGACGGCAAGGGTCCGATCACGGCCAAGGAAACGGATGTGATCGAGAAAGTCGCGCCTGGCGTGATCTGGCGCAAGTCGGTGTCGCAGCCGGTGCAGACCGGTCTGAAGGCAATCGACTCGATGGTTCCTATCGGCCGCGGCCAGCGCGAGCTGATCATCGGCGATCGCCAGACCGGCAAGACGGCGGTCGCGGTGGACACCATCATCAACCAGAAGGGCAAGGACCTGTTCTGCATTTATGTCGCCATCGGTCAGAAGGCTTCCACGGTCGTCAACGTGGTGCGCAAGCTCGAAGAGCACGGCGCAATGGCTTACACAATCGTCATTGCGGCCACGGCATCGGAGTCCGCGGCAATGCAGTACATCGCACCCTATTCCGGCTGCACCATGGGCGAGTACTTCCGCGACCGCGGCCAGGACGCACTGATCATTTACGACGATTTGACCAAACAGGCCTGGGCCTACCGCCAGGTATCGCTGTTGCTGCGGCGCCCGCCGGGACGCGAAGCCTACCCCGGTGACGTGTTTTACCTCCACTCCCGCCTGCTGGAGCGTGCCGCGCGCGTGAGCGAGGCCTGGGTAGAGCGCTTCACCGAAGGCAAGGTCAAAGGCAAAACCGGGTCGCTTACTGCGCTGCCGATCATCGAAACCCAGGCCGGCGACGTATCCGCCTTCGTGCCGACCAACGTGATTTCAATCACCGACGGGCAGATCTTTCTGGAGACCGACCTGTTCAACGCCGGCATCCGTCCCGCAATCAACGCCGGCGTATCGGTGTCGCGGGTCGGCGGCGCTGCGCAGACCAAGATCATGAAGCGCAAGGACACCGGCGGTGGCGTGCGTCTGGCCCTTGCGCAGTTCCGCGAACTGGCGGCGTTCGCGCAGTTCGCTTCCGATCTTGACGAAGCCACCCGCAAACAGCTCGAGCGCGGCCGAATGGTCACCGAGCTGATGAAGCAGCTGCAGTACCAGCCGCTGCAGGTGTGGGAAATGGCGCTTACGCTGTTCGCGGTCAACAGCGGCTATTACGACGACATCGACGTAAAGAAGGCGCTGGCTGCGGAGAAATCCATGCGCAACTACGTCAAGACCAAAAACGCCGCACTGATCGCACGGATGGACAAGGACCTGTCCGCCGATGACGAGAAGGCGCTGCACGAGGCGATCAAGGACTGGAAGAAAAGCGGCTCGTACTGAGTGAGACGAAAGGCCTGAGGCGCAAACCACGCACCGACTACGCGACGCACAAGACGATCTATGGCAGGCACAAAAGAAATACGCACGAAGATCAAGAGTGTGCAGAACACTCGCAAGATCACCAAGGCGATGGAAATGGTCGCCGCGTCGAAGATGCGCAAGGCGCAGGAGCGCATGCGCGCGGCGCGCCCTTACAGCGAAAAAATCCGCAACGTGGCGGCGCACATTTCCCATGCCAATCCCGAGTACCGCCATCCTTTCCTGGTGGAACGCGATACGGTCAAACGCGTCGGAATCGTCATTGTTACAACCGACAAAGGCCTGTGCGGCGGGCTCAATACCAACGTGCTGCGCATGATGCTCAACCAGTACAAGCAGTGGCAGTCCGAGGGAGAAGAGATCGACGCGTGCTGTATCGGCGGCAAGGGACTGGGCTTCATGCAGCGGCTCGGCGCGAACATCGTTTCCCAGACCGCGGGTCTGGGCGACCGCCCGAAACTCGATAATCTGATCGGCGCGGTCAAGATCATGCTCGACGGTTATACCGAAGACCGTTTCGATCGCCTGCTGATTTTCTACACCCGTTTCGTCAACACCATGAAGCAGGAACCGGTGATGGAGCAGCTGCTGCCGCTATCGGGGGAACGGCTCGGCGCGCCCGAAGGAACCTGGGACTACATCTACGAGCCGGAGGCGAAGACCGTGCTCGAACAGGTGCTGACGCGCTACATCGAGGCGGTGGTCTTCCAGGCCGTGTCGGAAAACATGGCCTCCGAGCAGTCGGCGCGAATGGTGGCGATGAAATCGGCTTCCGACAATGCGGCGACGCTGATCGACGAGCTGACCCTGATCTACAACAAGAGCCGCCAGGCGGCGATCACCAAGGAACTTTCGGAGATCGTCGGCGGCGCAGCGGCCGTCTGAACTTCATTTCACCACAGAGACGCAGCGTACACGGAGAAAGTGCAAGAACGAGACAAGAATTTCTCCGCTTTCCCCGGGCCTCTGTGGTAAACCGAATTTGATCTAGACCTTAGGAAACGATAATGAGCCAGGGAACCATTGTTCAGTGCATCGGCGCGGTGACAGACATCCAGTTTGCGCGCGAGGCGATGCCAAAAATCTACGACGCGCTGGTGCTTGAAGAATCCGGCGAGGCGTCCTTCGCGGAAAAAGGCCTGACGTTCGAAGTCGAACAGCAGCTCGGCGACGGCGTGGTACGCTGCATCGCGATGGGCTCCTCCGACGGCCTGCGCCGCGGCATGAAAGTTACGAACACCGGTGCCCCGATTACGGTGCCGGTCGGCCACGGCACCCTGGGCCGCATCATGGACGTGCTCGGGCGTCCGATCGACGAAGCCGGGCCGGTCAAGACCGACGAGATGCGCTCGATTCACCGGCCGGCGCCGAAGTATGCGGAACTGTCGCCTTCGGTCGACCTGCTCGAGACCGGCATCAAGGTTATCGACCTGATCTGCCCGTTCGCCAAGGGTGGCAAGATCGGCTTGTTCGGTGGAGCGGGTGTGGGCAAGACCGTCAACATGCTCGAGCTCATCAACAACATCGCCAAGCAGCACGCCGGTCTGTCGGTTTTCGCCGGTGTGGGTGAACGCACCCGCGAGGGCAACGACTTTTATCACGAGATGTCGGAAGCCGGCGTCATCAAGCTGGACAACCTGTCCGAGTCCAAAGTGGCAATGGTGTTCGGCCAGATGAACGAACCGCCGGGCAACCGCCTGCGGGTGGGGCTGACCGGCCTGACCATGGCCGAGAAGTTCCGCGACGAGGGCCGCGACATTCTGTTCTTCGTCGACAACATCTATCGCTACACGCTCGCCGGCGTGGAAGTGTCGGCGCTGCTGGGCCGGATGCCTTCCGCGGTGGGTTATCAACCCACGCTGGCGGAGGAAATGGGCAAGCTTCAGGAGCGCATCACGTCGACCAAGACCGGTTCGATCACCTCGGTCCAGGCTATCTACGTACCGGCGGACGACCTGACTGATCCGTCGCCCGCCACGACTTTCGGACACCTCGATGCCACGGTCGTGTTGTCCCGTGACATCGCATCCCTGGGTATCTATCCTGCGGTGGATCCGCTCGATTCCACCTCGCGCCAGGTCGACCCCAACGTCATCGGCGAAGAGCACTACACGACCACCCGTGCGGTGCAGGCCACCTTGCAGCGCTACAAGGAATTGCGCGACATTATCGCGATCCTTGGCATGGACGAACTATCGCCCGAGGACAAGCTGGCGGTGTCGCGCGCGCGCAAGATCCAGCGCTTTCTGTCTCAGCCGTTCCACGTCGCGGAGGTATTCACCGGCTCGCCCGGCAAGTTCGTGCCGCTCAAGGAAACCATCAAGGGCTTCAAGATGATCGTCAACGGCGAGTGCGACAGCCTGCCGGAGCAGGCGTTCTACATGGTGGGCGCCATCGAGGAAGCGTTCGAGAAGGCGAAGACGTTGCGGTGAAGACGTGAAGGGTGAAGGAGGTGAAGGGTAAGTCGGTGTGCTCTTCACGCATTCACACATTCACACATTCACGTTGAGGAATAAATGGCAAACACGATGCACGTAGATGTGGTGAGCGCGGAGGAGTCGATCTTCTCCGGCGAGGCGGAGTTCGTGGTCCTGCCCGGCGAGGCGGGCGAACTCGGCATCTATCCGCGGCATGCTCCGTTGATAACCCGCATAAGGCCGGGCGCCGTGCGCATCCGGCCGGCCGGAGGAGGCGAGGAAAATCTGATCTTCGTCGCCGGCGGAATTCTGGAAGTCCAGCCGGCCCTGGTGACCGTGCTTGCCGACACGGCGATCCGTGGCCACGACCTCGACGAAGCCAAGGCGCTGGAGGCGCAGAAGCGCGCCGAGGAGACGTTGCGCAACGCCAAGGACAAGCAGGAAATCGCCGTCGTCGAAGGCGAACTCGCGATGCTAGCCGCGCAACTTGCCGCGATCCGCAGGCTACGCAAGAAGTAGTCGAGACCGGCATCAA
>JANOGP010000394.1:0-23867 GCA_031406075.1 Betaproteobacteria bacterium
GCGCCACCATGCGCAGAATCGGCCCCGGACTGATCCTCACTGCTTCGATCGTCGGCTCGGGCGAACTCATTGCGACCACGACGCTTGGCGCGGAAGTCGGCTACGTGCTGCTTTGGGTCATCCTGGTTTCGTGCGTCATCAAGACCGTGATCCAGGCCCTGCTCGGCCGCTACACCATCGTGACCGGCGAAACCGGTCTCGAGGCATTGAACCACATGCCAGGCCCGAGGTTTCTCGCCCTGAGCTGGACCGTCTGGATCTGGGCCATAGTGGCCTTTCTGGTGAGCCTGCCGCTCGGGGGCATGTACGGGGGCGTGTCGCAGGTGGCGAACCTCATGCTGCCGGGCATCGACATCGATATCTGGGTCGGCCTGTTCGCGATCGCGACCCTGGCCCTGCTGCTGACCGGCTCGTATGCCCGCGTGGAGTTCCTCGCCACGCTCATGGTGGTGATGTTCACATTCCTTACCGTTGTCACGGCAGCAATGCTGGTCACCCAACCCCAGTACTTTTCCTGGGGAGAATTGCTGGAGGGCCTCAAATTCAAGGTGCCGGACAAGGGCTTCATCACCGCCGTCGCGGTGTTCGGAATCACCGGCGTGGCCGCCACCGAGCTGGTGGCGTACCCGTACTGGTGCCTGGAAAAGGGCTACGCCCGTTTCACCGGACCGCGCGACAACACGCAGGCCTGGCTGGATCGCGCCAACGGCTGGATCCGCGTCATGCACTTCGACATCGTCGTGTCGCTGATCATTTACACCTTCGCCACGATAGCCTTCTACCTGCTGGGCGCGGGTGTCCTGCACGGGATGGGGCTGGTGCCCAAGGGCCTGGAAATGATCAGGACGCTCTCGAACACCTTCACCGAGATCCTCGGACCGTGGGGCCTGTACCTGTTCTACATCGGCGCCATCGTGGTGCTGTATAGCACGATTTTCTCGGCCACCGCAGTGCTGGCGCGCCAGTTCACCGACATGGCGAAAATGGGCGGGATGCGGTCGCTGAACGACTTCGGCAAGCGCCTCGCGTTCCAGCGTTGGGCCATCGTCGTGCTCATCATCGTGCCGATCGCGTTTTACTACGCGTTCAAGTCGCCGGTGGCAATGGTGAAGGCAGGCGGCGTAGCCATCGCTCTTTTGCTTCCAGTGGTCGGATTCTCGGTGGTGTATCTGCGGCACCGCCGCCTGGTCGGCGAACTGGCGCCGTCCGCCTGGATCACCGCGGGATTGTGGCTGACCACCGTGGTCGCGACCGCCGGCATGATCTGGTACGCGCTGATGCAAGTTCAGAGATGAGCGCGCCGCGATTCAGCGGTCGTGCCGTGTGCTCCGTTTAGTTCGCCGTGCGCAGGCGATAGGTTTCGATAAAGGGGTCGGCTTGCGCGGCAGCCTGCGACACGGCGCGCACCGCCTCAGCGCACACCGCGTTGATGTGTCCAAGCATTGCGTCGACGCCCTGGATGGCGAGCATCCTGACGTATTTCACTCCCGGGTTGCGTGTGCCGAAGCGTGCGGCGCCGACGTCGCCGTCGAAGTTTCTCACCCGGAAAGGTTCACGCTCCGCCCAGATTCCCTGCATGCGGGCGAATTCGCGTTCCGACCCGTGCACCCGATCGCTGATGCGGTCGGTGAACGTGTAGCTGGCCAGCAGCAGCTCGCCCACCACTTTCATTTCGATGACCACGCGTTGCTCGCGCCCGTTGGGGGTGGTGAAATGGGTGGCAATCTCGTCGGCTTCCTCGGCGTTGAGCAACCGTGCCGCCTGATCAGCCCAGATTGCGCGCAGCCAGTCCGGATCCTCGATGCCGCGTTCGATGACGCCGTCGACGATGCGGTTGAAGTGTGCCTCGGCATCCTGCCACTCCGGCGCGGCCGCGTTCCAGCCGTGGCCCAGTCCGCCATTGCGTCCGCGCTGCGCGAGCAATGCCCGCACGGCACCGAGGCCGGCCTGCTTCACTGCCAGGCGACCGACAGCCATTGGAATGTCGGGTTCATGGCTCGCCGCCAGCCTTGCAATGGCGTCGTCCTTGAGCGCGTCCGCTGCCGCCGGCCCGATTGCAGTCAGCAGCGCGGTCAGCACCACCCCAAAAAATCTTTCGATCTGCATCACGATCTTTTTCCTCCGGCGCGCATTCTACCGTCTGCGGGCCCCGGCCGGCGCTCCAATGGCGGGAATTTGCCATCACGATGCGGTAGCATTCCGTCTTTGCGGAAACTGGAGGGGAAGAAAATGGAAGCGCACAAGAAGATAGCCATCGTTACCGGCGCGGGCAGCGGCATCGGAAAGAGCGTTGCGATCACGCTTCTGAAGGACGGTTACAGCGTTGCACTCGCGGGACGGCGCAAGGATGCGCTGGAACAAACAGTGAAGGAATCGGGCGCTGGGGCGCGAGCACTGGCGGTACCGACCGACGTGAGCGATCCGCAATCGGTGAAGGCGTTGTTCGCGAAAACCAAGGCGGCCTTCGGCCGCTTGGACCTGCTGTTCAACAACGCCGGCGTCAACGCGCCGGGGATTCCGCTCGAGGACCTGACCGTGGAGCAATGGCGCAACGTGGTAGACATCAACTTCTCCGGCATGTTTTTCTGCATTCAGGAGGCATTCCGGTTGATGAAGGACCAGAATCCGCGCGGCGGGCGCATCATCAACAACGGATCGATTTCGGCACATGCGCCGCGTCCCAACTCTGCGCCGTACACCTCGACCAAGCACGCAGTGACCGGGCTCACAAAGTGTGCTTCGCTCGACGGACGCAAGTACGATATTGCCTGCGGCCAGATCGACATCGGCAACGCGCTCACCGAAATGGCGGCGCGGATGACCAAGGGTGTTCCGCAGGCCGACGGCGCGATCAAGGTCGAGCCGACGATGGACGTGCAGCGCGTGGCGGACGCGGTGCTGCACATGGCAAGCCTGCCGCTGGATACAAACATGCAGTTCGTGACCATCATGGCAACCAAGATGCCCTTCGTCGGGCGCGGGTGAAGCCATGGCCTCCAATTCGCGTTACATCTTCATTGCCAGCATGGACGTGGATCCCGAAAAGGAAGACCTGTTCAACGAGGTCTACGACACCGAACATGTGCCGCAGCTGTTGAAAGTCCCCGGCGTCCGATCGGTGAAACGCTACGTTTCGCAACCGCTGATCCTTGCCATCGGTGGCGAGAGGAAGTCCGTCGTCGCCGAGGGCGAGCCTCGTTACAGCGCGGTTTACGAGATCGACAGCCCCGAAGTGCTGGTTAGCAGTGCCTGGGCGATTGCCGTCGAAAAGGGCCGGTGGCCGTGCGAGGTCAGGCCATACACCCGCAACCGCCGCCATGTGCTTCGCGCGCTGCTGGCGCCCGTAGCGAAGCGCTAACGCCGGACGGATGGCACGTTCGTGTTTGCCCCGGTATGGCTGTGGATTCCAGTCACGGTGTTTGCGGCGTTCGCGCAGACGCTGCGTAACGCTGCGCAGCGGCATCTCGCTTCCGATCTCGGCACGCTTGGCGCGACGCTGGTTCGATTCCTCTACGGATTGCCGTTCGCGGCGCTGTGGCTTGCGGGCGTGCACGCGGGCGGCGGATTCGCACTGCCCGCGGCGAACGTCGCATTTGTATTGTGGGTGTGCCTGGGCGCAGTCAGCCAGATCGCCGCAACGGCCTTGCTGCTGCGCGTGATGACAGAGCGCAATTTCACGCTCGGCGTTGCCTATTCGAAGAGCGAGATCATCCAGGTTGCGGTATTCAGCCTCGCCTTTCTCGGTGACCGCGTCGGCGCGCTCACCTGGCTCGCGATCCTATGCGGCACGCTCGGCGTGCTGTTGTTGTCACCCGCCGATCGCGAACGTCCGATCCGGGCGTTGTTGACGGGCTGGACCGCGCGCCCGGCGCTGCTCGGCCTTGCCTCGGGTACCGGATTCGCCCTTTCCGCGATCGGTTACCGAGGAGCGGCGTTGGCGCTCGAAGGCAGCGCGTTTCTGATGGCGGCAGCCTACAGCTTGTTGATTGCCCAGCTGATACAGACGCTTCTGCTCGGTGGCTGGTTGTTGCTGCGAAAGCCGGAGGTGGTCGCGCGCGTCCTTCGCGCCTGGCGCGCATCGCTGTTTGCCGGGTTCATGGGCGCTGCGGCGTCGGCCGGCTGGTTTACCGCCATGGCAATCGAACCGGCTGCGCATGTGCGCACCCTTGGGCTCATCGAACTTATTTTCAGTTACGCCGTGTCCCGCCGGTTTTTTCGCGAGCGCCTCACGCCGATGGAGCTTGGCGCAATCGCGCTGTTGACATTGGGTCTGGCTGTTGTGACGCTGGGAAACTGAGGCGGCCGGCGCAATTTCGGCAACAGTTCATATTCGAGTTGCAATACCCGTCCCGATAATTACAAGGAGAAACCATGATTCACGTCATAGCCACCGTCGATCTCGCGCCGGGAACGCGCGAAAAATTCCTGACCGAGTTCCGCAAGCTCATCCCCGACGTGCGCGCCGAGGCCGGCTGCATCGAGTATGGCCCGGCCGTCGATGCCGAGACCGACATCGCGATCCACGCCAGGATCGGCACGGACAAGGTGGTCGTGATCGAAAAATGGGAGAACGTCTCGGCGCTCAAGGCGCACGGCGTGGCGCCGCACATGCAGGCCTACCGCACCAGGGTGAAAGACTACGTCCGCGGTATGGAGCTGCGGGTGCTCGCGCCGGCCTGAAGATGCATCGACTTGCCTTGGCGCAGTTTGTTTGGTTATTTTGCGCCGGGCCGCTGCATCTGCTTCGTCAGCCGCCAAGCCATCCACGCGAGAACCGCTACCCCTGCAAGCAGCGCCGCCCATAGTCCCCATTTCCTGAAGTCGATCCTCTCGCGCGAGGCGGATGCGCCGGCGAGTTCCTGAACCGGACCCGCCGAGGCCACGGAAATCTGCGGCTGCTGGTCGGTACGCCATCCCGGCACCAGCGTATCGACGCCGAGCGAACCGGGCTGCGACTTCGAATTGCCATAGGCGAGCCGAAATGGTGGGGTGCCTCGCGCGGCGAAAACGATTTCGCGCGGCGTCCAGCCAGCCTTCACGATCAATGATCCCGAGCCGATGCCACCGGCCGCCGGGTCCACGCGCATCAGCCAATAGCGATGCGAGTTCGTACCGATGGAAATTTCCGGGCTGTCCAGCTCGCGTCCGTTCTGCCTCAGGCGATAGACAACCGAGCGCGTCACCGGCATCCACTTGTCCTCGGCCTTGCCCCTCGACAGAAACTGGATCGGCACGATGGTGTTTTCCTGCGGCAGCCGCAGCGCCAGCCGGTCCAGCGGAAACCTGCCGCCGAGATCGGCAACATAATCGCCAGGCTTGCCGGTGTCCGGCATTGCTACGACCTCCTTCCAGGATCGCGCCGGCTGCGCATATTGTTCGGGCGACAATCCCAGGATTGTTCTCAGCTCGATTGCCTGCGCCGGGTCGGACCACATCAGACGCAGGTATTTTGCCGTCAGCGGGCGGTACTCGATCGTTTTGCGCTCCAGACGCTGGCCCGCGTGTTCGAGGGCGCCCAAAGGCGCATCGGCGGCCAACGTGCTCCAGTGCTTGAGGTCGTCTCCCGACTCAAGCCGTGCGATGACAAGTCGCTCGGCGAGCGCCTTTCCCCAGTTCACTTTGATTCCGTTCAGCGGCGCCTTCAGCGCCGAAGCGTCGATCAGATAGCCCAGTAGCGCCTGCGGTACGGCCTTCGCCCCGCGTGAGCTCAGCCTGACGCTCACCTTGCCGTCGCTCTTGTCGAAACTCAGATCGAGATCCTCGGAACGAACATCGCGCGGACCCCGCAGGGGAAAAATCGGCAGCGCAACCGGCGCCGGTTTTTTCACGGTGCGTTCGACCGGAAGTAACGCATGCGGCACCATCTCATCCGCACCGTTGAAAACGCGCAGGTCGCGCAGGTCGGCAAATGCCGCCGATTCGTATACCGAAGGCGGAAGCGCCACCCGGTACAGCGCATCATTGCCGGGCGCTTCGATCGCCACCGCAAATGCAAAGTCCCCGGGCAAATCCACTGCCGTTGCCGGGAGACTTGCTGCGGCCAGGATGGCCGCCAACAGGGTCTTCATGACACCTCCGTCTTCTTCGGTGGGAGCGGCGCGAAGTAGCCGATCACCAGCATCAGGACACCGACGGCGATGAACGACACGATGCGTTCGATCCCGCCCAGTTTCGCCAGATCCACCAGGAACAGCTTGACCACGACGGCTGCCATCAGTCCGGCCCCCGAGAACCAGACTACGCGCATTCCCCGGCGATGCGCCCATAGCATGGCCACCAGCGAGAGCACCGTCCAGAAAATCGACAGCGATGCCTGTGCCAAGTCCGAGCGGAGCATCGCGTCCAGCTGGTACGGGATGCCTGCCCAATGATGCAGCGTACGCAACAGCACGCCATTGAGGAAAATGAACGCCGCGCCACCGATGAGCACCCGCGGCCACGATGCCGGAATCTCCCCGGCATTGTCGATGCCGTAGCCCGGCAATCCTCTCCACCACGTGGCCAGGCAGGCAAAGGCCAGCAATTGCGCGATGTCCAGCGGATTCAACAGCGGCACGTAGGGCAGCGGCTCGGGGTTGCCGTCGTTGCCGAAATTGGCGTACGCCGTCCAGCCGAGCAGGAACGCCGCGAGCGGCAGTGCGCCGATCCATAGATAGGCCTTCCGATAACGCATCACCGGCCAGGCGATTCCGTGTCCCCTGAGCGCCAGCGTCGCGAGCAAGCCGCCGGGCACCAGTGCCCAGGCGATCAGCGGCCAGACATGCCTCCCCTCGACGACATGATCGATCTGCCAGCCGACTTCCCAGGCGCCCACCGCCGCCAGCAGCCAAACACCAGGTGCGTGCAGATAATTCATGTAATCGGCTTCGGTCTGGTCATGCTGTCGAAGAATTCGCAGATGGAACAGGAAGGCGACCGGCCATGCCATCAGGCCGAATCCGGCGAGCGGATGCTGGTGCGGACGGTCGACGACCATCATGAAGAACAGGAGCAGCAAAAGCGGCATGAACGCCAGCGCGGGGAAGCGCGCCATCTTCCAGCCCCGCCCCCAGAGTGCACTGAACGCCGCGCAAGTGCCGGTGATGAACAGCAGCGATGCGTTCAACTTTTCCTGGGCAGGTACGTGCCGGTCGATCTCGTGCAACCCGCCGAAAGCCCACCAGGCAAGGCCCCATGCAAACACGATGATCGACACCTGCGCGGCGAATCGGCCCGCCCTTTCCATGTTGCGCTCGATGGTCCAGTTCGAAAACAGCGCGGCGCCGGCGATGAATACGCACCCGAGATAAAAGCTGTTGAATATCGGCATGTCGTCAAAGCTACGGCCCGCATCCGTCACGAAGGCAGCGCCAGCCGCAAACTGCAACAACAGGCCGAAGGCGCTTGGCAGTCTTCTGCCCTGCTTGATTCCGACCCAGAACGCGGCCGCGCCCTCGAGCGCCCACGCCGCCGACGTCCAGCGGCCGTCGAAGGCGAGCGGAATCGCCAGCGTCGCGAAAATCACGCCCAGCGCGAGAAATGCCTCGACCAGCATGCGCAGGGTTTCGGCGTGGCGGCGATAGAGCACCGAGGCCAGCACCAGATAAATCGCGGACGCCGCGACCGCGCTCCACGCGGCGCCATACTCGATGTCGTGAACCAGCCGGGTCTGCAGGCCGAATCCGACCAGCGGAGTACCGAACACGATGGTGCTGTCGACGTAATGCCTGAGCTGCGGCGCCTGCCTCCACGCGAACAGCACCGCGATCGCGACATACTGCACGAAGAACAACAGCAGAAACGGTTCGGTGCTTTCGAACAGCTCCGGCCGGTAGAAGCGCGCGCCCCAGACCGCGCCGATGCCGAACGTGAAGACGAATCCAACCAAGTTGAGCGGACGCCAAGCCCGGTACAGCGCAATGCCCAGAACTCCGGCATTGAGCACGGCGTAATAGCTGAACAGCATCACATGGCTGCCGCCGCCGGTGGATGCGAGCACCGGGGCCAGGAAGCCGCCCGACACGCCCAGCACGGCCAGCGACAATGCGTTCTGCAGCACCGCGAGCACGGCCGAGAGCACCGCGATGGCAACGAGCACGAAGAACGCGGCCTCTCCCGGGATCAGGTCGAACAGCCGAAACGCGCCGAACACGATGAGATAGAGGAGCCCGACTCCGCCGCCCTGCATGGCCAGCGCGTACACCGGCTTGCGCTCGCGCAAGCGCCAGCCGATGACGAGCATCACAGCAGCGCCCAGCGCAACGCCGATCAACCTCACCTCGATAGGCACATGGGTATGCTCGTAGGCGTACTTGAGCAGGAACGCAACGCCGAAAAAGAGCACGATCACGCCGACACGCACCAGCGCGTTGCCGCCGGTCAGCCAGTTCCACGCGCGGTCGAAAATGGAAGGTTCCGCCGGCTGCGAAGAAAAGGACTCCGCATAGGCCGGTCCAGGTGTGGATGATTCGCCGGCGGTTTCTACACCGACCGGTTGCGATGGGGCCGCGGAAACCGCTTGCTCGACAGGTTGCGGGATTTCGGGAGTCACCTCCGGCACTGGAGGGGCTGCAGTCGGCTCGGGTCGGGCCGCTGGCGCAGTCGACGGCATGCCGCGTGACTGCGGTAACGTCTGGCGCAATTCCCTGACCGCGGCCTCCAATGCAGCCAACCGTGAGTCGAATTCCGATTGACGGGATTGGCCGCGGAAGAAGGAGATCGCGGCGCCGACCAGGCCGCCGAGCAGACCGCCCCAGAGCATTCCGTTGCTGCCGGCGAAAATGTTTCCGAGAAGGAGTCCGAGAAACAGCCCGACGAACCACATGGCATCATTCTCCTGTCAACAGCGCATGGCCAATGGCTTGGCATCTTTGCATACAACCCGCGCCAAGCCTAGTCCGGCGGCATATCACGAAACAGGAAATCCGGATACAAAAAAGCCGCGCCGGTCGGAACCGGCACGGCTCGGGAAACGTAACTGTCGTCAGGTCTGACCCACCTGACATCACACCCGTAATCTTAAAAATTCACGATCGGCTTGGTCACCGAAGCTTCAGGCCACCTTCTTCAGTTTCATTTCAACTCTCAATCCCGCCGCCGCAAGCATATTCACCAAAGTATCCAGGCTGAAGAGATCAATCTTTCCGCGCATCAGATCCGATATCCTGGGCTGGGTAACCCCAAGCAACTTGGCGGCTTGCGCTTGAGTCAGGCCGTTCCTTTCAATATGAGTGATGATTGCGGACATGAGCGACGAACGCGCTCTCATGTGCGCGGCTTCGCCCGCCGTGTCCTCGATGGCGTCCCACACGCTTGCATAACGGCTCCTTGAAACCTTGCTCATTTGCGGCTCCCGCGAATTCTCCCGAGTAGTTCCCGGTAACGAGATCTGGCAATTTCAATGTCTTTTGACGTTGTCTTTTGCGTCTTCTTCTGGAAACAGTGAAGTACGTGCACCACATCATCAAACTTCACGACATACACTACCCTGTACACTCCGGACTGATCGCGCAAGCGTATTTCCCGTGCACCCGGACCCACTGCCGCTATTGGTTTCCAGTCGAAAGGCTCGTACCCATGCTGAACGCGCTCGATCTGGAACCCTTCTTCACGCCGCACAAACGGCGGAAAAGTTCGCAGGTCGTCAAGAGCCGAACCGAGAAACTCGACTGGCCTATTTAGGCTCTCCACGAACTAACTATACAATATTTTGTATATGAAGTCGAGCGGACCGTCGGTTACTTCAGCGGCTTGTAACGCAGCCGCCTGGGCTTGGCACCCTCTTCGCCCAGCCGCTTCACCTTGTCCGCCTCGTATTCCTGGTAATTGCCGTCGAAGAACACCACCTGCGAATCGCCCTCGAACGCCAGGATGTGCGAGGCGATACGGTCGAGGAACCAGCGGTCGTGGGAAATGACCAGCACACTGCCGGCGAATTCCAGCAGCGCATCTTCCAGCGCGCGCAAGGTTTCGACATCGAGGTCGTTGGACGGTTCGTCGAGCAGCAGCACGTTGCCGCCGGCGATCAAGGTCGTGGCCAGATGCAGCCGGCCGCGCTCGCCGCCGGAAAGATTGCCGACGACTTTCTGCTGGTCGGCGCCTTTGAAGTTGAAGCGGCCGGCGTAGGCACGCGATGGCATTTCGAATTTGCCGACGGTCAGGATGTCCTGCCCGTTGGAGATGGCTTCCCACACCGTTTTCTTGTTGGCGAGCGCGTCGCGGCTCTGGTCCACGTACGCCAGCTTCACGGTGGAACCGAGCACCACTTCGCCGCTATCGGGCTTCTCCTTGCCCGCGATCATGCGGAACAGCGTGGACTTGCCGGCGCCGTTCGGGCCGATGATGCCGACGATCGCGCCCGGGGGAACCTTGAAGCTCAGCTTGTCGATCAGCAGGCGGTCGCCATAGCCCTTGCTCACATCCTTGAACTCGATGACGCTGTCGCCCAGCCGCTCGGCGACCGGAATGAAAATTTCCTGGGTTTCGTTGCGCTTCTGGTGCTCGTACGAACTCAACTCCTCGAAGCGGGCGATGCGGGCCTTGCTCTTGGCCTGGCGCGCCTTGGGGTTGGAACGCACCCACTCCAGTTCCTTCTGCATCGCCTTGATGCGGGCGGTTTCCTGTTTGGACTCGATCTCCAGCCGCGCTTCCTTCTGCTCCAGCCACGAACTGTAATTGCCTTTCCAGGGAATGCCGTGGCCGCGGTCAAGTTCCAGAATCCACTGCGCCGCATTGTCGAGAAAATAGCGATCGTGGGTGACCGCCACCACGGTTCCGGGAAACTTCTGCAGGAACTGCTCCAGCCAGTCCACGCTTTCGGCGTCGAGGTGGTTGGTCGGCTCGTCCAGCAGCAGCATGTCAGGCTTGGACAGCAACAGGCGGCACAGCGCGACGCGGCGTTTCTCGCCGCCGGAAAGTTTTTCGATCTTCGCGTCCCACGGCGGCAGGCGCAGCGCGTCGGCTGCGATCTCGAGTTGGTGCTCGACGTTGTCGCCCGAACTGGTGGCCAGAATGGCCTCGTACTTTGCCTGCTCGGCGGCGAGCTTGTCGAAGTCGGCGTCCGGCTCGGCATAAGCGGCGTAAATTTCTTCGAGCTTTTGCTTTGCCTCGAATGTTTCGCCAAGCCCCTCCTCGACGGCCTCGCGCACCGTCTTCTTGGAGTCGAGCTGCGGCTCCTGAGGAAGGAAGCCGATGCGCAGGTTGGGCATCGGGATGGCTTCGCCTTCGATGTCCTTGTCCAGGCCGGCCATGATCTTGAGCAGGCTGGATTTACCCGAACCGTTGAGACCGAGCATGCCGATCTTGGCGCCGGGGAAAAAGGACAACGAAATGTCCTTGAGGATCTGGCGTTTGGGCGGGACGATTTTGCCCACCCGCTGCATGGTGTAAACGTACTGAGCCATAGAAAAATGCGGGATTCGTGTCCGGAAAGGGCCGAATTATGCGGGAAAAACCAGCCCGCCGGAGGCCGGCATCAAAAGCGTTCGGCGCGAAGGACACTTTTCAATGCAGTTATTTCGATATCTCCCGAGGGGTGCGCTCGGTCGGGGCCTTCGGGCAACTCAGGCCCCCAATGCGTAATCTAAGTTTTCGGACTATTGGATTGCCGATTTCGCCGGTCCGGCCACGCCAAACCTCGATTCCTCTGATGCTTGCGCCTTTTACGGAATTGTTCCACCGCGCAGACGAATGGCGGGCGGCCGTGGAGGAAGACTTACTGAAGAATGGAAAATTGCGGGATCAGACCTGGTCAATTACACAAATGGTTCGGTCTCACGCGCTCCCCGAAAAGAACCGATTCGCAGTCAGCCAGACCTGATCCCTTGTTTTGGGAGTCTATTTTCGCCACGGTGGGGCAGCATACCGCCAGGAACCATCGTTGGGTCTCATGCCCGGGCATCCCGTCGATGGCGCTCAAGTAGATGACGAGCGCCGAAAGCCGTCACAAAATCGCCGCCTGTTCGATCTCGCACACGACATTTTGACGAAGGCTCCTATGTGGTATCTTCCTATTCGCATTGCCGATCCGATTTAGAAGCGCGAATTAGACAGCGCGAACCATAGAAAACGAGGAGAGCCCCAATGAAACTCTATTTCGATCCGATCAGTGTCAACTGTCGCAAGGTTGTCGCCGGGTTCGGCCTGATGGGCGTGAACTACGAGACAGCGCATGTCGACTACTTCAAGGCCGAGCAAAAGTCGCCCGAGTACCTGAAGATCAATCCCAATGGCGCCATTCCGGCTCTGGTCGACGGCGACATGAAGTTGTGGGAATCGAATGCCATCCTTCAGTATGCGGCCGACAAGAACGAGGCCATCGCCTACTACCCGCGCGACCTCAAGGTGCGCGCCGACATCAACCGCTGGCTTCTGTGGGAGGCGGCCCACTGGTTCCCGAGCTGTTACATATACCTGGTCGAGAACGTGGTCAAACCGCTGCTTAAGGCCGAACCTGACCGCGCCGTGACAGATAAGGAAGCACCGAACTGGCATAGATTGGCGAACATCCTCGACGAGCGTCTCGCCAAACAGCGCTGGCTCTGCGGAGACAAGGTCACGTTGGCCGACATCTCCGTCGCGGCGCCGATGCACTTGCATTCGTACCAGAAGCTCCCGCTCGACGCGCATCCGAATCTTAAACGTTGGATGACCAAGGACGTCGAACAGCTGCCATGCTGGAAAGCGACGGATGCGGCAAAGCTTCTGGGCCTCGCGGCCTGAACAGGCGAAGTTTGTCGACGCGACCGCACCTCCCGTTATTTACGACGAACGGCATCATGCAACGCGACAACTCCGTACGTTCCAATTTCAACTACACACTCGACGACGGCAAGGTTCCGGAGGTCTACTTCTACGAGCCGCCGTCCGGCACGGTCGTGCACCCGCCCGGAAACGATCCGCAGGAGATGACGATTACCGACGGATGGTCCCGCGCGGACAGCTTCTCGCTCGATCGCGAGGGCTTCACACTGAAAGAGTTTCACAACGCATTTGATCGCTTCGATGACGACGACGCGGTGCGCAGCCAGTTCTACACACCGGTGGCCGAGTTCGTGCGGACCTCGGTCGGCGCGCGCCGCGTAATCGTGTTCGACCACACCATCCGCTCCAAGGTCAACGAGCAACTGCAAACCGCCGAGCACACGACGACGCAGCGCGCGCCGGTGATGCTGGTGCACTGCGACTACACACCGGTGTCGGGCCCGCTGCGCGTGAGCCAGTTGCTGCCTGACGAAGCGGATGCCCTGCTCAAGCGGCGGGTCGCCTTTTACAACTTCTGGAAGCCGCTGAAACGGCGCGTCGAGGAAAAGCCTTTGGCCATGTGCGACGTGACTTCGGCTACGCAAAACGACATGCTCGAGATGAAGCTGCGTTACCGGGAACGCACCGGCGAAATCTTCGTGATGCGCCACTCTTCCGCGCATCGCTGGTGGTACTTTCCGAACATGACGCCGGAGAATGTCGTGCTGCTCAAGACCTATGAATCGGAGACCGACGGCCGCGCACGATTTCTGGGCCACAGCGCCTTCGACGATCCGAACACGCCCGCCAATGCGGTCGTGCGCGAGAGCATCGAGATGCGCACGATGGCGTTCTTCTGAGATCAGGCGTTGATACCCGCTGCATTTTCGCTCGAAGGGCGCGTCGCATTGGTCACCGGTGGCAACAGCGGTATCGGTCGTACGCTGGCTTTGGCATTGCGGGAAGCTGGCGCGAAAGTAGCGATCGGCGCTCGCCGCGCCGACCGAAACTCGGTGGTGTTGGCTGAACTGGGCGGCGACGGCGAACAGGCGATGGCCCTCGAGCTCGACGTGTGTGACGAGGCCTCCGTCGAGCGCGCGGTCAATGCCGTGGTTGAACGATTCGGCCGCATCGACATCCTGATCAACAACGCCGGAGACGTGAACCGGAAATCGGTGATGGAGCTCGATCGCCGTGACTGGGACCGCGTAATCGCAATCAACCTGACGGGCCCGTTTCTGTGCACCAAGCATGCGGCGCGCCATATGAAGGCGCAGGGCAGCGGGAAGATCATCAACATCGCGTCCGTGTATGGACTGACCGCGCCGAGCAAAGGGCTGCAGGTTGACTACACTGCCTCCAAGCACGGCGTCATCGGACTGACGCGCGTCAATAGCATCGAACTGATGCCGCTGGGCATCCAGGTCAATGCGATTGCGCCGGGCTACTTCTTCACGGAGATGACCAGCGAGTTGCGCGGCACACCGCTCGAGCAGGCGATCAAGCGGCGCACGCCATCAGGCCGGCTGGGTGAGACCTCGCAACTGGTCGGGACATGCATCTACCTTGCTTCAGCGGCCTCTGAGCACGTCAGCGGGACTTGTATTCCCGTCGATGGCGGGTACTTGGCATCGGACGGTTTGGAACGCGACCGATGAGTTTCGAGGGCGCTGGAAGGAGCGCCAGGTTGCGGCGACCTCGCTTACCCGTGCGATAAGCAATTGGCCAAGCGTGAACTGACCCGGGTTTTCAGTGA
Organism: Betaproteobacteria bacterium; assembly: GCA_031406075.1. Lineage (GTDB taxonomy): Bacteria > Pseudomonadota > Gammaproteobacteria > Burkholderiales > JACQAP01 > JACQAP01. Next base: position 14,477 of record JANOGP010000394.1, read on the forward strand.
CCCATATCTACCGATCGCCGGCTTTGGCTCGCGACGCGAACTTGCCCGATCGGCCGTTTGCAGCCAACAGCGGTCGGTGCCGGCAATTTGAGCCAGTCGAATTCGGCAGCAAGATGCGCCATCTTCTCTCAGGCAACGGGGATCCAAACGACAAAATACGTATCGAAAATCGGCGCGATCGGCCTTCTTGTGGCCTTCGCTGAATTTGCGATCAGTCCGCGGGCCGCGGCCAACTCATTCCTATCCCCGGGGCTGTACCAGGTCGAGGTCCGCATCAGCCTGCCCAACGTCCGGGATGCAGCAGCGCCTCTTGTCGTGACCCGATGCGTGAGCCCTGACGATCTGAAAACGGGAAAGGCATTTTCTGTCCTGAGCGACAATCCGCTCAGGAAATGCGAACTTCTCGACTACAAAATAACTGACGGCGCAGCCACGTACCGCATCGTTTGCCCTGGCCCGAACAAGGGCAGTGCAGTAGCCATGTTCCAGACCACGGGAAAAACGTATGGCGGCAGCATCAAGATGAACATGGGCGGGAAGAACATGACCATGTCCGAGACGCAGGCCGGCAAACTAATCGGCGATTGCCCGTCACGCGGTAAGTTCGTCAACTAACTTCTTCATCTCGACCAAGATGGCGCCGCAGTCTTCGTAATCCTCCTCCACGTCAATTTCAGTCGCAGCGTTTACGGCCAGTATCTTCGCTATTCTTTGCGCCCTCTCTTTTCTCCTCTGCGCACTTAAGGTGAAACACTTAAGGTGAAACACTTACGGCCGGAGCTGCTGCGTCAACGCCCTTAATGCCGGCCTGAGGCTGGCTTAAGCCGTCCCCCAGACTTCCTGAGCGGTCTCGACCACCAACCGCAGCTTCGCCGCCTGGGCCTCGCGGGCGATCTCGTTGCCGTGCACGGTGCTGGAGAATCCGCACTGCGGCGACAGGCACAGCTGTTCCATCGGTACGTAGCGCGCCGCGTCGTCTATACGGCGTTTGAGGTCATCCTTCGATTCGAGTTCGCCGAGCTTCGTGGTCACCAGGCCGAGGACCACGATCTTGTTCTTGGGAACAAAGCGCAGTGGCGAAAAGTCCCCGGAGCGCTCGTCGTCGTACTCCAGGAAGTAACCGTCGACTTTCAAATCATTGAACAGCACCTCGGCGACCGGTTCGTAACTGCCTTCCGCCACCCAGGCGCTCTTGAAATTGCCCCGGCACAGGTGGGTGCACACGGTCATTCCCGCCGGCCGGTCGGCGATTGCGGCGTTGATCAGTTTGGCGTAACGGCGCGGCAGTTCGTTCGGGTCGTCGCCGCGGCTGCGCGCGCCCTCGCGCATCTTCGGATCGCAGAGGTAAGCTAGATTGGTGTCGTCGAGCTGGACATAAGTGCAGCCCTCCGCCCCGAGCTGCTTCAGTTCATCGCGATAGCACTGCGCCACATCGTCGTAGAAAACCTCCATGTCCGGGTAGGCCTCCATGCTGATGGCGGCACGCCCGCCGCGGAAATGCAGCATGGTCGGCGACGGAATGGTCACTTTCGGCACGCGCTTGGTGACCGACTTGAGGAACTTGAAGTCCTCGGACTGGATCGGCCGTGCGTGGCGCAGCTTTCCAGTGACGTGCATCACCGGCGGAGCGAAGTTCACATCGCCGGCGGCGCTGTGAAAGCTTGCCGAGATGCCCCCGCGCGTCTCGACGCCGTCGAGCTGCTCCAGAAAGTCGATATGAAAATAGGTGCGCCGGAATTCGCCGTCGGTGATGCCCTGAAGTCCGAGATCCTCCTGGAATCGCACGATGTCGCGAATTGCGCGGTCTTCAACGGAGCGCAGCTCCGCCTTCGACAGGACACCCTGTTTGAACCGGTCGCGCGCTTCGAGCAGTTCTCTGGGGCGAAGAAAACTGCCGACGTGGTCGGCGCGAAAAGGCGGAGCTTTACGGGGGGTCATGGGCTGATTCCAGATTGTTGTAGAGTGGTTGGTGTCCCTTTCCGCTGATTCGCGGAACAGGACATCACTGGTCCGCCGGCGGATTCGCGTGCCGGTCAACCACGGACGCAGGACGATAGTTTAGACGGTTGGGCCAGACCTGTGATTTCCGCATCATTTGCATGGGAGGAGAGCGATGATCAAACGCCTTTTGACAGCCTCGGCACTGGCTGCCGGCTGCGTGCTGGCTCCATCGGTCCCGGCCCAGGAGCCGATCCGGGTCGGCATGATCCTCGAGATGAGCGGGCCGTTTGCGGACATCGGCAGGCAACTGCTGGACGGCGCGCGTGCCTACGTCAAGGCGCACGGAGACAGCGTCGCGGGCCGGAAGATCGAGCTGATCGTGAAGGATACGACCGGCGCGTCTCCCGAGATCGCCAAACGCATGGCACAGCAGCTCGTCGTCAACGACAAGGTCGATTTCCTCGCCGGCTTCGGACTTACGCCGAATGCCCTGGCCGTCGCGCCGCTCGCCACCGAGGCGAAGACACCGATGATCGTAATGAACGCCGCGACCTCGGTGATCACCACGCGCTCGCTCTATGTCGCCCGCGTATCCTTCACTCTTCCGCAGGCCACCGCTCCGCTTGCCGCGTGGGCTGCCCGCAACGGCGTCAAGGAGGTCTACACGCTGGTGTCCGACTACGGCCCGGGCATCGACGCAGAAACCACTTTCAAGAAGGCGTTTTCGGCTGCCGGCGGCAAAATCGTCGGTGACGTCAGGGTGCCGCTGCGCAATCCGGATTTCGCGCCGTTTCTGCAACGAATCAAAGACGCGAGGCCCGCGGCAGTGTTCATATTTTTGCCCGCGGGCGAGCAGCCGGTGGCATTCATGAAGGGTTTCGCCGAGCGCGAACTCGACAAGGCGGGGATCAGGTTGATCGGCACCGGCGATCTCACGGAAGACGGCACCATAGAGGCGATGGGCGATACGCCGTTGGGGGTGGTGACCTCGCATCACTATTCCGTCGCCCACGACAGTCCGCAAAATAAGGTTTTCCTCAAGGCGTTCGCGGCTCTCGGCAACGCGCACCGGCCGAACTTCATGGCGGTCGGCGCATGGGACGGCATGGCCGCGATTTACGAGGTTGCCAGGCGGCTAAACGGCAATATCGACGGCGACAAGGCGATGGCCGTGCTCAGGGGACTGAAGCTTGACAGTCCGCGCGGGCCGATCACGATCGACCCCGACACGCGTGATGTGGTCCAGACCATTTATATACGCCGTGTCCAGAAGATCAACGGCAAGCTCTACAACGTCGAGTTCGAACAGATCGCGAACGTCAAGGATCCGGGTAAGGAATAAAGGGCCGAGGGGCGAGTAATAACTGGTGCCGAGTGCTGCGAAAAAGTTCCTGAGTGGTAATCGTCCAGCCGTTACTTCTCCGTTTGCTTTTCTTTGCGTCCTTTCTTGCCTTTCTTTGCGGCCTTTGCGTCAACGCTCTTATCGCCGGCCTTCGGCCGGTTGAGTGGACTGAGCAAGTGCGAACCCGTAGAATGCGCGGCTTTCTTCAGTCTCCCGGATGGGGCGCGGACGCGTCCAGGCCGGGCAGCGGTACATGACCGACATATCAAGAGAAGTTCTCGCCGAACGCGTCGAGCAGAGGCGGACCTTCGCCATCATTTCGCACCCGGACGCCGGCAAGACCACGCTCACCGAAAAGCTGCTGCTTTTCGCCGGCGCGATCCACATCGCCGGCAGCGTCAAGGCGCGCAAAGCCACGCGCTACGCCACTTCCGACTGGATGGAAATCGAGAAGCAACGCGGCATTTCGGTCGCCAGCTCGGTGATGCAGATCGAGTACCGGGGCATGGTGGTGAACCTGCTCGACACGCCCGGCCACAAGGACTTTTCCGAGGACACCTACCGGGTGCTGACCGCGGTGGACGCGGCGCTCATGGTGATCGACGCCGCCAACGGCGTCGAAGCACAGACGCTGCGCCTGTTGGAAGTGTGCCGTTCGCGCGGCACGCCTATCCTCACCTTCATCAACAAGATGGACCGGGAAGTGCGCGAGCCGCTCGACCTGATCGACGAGATCGAGCGCGTGCTCGGCATGGCTGCGGTGCCGTTTTCGTGGCCAATCGGCATGGGCAAATCGTTTCACGGCGTTTACGACCTGGTGGAGGACCGCATCCGCGTGTTCCGCGCGGGAGACGACCGGCTGCGACAGACCGACGAAGTCATCAACGGACTGGATGATCCTGCGCTGCGCGAGCGATTCGGAACAGAGTTCGAGCGGGCACGCCATGACATCGACCTGATTCGCGCGGCCACACCCGCCTTCTCGCGCGACGAGTTTTTGGCGGGCAGGCAGACACCGGTTTTCTTCGGCTCGGCGATCAACAACTTCGGCGTCCGCGAAGTGCTGGATGCGCTGGTGGACATCGCGCCGCCGCCGCAGCCGAGAGTGGCGGTGCAGGGCAAGGTCGATCCGCATGGCAAAACTTTCTCCGGTGTCGTTTTCAAGATTCAGGCCAACATGGATCCCGCGCATCGCGACCGCGTGGTGTTCGTGCGCGTTTGCTCAGGACGGTTCGAACGCGGCATGCGCGTGAAAATTCAGCGCACCGGCAAGGAAATTCGCCCCAACAACGTGGTCTCCTTCCTGTCGCAGCGGCGCGAACTCCTGGACGAAGCTTACGCCGGCGACATTATCGGCATCCCGACCCACGGCGGCATCCAGCTCGGCGACACGCTGACCGACGGGGCGGAACTGCAGTACACGGGGTTGCCCTATTTCGCGCCGGAAATTTTCCACACCATCGAGGTCATCAATCCCCTGCGCACCAAGCAGCTTCGCACCGGACTGATGCAGCTCGGAGAGGAAGGCGCGATCCAGGTTTTCCGCCCGCTGCGAAATACCATGACGCTGCTGGGCGCGGTGGGGAGCCTTCAGTTCGACGTCGCGGCGCACCGCTTGCAGCACGAGTACGGCGTTGAAGCGAGGCTGATGCCGGCTTCGTACACCTGCGCGCGTTGGGTGTCGGCCGACGATCCCGCGGAACTGGAGAAGTTCGTGGAAGCCAACGCCGGCCGGGTGGCGCGCGATGCCGCCGATGCGCTGGCAGTGCTGACCAATACCAAGTACGAAATGAAAGTGGTCCAGGACCGCTGGCCCGAAATCAAATTCCATACCCAACGCGAGCACGCCGGCCTGAACCTCGACCAAATGGCCAATCCCGCCTGAACGCCGGCGCGCAATACCAGCTCAGCGACGAAGGCGCAAAGAAGACGGGCGACAATCGCAGCAAAGGGTCAGTCAAAGATTGCTATCCGCGCATGCCCTGAATCCAGGAGTTGCGCTCGTTTGTTGAATTCCTTTGCGTCATCGCGTTTTCTCGTCAACGGTTCCCGATACTGGCGGCGCCGGAGCGGGTCAGACAGTTGACGTTGTCTGAAATAGCTGCAAGCGTTCGCGCGCGTCGCGGTACTCACGGCGCAGGCGCTCGACCAGGTCGCGAACCTGGGGAACATCGTCGATGTTACCCACGCCTTGCCCTGCGCCCCAGATATCCTTCCACGCCTTGGTCCTGCCGGAGCCGAAGTTCATCGAAGACTTGTCCACCGGAGCCAGATTGTCCGGGTCGAGGCCCGCGGCTTTGATGCTCTCCTTCAGATAGTTGCCGTGCACCCCTGAAAAAAACGGCGTATAGACAATGTCCGCGGCACTACTGTCCACGATCATGCGTTTGTAGACATCGACCGCGTTGGCCTCGCGGGTGGCGATAAAGCGCGTGCCGACGTAGGCAAAGTCCGCACCCATTGCCTCGGCGGCCAGCACCCCTGCCCCGTCGGTTATCGCGCCCGACAACGCTATCGGACCAGCGAAGATACGCCTGACTTCGCGCACCAGCGCAAACGGACTGAGCATGCCGGCGTGGCCGCCGGCACCGGCGCAGACCAGCACCAGACCGTCCGCGCCGGCTTCCAGCGCCTTCTCGGCATGGCGGATGCTGATCACGTCGTGGAACACCACCCCGCCGTAATGATGAACCCGCTTCACCACGTCGTCCGGTGATCGCAGGCTGGTGATGATGATCGGCACGCGATGCCGCACACAGGCATCGAGATCGCGCTCGAGCCGGTCGTTCGAGTGGTGGATGATCTGGTTAACGGCAAAGGGTGCGATTTTCGCATCCGGATGTGCTTGGGCGTGGTGTGCGAGCGCGGACTCGATGCGGTCGAGCCATTCGTCCAGCACTTCCGCGGGGCGCGCGTTAAGCGCCGGAAAAGACCCGATGATCCCGTTCTTGCATTGCTCGATGACCAGGTCAGGATTGCCGACGATGAACATCGGCGCCCCGATCACCGGCAGCACCATCTGGTTTTTCAGTTTTTCGACTATGGTCAATCTCGATCCTCCGCCCTTTTTGAGCCGCGTAACTTGCCTGCCTGCGGCGCGCACGTCAAGCGGGATCGGTACTCGCGGAAGGCCCATGAACTGCCGGGTCAAGCACGTCCCGCCCGGCGATCCGTTTCTGCCGGCATGCATCCAACCCGCAAACGCGGACGTAAATGCAGTTGAACGCGCCTCTGCGGCGGCAGGTGACGCAGCCGGGAGTCAGCGTTTGTGCCGCGCACCGGTTTCAGCCGGCACGCGGTAACCGCGGGAAACGGGACATCCAAAAGGGCGCAATCAGGACCGGCCGGAGGCCCCGACCCATTTGAAGAACATTTGCAAAGAAGGAGGCTGGGAATGGACGTTAATCGCAGATTGGTCAGCGCGGCAATCGCTACAGCGGCAGCTGCGCTGTTCGCAACAGGCGTGGTCAGCACCGCGACTGCCCAGGAGGTGAAGGTCAAGTGTTACGGGGCCAACGCCTGCAAAGGCAAGAGCGAGTGCAAGACATCCATGAGCGGATGCAAGGGCAAGAATGCCTGCAAAGGCCAGGGCTTCGAACAGATGACCGAGAAGGCCTGCGTCGACAAACTGGGCCGCGCCTGAACCGCGGCTTGACCAGAGAGGACGCCTTCGGGCGTCCTCTTTTTTTTGTGCCTCCTGCAGAAAACCTGAATTCTCACCACGAAGGCACGACGAATTCTTTTCAATACCTTATTTTCTATACACGCTCGACGGGTGCCCTTGAGATGTACACGAAGAGAAGATCGAGGAGGAACCTCGCGAATACGGATGTGTGGCAGGGCTGAGAATCTCCTACCGATATCGGTAAAACATTCAGTGTTAGGAGAGCCCTGAATTGCACCAGAAAATCCGACAGTCCAGCGGCCATGCGACCGGTTACCTGCCCTCGCTCTTCTTCGTGCCTTCGTGCCTTCGTGGTAAGAACTTTGGTATGTCCCTGCATCGTGTCCATTGTATCTTCGCGGTGAACGGACTTTTCGTTAGGGCTATACTGATTTCTTTCGTATTATTCGACCGAACCGGGGGATGCAATGGGCGACATGGTGATGGAGCAGCGCGCGGGTTTCAAATCCATGAAGGAGAGCACGAAGGCGGACTGGGACATCATTGTCGCGCGCTACCAGCCCTTCGCGAAGGAACTCCCGGACCGGATTCTCGGGCACTTGCGGCTGCTCGGCGGCGACTCCGGCGGCTTTGCGGTGGACCGCCTGCAACACTCGCTGCTCACCGCCACGCTCGCGCACAAGGCCGGCGAGGACGAGGAGTACGTAGTATGCGCGCTGCTTCACGATATCGGCGACACGCTGGGGTCCTGGAATCACACGGAAGTCTCCGCTGCCATCCTCAAGCCCTTCGTATCGGAGGCCAACCACTGGATGGTCGAGAAGCACGGCATTTTCCAGGGCTACTTCTTCTTCCGGTACCTCGGCATGGATCCAAACATGCGGGAGCAGTTTCGCGGCCACCCTCACTTCGAACGCACTGCGCATTTTTGCGAGATCTACGACAATCCGGCGTTCGATCCCGGGATGGAATGCGCGCCGCTGGAGTTCTTCGAACCGATGCTGCGGAAGGTATTTTCGCTTCCGAAGAATTCGATTTACAAGAATTCCTGCGAGATGTAAGCCGGGGACCTGGTAACTGGTGACCAAAAGAGCCTGGTTCATTTCACTGCTGCATCCCTATCCTTGACTGATGATGGCCGGGAAATGCAAGCATCTATCTGAAGTCCACGAAGCAAAGCCGGGCGGGCAATGGGGATGGTGCTACGTGGACGAGATTTACCTTCAGTTCTAAAACATCGGCCGCCGCGACGACGCGGATGCTTCGACACTCGAATGGAATCCCGCTGCAAACTCGCGGCTAGCGGATACCCGGGGTCCCCGGTGGACTTGAACCTATGACCCCTCGGCCAACCGGGCACGGCCATCCGCTCTGGCCGCTACCATTGATCGCGGCATTGCTCATGGCGGGCGCCGCGGTGAGCGCATGGTGGATTTCGGTCGCACACGATTACATCCCGTTTTGCAATCCCTTCATTGACGGCTGCGTGTCGATCAGCCGCGCCGCGCGGTACGGCCTGGGAAATCACATTTTCCGCGCGCTGATGTTGCCGTCGGCAACGATCCAGGGTGTCACCTGGCTGCTGTGCGCGGCATGGTTGACACGTGCCGGCGCCACCGGCCGGTCTGTTCGATGGCTGCCGTGGCTGGGCGTTGTCGCCGCGATTTTTCTGGTCACGTACGGGACTTTCCTTGGCACCGAGGGCGGTACGTACCGATGGCTGCGCCGATACGGCACCATCGTATATTTCGGCTTTACCTATGTCAGTATCCTGATCGCGACCGGGCACGTCCGGCGCCTGGCGCGCAGCGGCGCGCTGGTGGTGCCCGCGCGTATGGACCTCATGTTGATGATCCTGGCCGGCCTGACCATGCTGGTCGCCATCGGTCACGTTTTCGTCGCGCCGCTTCTCGAAGAGCACCTCAAGGACAGGATGGAGAACGTGGTCGAATGGAACATTTCGCTTTGCTTTACGCTGTTTTTTCTCGCGCTCGCCTGGCTATGGGGGCATGCGCGCGTGTCCCTGCGCCTGCACGATTGAGCCGGCGGCGGATCGGGAAGCCGGCCAGACGCGAAAGCAGGCCTCCGGTTTCGGCAGGAATCAAAACGGGCACCGCAAGGTGCCCGTCTCGTAATCCGCCCCGGCGGTTGCCGGCAGTCAGGATTTAGGCAACGGCGCGCCGGAAACAGCCACGCCGTTCATTGAAGCGCCGGTCGGGAAACCCAACAGATTGATATGCGAAGCGGCGGTCTTGCCCGCGCTTATCGCCGTCCGCCCGTTGATTTTTTTTGGTCTGCGTCCTCGAATAGGCCTGATACCCGGTCAACAGCGCATTGTGCAAGAGTTGAATGCTGCGCTTTGCGGCAATCATGGCGCGCGTCTGCATCTTCTCGGTTGTCGCGTAGCGCTTGACGATCTCCAGCGCGATCTTGGGATGAAGATCATCGTAGTGCGCGTGCTCGCGGAACCACTTGTAGGTCTT
>JANOGP010000034.1:0-4778 GCA_031406075.1 Betaproteobacteria bacterium
GCCATCTGCGGACCGTACATGTCTTTTGGATGGGCGCCGCGAATACCGTACTTGAAATTTTTTAATTGATTGACCAAATACCAATCGCTCATACCCGCCAGCCGGGGGGCATTCATTGCCTGGTTGCCCTGCCCTTCGGAACCGTGACAGGCTGCGCAGGTCACATAGCGCTTTTGACCGTTTTTGGCATTCCCATCGACGGTGGCCGGGACAGGATTGTCCGGCAACGTCTTGATATAAGAGACAACGTTATCTATGGCGGCATTATCACTCAGCGTCGCTGCCATCGGCGCCATCATTTTTCCAAAAACATCCTTCTCGTGTGTGCCCCGGGCCCCTTGCTTGTAATTTTTCAATTGACGTTTCAGGTACCAGTCTCCTTGCCCGCTCAATTTCGGCGCATTCAGCGCAGGATTCCCCTCTGCTTGCAGGCCATGACAGGCAGCACACACCGCAAAGAGCGGCTCGCCTGCGGCAGCATCGCCGGCTGCTTGCGCTGAGGTTTGGGCGAACGTCGGATAGCTGCTTAACCACGCCTGAAACGCGCGCTCTTCCTCCACTACGACTTTGCCACGCATGGCGAAGTGCCCGACGCCGCATAACTCATTGCAGAGGAGGTCGAATTTTCCGGTTCGGGTGGGGGTGAACCAGATGTATGTGACCAGGCCCGGCACCAGATCCATCTTGACCCGGAACTGTGGCACTGCGAAATTGTGCAGGACGTCTATAGAGCGGAGCAGCGCCTTCAACGGCCTGCCGATGGGGAGATGTAGCTCCGGGCTTGCCACCAGGACATCGTCCTGTCCGTTGGGATCGTTGGGATTCATACCAAACGGATTTTTATCGCTGACGTACCGGGCATCGACGGTGCCCATCACGCCATCCTCCCCGGGAAAGCGAAAACTCCAGTGCCACTGCTTGCCCACGGCCTCAAACACCGCCGCCTCTTTCGGGACCTCGACGAATTTCGCCCATACAAACAAGCCGGGAGCCAACATCGCGGCCACTCCCACGGTCGTCACTGCTACGAGCCACGCCTCCAGCTTTTTACTCTCTGGTTCGTAATCCGCCCGTAAACCCTTGCGGTGACGGTAGCGGATCACGCAATAGGCCATGAACAGATTAACCACGACGAACACGAATCCCGTGACCCAGAACGTGAGCGTTACCGTGTCATCGATCATGCCCCAATTTGAGGCAATCGGCGTGAAATACCAAGGGCTCAGGAAGTGGAACAGGAGCGAGCCAACGACCAATAAAACGATTGCGATTGCTAAGACCATAGCGGTGGCCCCGGTTGACTGGACAAAATTTCGTAGACGATAAATGCGGAACTGCAGGAAAATTTGCCGGCGCGGCAGGCAATCCGGTCCGGGGTCACGCCGCTTGCCTCATTTCAAGTTTTTCGAAGTACACCTCATCCGGCGTCAGGTCGTCAAGCCCCGAGCCATCCCGGCTGATCCGGACGCCTTTCGATCGCAGCATTTTGGTGAAGTCCTCGCAGGTGAACGGATGACCTTGTCCGGTTTTGAAGATTTCGGCAGCGCCAGTGCGCGTTGGGCAAAATTTGGGTTCCATTCCCAGTTCGTCGAAATCTATTGGCTAGTCGTTAAACTGAAATTAAGCCGCGACCTTATATAAAGTATTTTGATCTTATTGTCCACAGGGCCCAACCAGCCCGCTTCCTTGCTACCGCAGGTGACGTTATGCTACATTTCTGCGTGAAAATGCGATGGGTTTGTGTGTTGCCGGCCCGTCGCAGGCGCATGCAAAAAAGGTGTCTGGCATGGACGGCGATGCCGCAGAGGGGGTGGCCGATATCACACTCGTCGCCCGACGCAACAATTCCCTCTCCTCGGGTAGCAGGCCTCGTGTACCGGGTTCCCTTGCGGCAGTTGTTCTGGCGATCTCCCTCGGATTCGCGTTAAGCGGCGCATGGCGGATCCTCCCTTTAGCAGCACTGGAAGCGCTGGCGGTGGGCCTGCCTTCCGTTACATGGAGCAGCACGCTGTTGTCTACGAGCGGATGAGCATGCACGACGATAGGGTCGTGATCGAGCGCTGGGTGCCTGGCAGCGTGAACAGATTCAAATTCAACCGCCACTGGGCTCGGCTGGTCATCAGCGATCCCCGGAGAATGGAAAGGGGCAGATTGGCGTTGCGATCCCACAGTAAGGAAGTGGAGTTCGGGACGTTGCTGACCACCGACGAGCAGCTTTGCGCCATGGCGCGCCGCCTCAGGAAGCATCTGAATGTCGGTTGATAAGAGGCACTCTTTGGGGGAAGTATGAGCAAGATGTTGTTGCAAAGAATCGGCGCAGTCGCGGCATTGATGCCGCTGTCCGGTCTGGCATGGGCGCAGGCCAGGTACAACCTGCAGGAACCGCAAACCGAGATCGCCCGCCAGATGTACGACCTTCACACCTTCATTCTGGTCGCCTGCCTGGTCATATGCGTCGGTGTGTTCGGCATGATGTTCTACTCGGTGATCAGGCACCGAAAATCGGTCGGACACCAGGCTGCGCACTTCCACGAAAACGCCACCGTCGAAATCATCTGGACCGTCGTGCCTTTCTTCATCCTGATCGGCATGGCCTGGCCTGCGACGCAATCGCTGCTGGCTATGAAGGATACCTCCTCGCCCGACATGACCATCAAGATTACCGGCTACCAGTGGAAGTGGGGTTACGAATACCTCAAGGGCGAGGGCGAACTTTCCGGCGTGGCGGACGGCGTTCAGTTCTACAGCACGCTGTCGACCCCGCACGCGCAAATCTACGGGTCGGAGCCAAAGGGCGAGCACTACCTGCTCGAAGTGGACAACCCCCTGGTCGTGCCGGTGGGCAAGAAGGTGCGCGTCCTGATCACCGCCAACGACGTGCTGCATGCGTGGTGGGTGCCCGCATTCGGCGTCAAGCAGGACGCGGTTCCGGGCTTCATTCGCGATGCCTGGTTCAGGGTCGACAAAGCGGGGACTTACCGTGGTCAGTGCGCGGAGCTGTGCGGCAGGGAGCACGGTTTCATGCCGATCGTGGTGGTGGTGGTTGAGCAAAACGAGTTCGCCGACTGGGCGAGCAAACAAAAGACCGCTTCCGCGGCGGAGGGCGTGACGGCAATCGTCGACGCCGGCGCTGCGGGACAGACCGCCAAGTAGGCGTTGGCATCGGATTCTCACCCAAAAGCTTTCGCAAGCTTATCGAGGAGAAGCAACCATGAGCGCTGTCATCGGCCACGAACACGACCACGCGCACGGAGACAATCATTATCCTGACGGCCTCATGCGCTGGGTCAAGACCACCAATCACAAGGACATCGGCACGATGTACCTGTGGTTCAGTTTCGTCATGTTTCTGACCGGCGGCTTCATGGCGATGGTGATCCGCGCCGAATTGTTCGTGCCCGGAATGCAGATGGTGAATCCTGAGGTGTTCAACCAGATGACCACGCTGCACGGGCTCATCATGGTTTTCGGGGCGATCATGCCGGCGTTCGTGGGCTTCGCCAACTGGCTGATCCCCATGCAGATCGGCGCCCCCGACATGGCCTTTCCGCGCATGAACAACTGGAGCTTCTGGCTGCTGCCGCCTGCGGCACTGTTGCTCCTGCTTTCCCTGGTTGTTCCCGGCGGGGCGCCTGGCGTGGGCTGGACCATGTATGCACCGCTTACCGTCCAGCAGGGCATGGGGATGGACCTGACGATTTTCGCGATCCACATTCTCGGTATGTCCTCGATTATGGGCTCGATCAACATCATCACCACCATCCTGAACCTGCGTGCGCCGGGCATGACGCTGATGAAGATGCCGATGTTCGTGTGGACCTGGCTGATCACGGCCTATCTGCTGATCGCGGTGATGCCGGTGCTGGCGGGCGCCGTGACCATGACGCTGACAGACCGCCATTTCGGTACCCACTTCTTCAACGCCGCCGGCGGCGGCGACCCGGTGCTGTTCCAGCACATTTTCTGGTTCTTCGGCCATCCCGAGGTTTACATCATCGCCATTCCGGCCTTCGGCGTAGTATCGCAGGTGATTCCTGCGTTCTCGCGCAAGCCGCTGTTCGGCTATACCTCGATGGTGTACGCGACTGCTTCGATCGCGATCCTGTCCTTCCTGGTATGGGCGCACCACATGTATACGACGGGCCTGCCGACCACCGCGCAGCTCTATTACATGTACGCAACCATGCTGATCGCGGTGCCCACCGGTGTGAAAGTTTTCAACTGGGTGGCGACCATGTGGAAGGGCTCGCTCACGTTCGAGACGCCGATGTTGTTTTCCATCGGCTTTCTGATCCTGTTTACGATCGGCGGCTTCAGCGGGCTGGTGCTGGCGATCGTGCCGGTGGATGTGCAGTTGCAGGACACCTATTACGTGGTCGCGCACTTCCATTATGTAATGGTGGCCGGGGCCCTTTTCTCCGCCTTTGCCGGCATCTACTTCTGGTTGCCGAAATGGACCGGAAAGATGTACGACGAGACGCTGGGCAAGTGGCACTTCTGGCTGACAATGGTCTTCTTCAACATGATCTTCTTCGTGCAGCATTTCCTGGGGCTCGCGGGGATGCCGCGCCGCATACCGGATTACGCGCCGCAGTTCACCGATTTCAACATGATCTCGTCGATTGGCGCATTCGGTTTCGGCCTGTCGCAGCTGTTGTTCCTGTACGTGGTGCTGAAATGCATCCGCAGCGGCGAGAAAGCGCCGCAGATGCCCTGGGAGGGCGCAGACTCGCTGGAGTGGACGCACCTGCCGACGCCGGCGCCGTATCACAGCTTTG
>JANOGP010000037.1:0-3716 GCA_031406075.1 Betaproteobacteria bacterium
AAAGTACGTGCGCTAACCTGCAAGGATTGACGCGTCGGCCCTCGAACCTGTCTTGCTCCGAGCGCAAAGTTGCCGTCTTTTCTCTTCGGGTCGCCGGCAATATCTCCTTGCCCATCCTTGCGCCTTGAAAAGGCGGGAATCAGACTCCATTCTCCATAGTACGCGTGCGACAAGTTCAACGGCTCCACTTTCTCGCCGTAAATCGACAGCGACACCCGCAGCAAATCAACCCGTTTCGTAGAGGCCTGTATGCCCGCATTCATTCAGTTGCTCCTCATCGCCAACGTCGGCATTTTCCTGCTGCAGCTGGCGGGCGGCGGCGGGCTCGTGCAGTGGTTCGCGCTGTGGCCGGGGGACGGCTCCGGCCTTGCGAGTCTGCCGCTGTTAACCCCATGGCAGTTGGTGACCTACAGCTTTCTGCACGGCAGCCTGATGCACCTTGCGTTCAACATGTTCGCGCTGTGGATGTTCGGCCGCGAGCTGGAGCGCGTCTGGGGCGCGCGCCGTCTGGCCACAGCATATTTTTTGAGCGTCGTGACCGGCGCCGTGACGCACCTGCTGGTTGCCGGGGCATTCGGCGGCGGCGGGGCTCCAGTGGTAGGCGCCTCTGCCGGCGTGTTCGGGTTGCTGCTGGCGTACGCGCTGCTTTTTCCCAATCGAAGAATCATGTTGCTGTTCCCGCCGATCCCGATGCCTGCGCGCGTGTTCGTGCTGCTCTATGCCGTGCTGGAACTTTATTTGGGCGTCACCGGAACGCAATCCGGTGTGGCCCATTTTGCACATTTGGGCGGACTGCTGGGCGGTTGGTGGGTGTACCGCTTCGGTCGCGGCGGACGGCGACAACGGCGGGATTAAATCAGCTTATGGGAAC
Source organism: Betaproteobacteria bacterium (assembly GCA_031406075.1). Taxonomy (GTDB): domain Bacteria; phylum Pseudomonadota; class Gammaproteobacteria; order Burkholderiales; family JACQAP01; genus JACQAP01. Next base: position 872 of record JANOGP010000037.1, read on the forward strand.
TGTGTATCAAGCGCCGGGAAATACAGCGGCATTCGCGCACGTGATGTGCGCTGCATCCGATTTCTGCAGGCTGCGGGACACTCTGTCGGCAACTTCGTGAGGCATCCGGGCTGGGATACTATCGCGAATTCTCACGGAAAGGATTCCTCATGAAGGTCATTGCGCTCTGCCTATCGGCGATGCTCGGCATTGGATTGGCCGCCGCGCGAGCCACCGCAGCGGATCCGGCTAACGACGAGCAGAAAACCCTGTACGCAATCGGAGTCGCGCTCAGCCAGTCTCTGCATGGTTTCTCTCTGAGCGAGGCCGAACTCGAGATCGTCAAGTCCGGCCTCAACGATGGCGTCTTGAAGCGACCCCTCAAGGTCGACATGCAGACCTACGGACCAAAGATCGAGCCGATGGGGAAGGCTCGTGGCGCGGCGGTTGCCAAACGGGACAAGAAAGCGGACGCCGCGTTTCTGGCAAAGGCCGCCGCGGAACCCGGCGCCAAGAAAACCGCGTCGGGAGCGATCGTCAAGACTCTCAAGGAGGGCAGCGGCCCATCGCCGAGCGCGACCGACAAAGTGAAGGTTCATTATCACGGTACGCTGGTGGACGGGACGGTGTTCGACAGTTCCATCAGGCGCGGCCAGCCGGTCACGTTCCCCCTCGGCAACGTGATCAAGTGCTGGACCGAGGGTGTGCAACAGATGAAGGTGGGCGGCAAGAGCCGACTGGTTTGCCCGGCCGGCATTGCCTACGGGGAACGCGGATCGCCGCCCATCATCAGGCCCGGCGCCACTTTGATATTCGTCGTCGACCTGCTCGGCATCGTCAAATAGCCGAGCGGTTCGGCGACACCGGCCGCGCGCGGAATTTCCGTCGCGAGCCCAATTGCAAAGCGGGCACCTTCCGGTGCCCGCAATATTTTCCGCCGTTCAATATTCAGCGCAGCCGGAATCCCGCCAGCCCCCGGCGCTCCCGCTAGTCGGGCTGCCCATGCTTGATCAGCGAGACCGCTTCGTTGCCCGAAAGCATGAAGGAAGTCGCGCCAAGCGCGAACGGACGGGAAAGGATGGTCCCGATCTGCTTGCGAAGACGGTCCTTGTGCGGCGACTTGATCATCACGGAATACATCGGCGGCTTGCCGTGGGCGGGGACGATATCCACGCGAAACGGCACCTTGGTCGGATCGCCGGTAACGCCTGCCAGGGTGGTGAGACAAATCAGGAGTTCGGTCTGTGTGGGGTATTGGGTCATGATAGGTCGGAGCGTGGTCAGCGTCTGACAGCAGCCAGACGCTTGACGGAGACGATCGTGAGTGGTTTAAGTTCTGCGGAAGCCTACACCGGACTTACGAGGCCATACCGGCTGATTTTCGGCAATGATGCTTTATAGAAGGCGTCCTGTTGCATGGACCTTGCCTTTCAGCTCCAGGACCATGTCGTCGACTGCGCGCAGGAAATTTTCGTGGCCTTCCGGCGCTTGTCCCAGAAGCCACTCGTGAGAAATGGCGACTTCCATGGACAGTTCTTCATGGCGATTGTATGCGATCCGAAGAAGGTGAGTGTCCCGAGGCGCGAAGACAGGCTGCCCGGCATCGATATCAACGATATATCGCAACGGGTCCAATTGGCGGCGCTGGAGGATCGTCTTGATGTCCGCAAGGGCCTTCGTCAGCGCCTCCTGATACGTGAGCGAATCGGAAGCGATCATCGTTCTTGACGCCTCTGCGGCGCTCAGACTCGCCGCACTTGGCGGACGGCGGCAATCCGGGCAAGCGTGACGGGCTCTGGAGGCAGTTCCTTCATTCTCTCGAGCGCCTTGGCGAACAAGTCGCGAACATCGCCCGCAATGCCGGCTGCAACCGAACCACGGTCTTTTCCCTTCTTGCCCTCGCAGAAGATTTTCACGCGAAGATAGGATTCCATCACTTCCCGGTCGTTGCCTGTGAATAGGTCACTGATCTCCGGCGGGAACTTCGCTGGATCTTTTGCGGGGTCCATCATGCTGGTGAGTGTGCTGGACAGGACGCCTCGCACTTCGGTGCGCGTCCTGAACTGCGTGAACAGCACGTTCCATTTATCACTGATCATTGCTTGCCTCGGCCGGGTCGAAACGGCATTGAAGGGATGGCGGCCGGCAGATGCGGCGCGCGATCCGCCCAGTATGGCCCTAATTGGAGACGGCGGCCGGATATATTACTGCACGTGCAAAGGCGCGCGTGGCCTGGGAAAGGCCTGCGCGTTCCAATATTTCATATCCCTGCAATGATGAAAGAACAGCGAAGCAGCGCTTTTCCCTCAGCGCTTAAGGGGGAAGAACGGCACCGGCGTCATGAGACTGTTTTCCTGGTGCTCCAGCGCGCCGAGCTTGGCGCTTTCATCCATGAAGGCAATCCACTCCGGGTCGGCCATCATCGCGGCACGGCGGCGCGCGCGGTCTGCGGCATCATCATAGGCCCAGATGTGGATGTAGCGGTTGACGTTGCCGGTCTCGGTAACGAGGAAGGCAAAGGGTTGGCCGAGGTGGCGGGTCTGCGGTCCCCTGCCCAGCTTTTCGTAGAGCGCGAGATGCTTCTTGATGGTTCCGGGGCGGCAGGAATAGGTACGCACGTCGAGCAGCATGTCTTCCTCCAGATAAATATTAAAAAAGCAAAGTCAGGTGTTGTTTCTCGAATGTCGTCGTGAAAGTTTGCGATTTGAATCAGCCGCCGCGCGCACCCTGCGTATTGACGTAGAGCGAGTAGATGCTCTTGGCCGCCGCCATGAACAGGCGGTTGCGGTGGGTTCCGCCGAAACAGAGATTGGCACAACGCTCGGGAAGATTGATGCGGCCGATCAGTTTGCCATCCGGGTTGTAG
>JANOGP010000008.1:0-6863 GCA_031406075.1 Betaproteobacteria bacterium
AGCGGCGCGAGGAAAGCGAGATTCACCGAAGGCTTGCGGCGCGCCGCGGCATCCATGTATTCGGGAAAAGTCTCCCAGTCCCATGTGATGCCCTGATCGAGCACCTCGAACGGGATCGACTCGACATTGACAAGGTCGCGCATCGCAATCTCGCGCGATTCGGGCCGGCACGGCGCGATGCCCACGCCGCAATTGCCCATCATCACGCTGGTCACGCCGTGCCACGACGAGGGCGTGACCGCGCCGTCCCAGCAGATCTGCGCGTCGTAATGCGTGTGCGGATCGATGAAGCCCGGCGAGACGACGCAGTCCGAGGCGTCAATGGTTTGCGTGGCGGCTCCATCGAGGCGGCCGATTTCGACGATCTTCCCGCCCGCGACCGCAACGTCCGCATGTCGGCCCGGCGCGCCGGTGCCGTCGATGACTAGGCCGTTTCGGATCAGCAGGTCGTAGGCCATGGATTCTTTTCCAGACTGCAACTGCACGCGGTCCGGTCGGCACCTGCACTCATTCCATCGGCCGAACTCGACGCCGCCATCCTATTTCTCTTCGCCATCCCCGGCACCGTATGCCTCCGCGGCAATCTCCGGATAGAACCGCTCGCATAATCGCCTGCGCCGCTGGAGAGGCGAAAGCCCTGAAGGAAATGAAGAAAGAACCATGGCCCGCGCGGTCTCGAACATGGCCACACCGATCTGGAATCGCTCAACCGGCTGCATCCGCGCATACCTTTCGCGGACCATCGATTCGATTTCAGCGCTCGTGTCGTTCACGAAGGCACTCCTCCAGCACTTCACTTACGTTTAGCGACGGCGCCCATTCGCGCAAAGCGCTGTGCAGTGCTTCGACCGGGACGAAATAGTCGGGCACAGACATCCTTGAGGATGTCGAGTTCCGAGAGCATGGACCCATGGTACGACAACAGCCGGATCGCAGGGCGCCACACGAGGCCGGCGGTGGCCTTCGGAGCCTAGATCGCCTCCACGAACCTCACCAACGCCTCGCGCTGCGCCTTGGTCAGATTGCGGAACGCGTCTCGCGACACTTCCGCTTCGCCGCCGTGCCACAGAATGGCCTCGGTGACGTTGCGAGCGCGCCCATCGTGAAGCATCGCGGTGCTGCCGCTGACCGTCTGGGACAATCCCAGTCCCCAAAGCGGCGGGGTGCGCCAGTCGCGCGGGCCGGCCTTGAAGTCGGGCCGGCCGTCGGCAAGTTCCTCGCCCATGTCGTGCAACAGCAGGTCGGTATAGGCGCGGAAAGTCTGGTTCGCCAGTTGCGGCAGGGGCGGAAACTTTTCCGCGGTCTTCATCTCGGGCTGATGACATACCGCGCACTTCGCTTCGACAAACAGCTTCTCGCCGCGCCGCACCTCGGGATCATCGATGCCGCGGCGCGCCGGCACGGCCAGGCCCTGCAACCAAAGTTCGAGCGCCTCGATCTCGTGATTGATGATCTCGGGAACATTTCCGGGAAGGTGTCGCGCGCAGATCTCCTGGGCCGGCGGACAGTTCTGATCCGGGAACAGCCTCGACGACAGGCCCATGTCGGCGAACGCGGCCGTCGTGACCTGCTGTTTCAGCGACGGCTGATTGGCCTTCCAGCCGAAGCGGCCGAGCGCCATGCGATTGTTGACGGCATCCCAGACATAGTTCGGTCGCCCGTCGAATCCCAGCGCCTTTTGCTTGCGGGCAATGCCGGCCAGGGTCTGCTCGGATACTGCTTCCAGAAAACCGAGGCCGAAGATCGGCTGCGCAATGCGGACCGAAATCATGGCATCCGCGCCGAGCGGACCGAAATTGAGGTTCTCGATGCGCAATTTTGGCGCACGCAGTTCGACGCTCTCGCCGTCCGGGAACGAGAAGACGCGTTCCTTCCAGTCCATGTAAAGATCGGCTTCCGGAGGCACCGGCGAACCCGCGTACGCGAGATCGACGTTGCGGCCGTCGAGAGACCGGTTCTGAAGTTGATCGCCGTAGTGCGGATGCGGCCGCGGCGAGCCATGCTCGCCCTCTCCGGGCAGGCTCAGCCGCACCAGCATGGACAGCAGTTGCTCGTCGCGCGACCCCGGCGGGCTGCCGCGCCCGGTGTTGACATGGCAGACGCTGCAACGATCGGCGATGAACGTCGGTCCCAGACCCCAGTCGCCGTTGAGCGAATTGATGGAAGCCCACTGCCGATGGAAGATGATGCGGCCCACCATGAAAAACTGCCGCTGCTTGATGTTGAGCACGGGCGCAGGTTCGGAATACGCCGACTTGTCGAATCGCGCGACCGTGAAGGTGCCCGCGGATAGCGCGGCCTCGTCCGGTTTGTCGCGCGTGTCGGCGGTCGCGCCGGCGCCCAGCAGACCCAGCACCAGCAAGGAGGAACGGGCGAGGGATTTCAGCAACGCTGTATCGTGCATGGAAGTGACCGCGGGACCCGGGATTGACTAGAGTCAGTGCGAAGTTAATGCATACATGAAAACGCCGCAAGCCCGGATTGGGCCCACGTATGATTACCGGTGAATTTCCGGAGTGTTTTGCCGGGTGAAGCGCTAATATATCCGCTCTTCCGCCGGATCGATCAGGCGCAGCGGGGACAGATAATGGGACTATTCAGCGGTAAACGTCCGAGCGATCTCGGCGTCAGCAACGGGCTGCTCAAACCCGTGCCGGCTTCGCCAAATGCCGTGAGCAGCCAGGCCATGGGCGGCTATCACCAGATCGCGCCGCTTCGCTACAACGGCGCGGCGGAGCCGGCATTGGCGGCGCTCAAGTCCATCGTCGAGACCACGCTGCGCACCAGCATCGTCGAGGAGCGCGCGGACTATCTGTACGCGGAGTTCACCAGCACGGTAATCGGCTACGTGGACGACGTGGAATTCTATTTCCCGCCGGATGAGCCGGTCATTCACGTGCGCTCCGCGTCACGCCTGGGCTACAGCGATTTCGGCGTGAATCGCAAGCGCATCGAAGTCATACGGGCAAAGCTCGCTGCCATCGGTGTCTGAGAACGAATCCTCCGCACCGCCGCCGGAGCAGGAAGACCCGGGGATACAAGCCTGGTGGCACCGTTCCGCGCCGCTAGCCGCAGGCGCGAGCCTTGCAATCGGCGCGGCGACTTTGTGGTTCGGCAACATGCTCAATCGCGTTCCGCTCGACCAGCACGCCACCCTGAGCTATCTGCTGATGCTGCCGCTGTTGCTGATCGTGCCCGCCTTCTCCGCGGCGGGACTCCGGCTGGCGTGGCTGGCGTGGTCCGCCGTGCAAGGCGCAACGAGAATTATCATCGCTTTCGTGGCGCTGGCGGCGGTAACCGCCAACGTCCTCGCTATTGCGCGTTTCGGGATGGCGCTGCTTCGCATTTTCGGGGGTTGACGCCTCCTGCCCGCGCCGCGGCCCTGGGGTACTGTGCAAAAAACAGGCAGCGCAGAGATCCACGCGGCGGCAGGACCTGCTGTAATCCATTGAAAGTCTCACGCTTTTACATCCGGTAATCGAGCGTGAACAAATTGTCATAATTTTCCGCGGGAAGGCGTGCTAGCTTGTTGCGAATATTGGACTCGCGCCCGCCTTATGGACAAGAAGACTTCCGAACACCTGCCGATCTCTAACGCTGCCGATTACATCGATGCGTTGAACCGACCCAAGTCGAAGGCCTTGATACCGAGGAATAGACTCACCCCCGGACGCAGGATGCGGGACAAGTATCGCAATGAGGCCGTGCTGACCCAGGTGGTGAAACGCCTGGGTTGATTTCCTCCGGAGACAAAAAAGACGCGGCCGCAGCCGCGTCTTTTTCCGGTGATGCTTCGAAAGCTCAGCGATTCTTGTCCACGCTCATCGGCCCGGAGCCGTAAACGATGATGTAGAGCATGCCGCCCATGATCGCTAGGTTCTTCATGAACATGATGTTCTGAAGCTGCGCCTGATCCGCCGGCACCGCCCAGAAGGCATGGAAAATGAAGGAGGCGACAAGCACGAAAATGAAGAGTGCCGCGGCCGCCCAGCGCGCCTTCCAACCCACTGCGATCATGAGCCCTCCACCCAGTTCAAGAATGATCGCAATCACTGCGAGGACCTGGGTCATCGGCATGCTGTACGCCTGCATGTAGCCGACCGTACCCTCGAAGCCGGAGATTTTACCGAATCCGGCGATGATGAAGATTAAAGCCAGCAGAACACGGCCGACCAGCGGCCCGTACATTTTCACAATTTCCATGGTCTACCCTCCGTTGTTGCGAAACGATCAGAGAACCACTTCAACTGCCGCCACAACCGCCGCCTATTCCGCGGCAAATCCGATGTCCTTGTGCGTGCCGTCGCAGAACGGCTTGTTCTTCGAGCCGCCGCAGCGGCACAACGACGCCTGTCCGCCGATCCAGGCCGCCGCACCCTTGCCGTCGGCAATCTGCATCTCGCCGAAACAGCGCAGCGGCCCGTTCGGCTTCGGCGTGATGCGAAGCCGCGCACCCGGCGCGCCGGGATCGAGCGCCTTTGGCTGGTAGGCTCCGACCCGCACGTCGTCGCGGAATCCGGCTTTGGTATGACTGCCGTCGCAGAACGGTTTGGCCGCCGACTGTCCACAGCGGCACAGCCACGTCTCGGTCATGCGCTTGAGCACCGTGCCGTCGGCAGCGACGACCTCGATGTCCCCTGTTACCTTGAGTGACCCGTTAACCTGCGGTTGAATCATGTTTGCCATCTGTCGTCCTCGATTCCGGAGCGGACCCGGCCCTGTGGAATCCGCGCAGTATCCCCCAACGTGCGCGTCCATAACAAGCGCCCGTTGCGCCCGGGTCTGAACTCGGGGGAAATTAGCCGGCGCCGGACGCCGTCCGGCCGCGTGCCGGAAACAGGGCGTCCGCACGCAAACCCGGCGCCGGCGCGCGCGTCAGGAATCGACGCACACCACTGCAAACCGGCCGGTGGCGCGGTGCTTGACACACCGCGCGAATCACGGCATGGTCTTTGGCCGCGCGGGACTTGGCGTTCGCGCTTAACGTATCACGCATAAAAACAGGCTGGCCTGCGTGACCATCATTCCTTTCTTCTTCGACGTTCTTGCCTACAGCGCAATTTTTGTGCTGGTCGTGCTTGGCCTCGGAGTGATCGCGAGCATGATGGGCATTTTCAACTTCGCCCACGGCGAGCTGGTTCTGCTTGGGGCCTACACCGTATACCTGTTCGACAGTAGCGGCCTGCCGGTCTGGGCGGGCATGATCGCGGCGCCCTTCGCCGTCGGCATCGTCGGGCTCGCCCTGGAACGTGTCGTCATCCGCCGGTTTTATGCGACCCCGATCGTCGCAATGCTCGGAACCTATGCCCTCGGACTCGCCTTGCGGGAGGCCGTGCGTTCGCTGTTGAGCGGCCAGTTTTATTCGGTCACCGCGCCCCTGGTCGGCTCGTTTTCGTTTGGCGAAATCTCCATTTCCCGTTGGCGCACGGCGGTGATCCTGATTACTGTTGCCGTGATGGTGGGCTCCTACCTTCTGCTCACCCGCACACGCTTCGGATTACAGGTACGCGCCGCCCTTGAGAACCCCGCGTTGGCGAGAGCTTCCGGTATCTCGACCAGCCGCGTGTATGCCGCGACCTTCGCATTCGGGGCCGCGCTTGCCGGCCTCGCCGGCGGTTTGATGGTGCCAATCTACGCGATCAGCGCCGACATGGGGGTACCTTTCCTGATCAAATCTTTCCTTGCGGTCATGCTTGGCGGAATGGGCAGTTTCGAGGGTGCCATCGCGGGCGCGGCGCTTGTGGGCGCCAGCAGCGCCGCACTTCCCTGGGTCATCAAGCCCGTGGTCGCAGACGTTCTTGTCTTCATTATCGCGATCGCGATCGTGAAGGTTCGGCCGGAAGGCCTTTTATCAAAGTGGAGGAACTGATAATGAAAAACGATGACCGCAGCCGCCGCCCGCTGTCCGCTTCAAGACGGCTGTTCCTGCAACGCACCAGCCTGCTCACGGGAATGATCGCTCTCGGCGGCGGCAGTTATCTTTATAACCCGAAGGGCGTGTGGGCCGCCAATCCCATCAAAGTGGGAATCGCCACCGATCTTACCGGCGCCATCAGTTGGGGCGGCATTCCCAATTCGCAGGTGGCGAAGATGGCGATTGACCAGATCAACAAAAGTGGCGGCCTGCTCGGTCGGCCGCTACAGATGATCCTGGAGGACACCGCCACCAACGAACAGCTAGCGGTAACCAAGGTGCGCAAGCTGGTGACGCAGGACAAGGTGGACGTTGTCTTTGGCGGCATCACCAGCTCCATGCGCAATGCCATCAAAGACACGATCGTCAACCGCGGTAAGACGCTCTACATTTATCCGCAACTCTACGAGGGCAAGGAGTGTACGCCGTACCTGTTTTGCACCGGCCCCACGCCGGCGCAGCAATGCGACACCCTCATCCCGTGGCTGATCAAGAACGGCGGCAAGAAGTTCTATCTGCCTTCCGCCGACTATGTCTGGCCGCATACCCTGAACGCCTACGCGCGCACGGCAATCGTGAAGAACGGCGGCGAGGTCATCGGCGAAGAGTATTTCCCGGTCGACCATAACGAATACAGCGCCACCGTCAACAAGATCATGTCAAGCGGGGTTAACGTGGTCTTCAACACCACCATTCCGCCCGGAGTCGCGCCGTTCTTCAACCAACTATCCGAAGCCGGATTCCTAAAAAAAGGCGGCCGCCTTGCCTGCGTTTATTATGACGATAACGCAATCACCATTACGCCGGCGCACGAGGTCGAAGGGCTGGCGAGCTGCCTGGATTACTTCAGGGCGATCAACGACCCGTTCGGCAACCAGTTGCAGGCAGAGTACGGCAAGCTGTACAAAAATACCTCGTTTAACGCGGGTAGTGGCTCGACCGGTATGTA
>JANOGP010000072.1:0-2830 GCA_031406075.1 Betaproteobacteria bacterium
CTGATCATCGCGCACCGGCTGTCCACGGTGAAAAGCGTGAACCGCATCGCGGTGATGGATCAGGGCCGCCTGGCCGGCGTGGGCACGCACGATGAACTGTTGACCGGGAATCCGCTGTACGGCCGTCTGGCAGCGCTGCAATTCGGCGAGTAGCGGTCATCACCCGCTGTCCTGCTAGAATTCGCGGCGTTTCCAATTCCACCCGGCGATCGAAACGATGGCGAGTGCCCTGTTTTCCCCGATTGAACTGCGCGGCCTGAGACTTTCCAACCGCATCGTGGTCTCGCCGATGTGCCAGTACATGTCCGTCAACGGCTCGGCCAACGACTGGCACCTGATGCATCTAGGGCAATTCGCCATGGGTGCGGGTGGCCTGCTTTTTACCGAGGCGACTCACGTTTCTGCGGCGGGGCGAATCACCCATCGCTGCCTCGGGCTCTACAGCGACGAGAACGAGACGACGATCAAACGCGCGGTGGATTTCTGCAGAAAATATGGCGTGGCGAAACTCGGCATCCAGCTCGCACACGCCGGTCGCAAGGGATCGGCACACACGCCCTTCGAAGGCGGCAAGCCGCTTGCGCCCGGGGAAAACGCGTGGACGACACTGGGCCCTTCGGCTCTCCCGTTCGGTCCCGGCTGGCATGTTCCGGAAGCGCTGACGAAATCCGGCCTGCAGGAAGTGAAGCAGCAGTTCGCGGATGCCGCGCGCCGCGCCGCGCGCATCGGCTTCGATGTCGCGGAACTGCATGGCGGCCATGGCTATCTTCTGCACCAGTTCCTGTCGCCGATATCCAATCAGCGCGACGACGAGTACGGCGGCTCGACGAAAAATCGTATGCGCTACCCGCTGGAAGTATTCGAGGCGGTGCGCGCGGCGTGGCCGGACGATCGCCCGCTGGGCATACGGGTTTCAGCCACCGACTGGATCGAGGGTGGCTGGACGCCGGAGGAAACGGTGGCATTTGCGCTGGAGCTGAAGGCGCGCGGCTGCGATTTCATCGACGTCACTTCGGGACAGCTCGATCCGCGCCAGCAGATTCCGATGGGTCCGGGCTACAACGTGCCTTTCGCGGAGAAGGTGAAGAAGGAGACTGGAATTCGGGTAATGGCGGTAGGAATGATCACCAGGCCGAAACAGGCGGAAGAAATCGTGGCAGGCGGAAGGGCCGACCTGATTGCGATTGCGCGCGCGGTCATGGACGATCCGCGCTGGGCCTGGCACGCGGCGAGAGAGCTCGGTGCTGAGACCGCGCATGCGCCCAATTATGTGCGCTGCGCGCCTGCGGTATGGAAACCCTGAGGCGAGCTGCATGACTTCAATCGCCCACGTCGTCGACGCGCGCAGTCGCGACCTAGGTGGATTCGACGTCAGACGCGTGTTGCCCTGGGGTGGCGACCGCATGGTCGGCCCGTTCATTTTTCTCGACCAACTGGGGCCGGTCACGTTCGCGTCCGGGCAGGGAATCGACGTGCGGCCGCATCCGCATATAGGTCTGGCCACGGTCACCTATCTGTTCGAAGGCGAACTGGTGCACCGCGACAGCCTGGGCGTGGTTCAGACCATCCGTCACGGCGACGTCAACTGGATGACCGCGGGCCGCGGCATCGTTCATTCGGAACGCACCGGCCCGGAGATGCGCGCAAGCGGCCAGCGCATGCACGGGTTGCAATCCTGGGTGGCGCTGCCCGCCGAATACGAGGAAGTCGAGCCCGCGTTCGACCATACTCCCGCAGCGAATCTGCCGGAGCGCGACAACGATGGTGTGAAAATGAGAGTGATCGCCGGGCGGGCGTTCGGGCTTGCTTCGCCGGTGCGGGTGTTCTCCGAAATGTTCTACGTCGATGCGGCGGTGGGCGCGGGTGCGGCTCTGGATATCCCGGACGAGTACGCCGAACGCGCAGCCTATGTTCTGCAGGGAGCCGTTGCAGCAGAAGGACGGGACTTCAGCGCCGGCACGCTGCTTCTTTTCACCGCCGGATCGAGGGCGCGGCTGGTGGCGAAAGGCGCGAGCCGCGTTGCCCTGCTCGGCGGCGCCGCGCTCGAAGGCAAGCGCCATATCTGGTGGAATTTCGTCTCGAGCTCCATGGAGCGCATCGATCAGGCCAAGCGGCAATGGGCCTACGGAGCGTTTCCGCAAGTGCCCGGCGAGAACGAGTTCATTCCACTGCCCGCGCGTTGATCCTCAGGCAGGAGGCGGCACGACGACTTTGTCGTAGGAGTGCCGCCTGGTGATCAGCCCGGCAAACCAGGAACGAAAGCTCAGACTGGTCGTGGAGACCGCGCGGCGGGTTTGGGGCGAAGATACATCATTGATTTCCTCATCATGAGGCACCCGACATGCGCTCTCGCACGCCGCCACGTACTCCCCGGCACCTGACGCCGATGATCAAACCCTCAAATGGATCCCCGAACATGAGTGCTGGCGAGACCAGAGCCCCTGCCGCAGCGCAGATCGAATCGATCAGCGCAGTAACCCTTGCGACCCATGACATGGCGCGGGCGGTGCGGTTTTACTCGGCGCTGGGCTTTTCCATTCGGTACGGCGGGGCGTCGGCTGCGTTCACCAGTTTCCACGCAGGCAGGGGCTATCTCAACCTCATCGCTGCGCCCAAGGATCAGCGCTGGTCGTGTTGGGGGCGAGTGATCTTTTACGCATCGGACGTGGACGGCATGTACCGGCACGCCGTGGCGCAAGGCCTGCAACCCCAGTTTGCCCCGCGCGACGCGGAATGGGGCGAGCACTATTTCCACATTACCGACCCGGACGGCCATGACCTGAGCTTTGCGAAACTCCTCGTCCGGTAAACTATTGGCATGGGGTGACCC
>JANOGP010000150.1:0-21380 GCA_031406075.1 Betaproteobacteria bacterium
CGGCCGCGAGCGGGTGTTCGGGGGCAACCACGAAGATGAACTCGTATTGCCCCATCGGCTCAACCGACAGCGATCCTTCGGGAGGCGCTTCCCCCGGCGCGCCGATCACCAGGTCGGCGCGCCCGGTCATCAGCGCGTCCCAGCATCCACCCAGAATTTCGGCCGTGATTTTGATTCGGGTGCCGGAACCTTCGCGGTAAAAATCCTTCAGAAGGGGAAAGAGCCGCTCGCTTGGAATGATGTCGTCAACCGCGATTCGCAACTCGGTTTCCCAGCCGGTGGCAACGCGCTTGACCCGGCACTCCAGGTCGGTAGCGGTTCGCAGCAGGTGGCGGCCTTCGCGCAGCAGTTCCTCTCCGGCTTCCGTCAACTTGGCGCGGTGGCCGCTACGGTCGAAAAGCTTCACCTCAAGGTCCTGCTCGAGTTTCTGGATGGTGTAGGTGATCGCCGAGGGAACGCGGCGCAGTTCCTCGCCCGCGGCGGCGAAACTGCCGTTGCGAGCGATCGAGTCCAAGACCAGCAGGGCATCGAGCGAGATTCTCATGGTGGGGGCGATAAAACTCGTTTATGATGTTCCGAAATAAATGACCCGTCGGTCAGCAAAATAAGCCGCTAGAGGGCGCCCCCGTTCCCAAACCAGTCGCTCAGCGGCTGGTTGCCAACGAGGATTCCCCGCTGGCGAAATTTTTTCTTCACCAGTCGAAGCTGGCTGTTTCGCGCCATCGACCAGAGTTTAGAGGTAAGCAAGTGCATACGCCGATCATCCGTAATGTAGCCATTCTCGCGGTCCTGGTCACTGCAGCGCTGGCCACCGCCGGTTGCAGTTCCAAGAACGATGCCACTGCCGGCACCGCCGGCCAAAAATCCGACGCGGCCAAGCCCGCCGCACAGGCAGCCAAGCCGATGGGTTTGCCGGTGAAAGCGGTGCCGGTCGAAGTCGGCAAAGTGTCGGATGAAGTGACGGCGGTCGGGTCGCTGCTTGCCGAGGAATCCGTGATCATCCGGCCGGAGATGGACGGCCGCATCGTCAGCCTGCATTTCAAGGAAGGACAGGCCGTTGCGGCCGGAACGCGACTGGTTTCCATCGACAGCTCCGAATTCGAGGCGCAGGCCGCGGCGGTCCGTGCCGATCTCAAGACCGAAGAACAGCGCCTTGTCCGCACCAAGGAACTGCACCAGCAGAATTTCATCAGCAAGGATGCCCTCGACGTTCAACTTGGCGCCGTTGACCGGCTCAAGGCGCATCTCGCCGAAGCGGAATCGCGCGTAGCGAAGACCGTGATCCGCGCGCCTTTCTCGGGCACCGTCGGCTTGCGCATGATCAGCCCGGGTGCCTACGTGAAAGCGGGCACAGACATCGTCCGCCTCGAGAGCATCGGCACCATCAAGGCGGATTTCCGTATTCCCGAGTTGTACATGTCCAAGCTGGGCTCCAATCAGGAAATTGCCATCCGGCTCGACGCTTATCCGGGCGAGGAGTTCCGCGGACGGATCTATGCGGTGGAGCCGGTGGTCGATGAACAGACCCGGACCATCCTCATGCGCGCCCGCATCCCGAACAAGGGTAACAAACTGAAACCCGGCATGTTCGTGCGCGTGGCAGTTACGCTCGCGAACAGGCCGAACGCGATCATCGTTCCTGAACAGGCGATCTGGCCGCAAGGTCAGGACAATTTTGTCTTCCGCGTCGTAGACGGCAAGGCGGCCTTGACCAAGATCCAGATCGGCAATCGCCAGCCTGGACGGGTGGAGATCATCCAGGGGCTCAACGCCACCGATACCGTCGTAACCGAAGGTCAGATAAAGCTGCGCGATGGTGCCCCGGTGATGGTGATGGGCGCGCCCGCGGCGGCGCCGGCCGGCCAAGGTAGCGGGCCGACGCAGCAACAGGCGCCGGGTGAAAAAAAGGCCGGTTAACCCGCCGCATACTTAGCAGAGGTTTCGCCATGGTCTTATCCGATATTTCGATCAAGCGCCCCGTGCTCGCCACGGTGATGAGCCTGCTCATCCTCCTGCTAGGCGTCATTGCGTTCGACCGTCTCCCGGTGCGCGAATATCCGAAGATCGATCCGCCGATCGTTTCGGTGCGCACCGTCCTGAAAGGCGCCACCGCCCAGGTGGTCGAGAGCACGATCACGACCCCGGTCGAGGACGCGCTGTCCGGCATCGAAGGCATCAAGACCATCAAGTCCCAGAGCCGAGAAGAGGTGAGCCAGGTCACGGTCACTTTTGTCACCGACCGTGACGTGGAGGCCGCCGCCAACGACGTGCGCGATCGCGTTTCGCGCGTGCGGTCGTTGTTGCCGGCTCAGGCCAACGATCCGGTAGTCAACAAGATCGAGGCGGACGCCTGGCCGGTGATGTGGGTCGCTGTTACCAGTGACCGGCATACGCCGATGGAACTGACCGACTACGCGGACCGCTACCTTACCGATCCGATGAAGGCGGTTCCGGGCGTTGCGACCGTCATCATCGGCGGCGAGCGCAGGTACTCGATGCGCGTGTGGCTCGACCGCGAGCGGCTCGCCGCGCACGGCATGACCGCCCAGGATGTCGAGGAGGCGCTGCGCCGGCAGAACCTCGATTCGCCGGGCGGGCGCATAGAAAGCACTCAGCGAGAGTTGACGGTGCTTGCCGAGACCGATCTGCAGAGCACCGAGGCGTTCAACAACATGATCATCCGCGAGGTGGCCGGTTATCCGATCCGCCTCAAGGATGTGGGTCGCGCCGCGCCCGGACCGTACGAAAACCGCAAGATCGTTCGTGTCGGTGGAAACCAGGCCATCGCCCTTGGCGTAGTCAAACAGTCGACCGGCAATACGCTCGCCATCGCGAAGAAGATTCGGGAGCTGGTCCCGCGCCTCAAAGCCGGCCTCCCCGAAGGCATGACAATGAAAGTGGCGGTTGACACCTCCCAGTTCATCGAGGCCGCGATCAACTCGGTGTACATGGTGATGGCCGAGGCGCTGGTACTGGTGGTGCTGGTGATCTTCCTGTTCCTCCGCACCTTGCGGGCGACGCTGATTCCGGCGGTTACGATCCCGGTCTCGCTGATCGGCGCATTTTTCTTTCTTTATGTGTTCGGGTTCTCGGTCAACGTTCTGACGTTGCTGGGCATCGTGCTCGCGGTCGGTCTGGTGGTGGACGATGCCATCGTGATGCTGGAGAACATCCACCGGCACATCGAAGACGGCCTGCCACCTTACAAGGCGGCGATCAAGGGTGCCAAGGAGATCGGCTTTGCGGTGGTGGCGATGACCATCACGCTTGCTGCGGTGTTTACGCCGCTGGTGTTCATGACCGGCCGCGTCGGCCAGCTATTCATCGAATTTGCGATGACGGTGGTGGCGGCTGTTCTGGTCTCGGGCTTCGTGGCGCTGACGCTCACGCCAATGATGTGTTCGAAGGTTCTCAAGGAGCACGAATCGAACTGGCTTTATGACCACACCGAAGGTTTCTTCGAGGCGATGAATCACGGCTATCGATGGGTGCTACACCGAACGCTGCGTGTCCGATGGGCAGCCATCCCTGTCTATCTGGTGGTGCTTGCCGCAATGGTCTGGCTGTTCCTGCAGCTCAAGTCCGAACTCTCCCCTGTCGAGGATCGTGGCTTCTTCATGGCTTTTGTGGTGGCGCCCGAAGGGTCCACCATGCAGTACACCGACAACTACATGCGCGGCGTCGGTGAGATCCTCAAATCGGTGCCGGAGATCGAGACTTTGTTCGAGGTCGTGGCACCGGGTCTGGACCGACCCAACCCGGTAAACCTGGGCATCGGCTTCGCGGTGCTGAAACACTGGGACAAGCGCGACCGCAAACAGATGCAGATCGCCCAGGAAATCACTCCGAAACTCTACGGTGGATTGCCCGGCGTCATCAGCTTCGCCGTGAACTCGCCCTCGCTTGGGGGCAGTTTCCTGTCCAAACAGATCGAATACGTCATCTACGGCAACAGCTACGAAGAGCTGCAGGGATATGTAAACAAGATCATGCCGAAGCTGCGAGATTTTCCAGGCATTACCGGACTGGATACCGACCTGAAGCTCAACAAGCCGCAGCTCCGGGTGGAGATCGATCGCGACAAGGCCTCAGCCCTCGGTGTGTCGATGGCAACGATCGGCAGCACACTGGAAACGCTGCTCGGCGGGCGCGACGTTACGCGCTACAAGCGCGAAGGCAAGCAATACGATGTCGTCGTGCAGGTGGAGGACGACAAGCGCCGTCGTCCGGATGACCTCACTTCGATCTATGTCCGCGGAGAACGGGGCGATCTGGTGCAACTCTCCAATCTCGTTCAGCTCAGGGAAGCGGTCGCGCCGAAAGAACTCAACCACTTCAACAAGTTCAGGGCGGCGGTCATCAACGGCAACGTCGGTCCGGGCGGCAGCCTCGGTGACGTGCTCACGCAGATCGATAAAGTCGTTGCCGAAGAGTTGCCGAAGAACGTGATGACCGACCTGGACGGGCAATCCCGCGAATTCCGCGAGACCGGCATGGAACTCTATGTGACCCTGGCACTCGCGTTGATCTTCATTTACCTCGTGCTCTCCGCCCAGTTCGAAAGCTTTGTCGGACCGCTGGTGATCATGCTGACAGTGCCGCTCGCGGCGACCGGAGCGTTGCTGGCGATGTGGATCAACGCCAAGCTCGGAAACGGCGGTACGCTCAACGTGTACAGCCAGATCGGTCTGGTGATGTTGGTCGGGTTGATCACCAAAAACGGCATTCTGATCGTGGAATTCGCTAACCAGCAGCGCCGGCGGGGCCTGGCTTTGTTCGATGCCGTGGTCGAGGCCTCGACATTGCGCCTGCGCCCGATCCTGATGACGACTCTTGCCACCGTTTTGGGCTCGCTTCCTCTCGCCATCTCCTCCGGTGCCGGCTCGGAGGCCCGTCAGGCGATCGGTTGGGTGGTGGTGGGCGGCATGAGCCTGGGAACGCTGCTGACGTTGTTCGTGATCCCCGCCTTCTACACGCTCATCGTGCGCCGAATCCATCTCATCCCCGAAGAGCGGGAGGCGCTGGCGGCCGCTGGCGGTGCCGGCCCATTGACGGTTCCTCACGACAAGCAGCGCTGAGAGAATCCGGTACGGCACGCGAAAGAAGCGGCAAGTGTTCACGCACTTGCCGCTTTTTTTCTTTATAGTCGATGCGAACAGCGATGATCGCCTCCGGGGACAAGTGAAGCGGAGGGATGAAGTGATGCGCATGCGGCGCGTCATTCGCCCGCCGCGTTCTTTGGCCTCATTTTGATGGGTGACGCAAATATGAACCGCATGATCAATATCGGCGTGGCGCAGAAAATCGGCACTTACAGCGATGGTGTCTCGGTGCCCGCAAACGCGAAATGGGTGTTCGTCTCGGGTACGCCGGGAATGTTGCCGGATGGATCCTGCCCGAATGGCATCACCGCCCAGGCCGAGCAGGCGTGGAAGAACGTGCTGACGATCCTTGCGGAAGCAGGGATGGGCGTGAAGGACCTCGTCAAGGTCACGCACTATTTGGTACGGCAGGAAGACATCAAAGACTACGCCACGGTGCGCGCCCGCTATCTCGGCGATGCGCGTCCGGCCTCCATGCTGCTGGTGGTCCCGGGACTGGTGAAGCCGGAAATTCTGGTCGAGATCGAAGCCTATGCGGCGAAATCAGGCTAGATTTTCCAGGCGAGAGGCGAGATCACGAAACACCAATCCTCTGGCCTCATACCTCTAGCCCCCAGCCTTGCGGCCATTTCTGCTGAAGTCGATTAAACCAACTGTTAAGGAACGCGAAGATTCGATGACATCCCAATCAAACTGGCGTACTCCCACCCTCGTGTTGGTCTGCGGCGCGATCATCCTCACGATGGGATTGGGCATTCGCGCAAGCTTTGGACTCTTCCTGCAACCGATGAGCGCGGATCTCGGCTGGGGGCGCAGCCACTTCTCCTTCGCCATGGCGCTGTCGAATCTGATCTGGGGGCTGGCGCAACCGTTTTTTGGCGCTTGGGCAGACAGGCAGGGCGCCGGGCGCGTAGTCGCCGTTTCGGGTCTGTTGTTTGCCGGTGGCCTGATGCTGATGGCGTATTCGACGACGCCGCTGATGCTTGATGCGAGCGCCGGACTGATGGTGGGCCTGGGTCTGAGCGGGGTAAGTTTCGGCGTCATCCTCGGTGTGGTGGGACGCGCGTTTCCTCCGGAACGGCGCAGCCTCGCGCTCGGCATCGCGTCTTCCGGCGGGTCTTTCGGGCAGTTTCTGATGCTGCCGTTCGGACAGCTGCTGATTTCGACGCTGGGCTGGCAGACCGCGTTGCTGGTGTTGGCCGGGACCGTCATGGCGACGGTTCCGCTGGCTGCGGCGATGATGGAGGAGCGGCGTCCGGCGGCCACCGGCGCCCAGCAATCGCTTGGCGACGCGCTGCGCGAAGCGGGCGCGCATTCCGGCTTCTGGTATCTGACTTCGGGTTTCTTCGTGTGCGGCTTTCAGGTGGCTTTCATCTCGGTGCATCTGCCGGCGTACCTGCTGGACGTGAAGATGACGCCCGCCGTGGGCGCGACCGCATTGGCGCTCATCGGTTTGTTCAACATCGCCGGTTCGTTTTTCGCCGGTTATCTGGGCGGGCGCTTCAGCAAAAAGTACCTGCTCTCCGGCATTTACATACTTCGCGCGGTGATCATCGCGCTGTTCCTGGGATTGCCGGTGTCGCCGCTGAGCGTCTATTTGTTCGCGGCCGGAATCGGTTTCCTGTGGCTGGGCACGGTTCCGCTCACCAATGGCCTGGTTGCGCAGATCTTCGGCGTGCGCTTCGTGTCCACGCTGTTCGGCATCGTCTTCCTCAGCCATCAGCTCGGCAGCTTCGTCGGCGTGTGGCTGGGCGGCTACCTTTTCGATACCACCGGCTCGTACCATCTGGTGTGGATCGGCAGCATCGCGCTGGGCGTGGTCGCAGCGATCCTCAACCTGCCCATCGACGAGCGGCCGGTCGCGCGCATGGAGGCGCGCGCGGCGTGATCGTTGCGGGCTGGCGCGCTGCACTCTGGTGGATCGCCCTCGCGCTGGTTTGTCTGGCGCTGGTGATTTTTGCGCTTCAGGGCTATTTGTCTCCGTCGGCGGTGATCGACTTTGCCAACATGAGGCTCTGCGCGCTCGCAGCGCCGGCCGCCTGAGCACCGCGAATGGCTCGGTATCACTTCTTCACGCTCGACGTATTCACCGGCCGGCCGTTCGGCGGCAATCCGCTTGCCGTAGTCCTCGATGCCGAACGGCTCAGCGGCGAGCAGATGCAGGCGATCGCGGCCGAGTTCAATCTATCGGAAACGGTGTTTGTGCTGCCACCGGCGAAGGCGCACGCCACCAAGAAGTTGCGCATCTTCACGCCGCGCGTCGAATTGCCCTTCGCCGGACATCCCACAGTCGGTACCGCGTTCCTGCTGGCGAAGCTGGGGCTGGTGCTGCTCGACACCGCTGATCCGGTGATCGTGCTCGAGGAAGGAGTGGGCAACGTCGAAGTGAACGTGCAACTCGGTCCGGATGGCCCAAGAACGACCCGCATGTCCGTTCCAAAAATGCCCGAACCCGGTCCCGAGCCGCCACCGGCGCAGGAACTCGCTGCCATGTTGTCGCTCTCGGATGACGACCTGTTGCCCGGCCGTTTGCCGCGCGCTTACTCCTGCGGTGTGCCCTTCCTGTTTGTGCCCGTACGCGACCGCGAAGCGATCGGGCGCGCCAGAATACGGCCCGAACTCTGGGAGAAAACCGTTTCGAAGTGGTGGGCGTCCAGCGTGTTCGTATTCACCTTCGACACGGAAATTGCGGAGGCGCAGATTCACGCACGCATGTTTGCCCCGGCGTTCGGGGTCGTCGAAGACCCGGCAACCGGCAGTGCGGCTGCCGCGCTGGCCGGATATCTTTGCGAACTCGAAGAACACGACGGCAGCTTCCGTTGGCAGATCGAGCAGGGATTCGAAATGGGACGCCCGTCGCTGATCGATCTGGAAGCCGACAAAAGCGGCGGCAGGATCGCAGCCGTTCGTGTCGGCGGCCGCTCGGTGCTGATGTCGGAAGGCTGGATCAACCTGGATTGATCGATGGAGACCATGCAACAGCCGTCTCATAATGTGAGCATCGCGCCCGCGAGCCAGCCAGACTACGGCGACGTCATCGCGTTGCTCGAAACGGCATCGCTTCCCACGGAGGACCTCGAGCGAAGCTCGATGGCGCATTTCCTGGCGGCCCGAAACGCGGCCGGAAAGCTGGTCGGTGCGATCGGCGTCGAGCACTACGGACGCCCCGCGCTGTTGCGCTCCCTGGTTGTAGCCCAGGACCATCGCAATCGCGGGGCTGGTGCGCTACTGGTGGCGGAGCTTGAAGCCCGATGCCGTTCCATGGCGGTGGCAGACCTGTTCCTGCTGACAACCACGGCCGGGGAATTCTTTGCCGGGCTGCGCTATCGGGCGATCGAACGTGATTCCGTCCCCGCAGCACTGCGCGCCGCGGCGGAATTTACCCGGCTCTGCCCCGACTCCGCGGTCTGCATGACCAAGTCTTTGTAGTGCCGCCCCTTTTTTGTCCTTCCGCAGACTCATCTCGGGCCCCTGAGGGACACTCAGAACCGCAGCTTAGGGCAAGTCGTTCAAACAATTTGATAGAAATATCCTGAATATTCCATTAACAATTCCGATACTTAACAACAATATACGGATCTATGGATAAGTTGATCAGTAGAGTTATACAGTCAGGAAAGGACAAGGCATGATCGCCCTCAGGAAAAGCAGCGAACGCGGCTATGCCGATCACGGCTGGCTGAAAAGCTTTCACACCTTCTCGTTCGCCGGCTACCACGACCCGAAGCACATGGGTTTCGGCCCGCTTCGCGTGATCAACGAGGACCGGGTCGCGGCCGGGGAAGGCTTTGGCACCCACCCGCACCGTGACATGGAAATCATCAGCTATGTGCTGGACGGGGAACTTGAGCATAAGGACAGCATGGGGACCGGTTCAGTGATCAGGCCGGGCGACGTTCAGCGAATGAGTGCCGGTACCGGCGTGACCCACAGCGAGTACAACCCGTCGCGACAGAATGGCGTGCATTTCCTGCAGATCTGGATCGAGCCGTCGGTGACGGGCATCGAGCCAAGCTACGAGCAGAAATTCTTTGCACCCGAGGACAAGCGCGGCAAGCTGCGCCTGGTAGCTTCGCCTGACGGGCGCGATGGCTCGGTCCTGGTTCGCCAGGATGCCAAGCTCTATGCCGTTTTGCTCGATGGCAATGACAAGGTTTCGCATACGCTTGCCGATGGCCGCAAGGCCTACGTGCATGTCGCGCGTGGTGCGGCGACCGTGAACGGTCAATTGCTCGGAGCAGGTGACGCACTCAAGGCAAGCGCAGAATCGGAAATCGTCATTGAAGGTGGTAAGAAGGCCGAAGTGCTGTTGTTCGATCTGGCGTAAGCGCCCGACAGGAGAATGCAATGACCACTGCAGTGAAATCGGATACACGGTTGAAGCCGCGCGGCGCGTTGCGCGTGATCGATAGCCACCCTGCCGAGCCGGCGCCCGGGCTGCGTGTGTTGCGCCCGTTTCCGGGACCGGATCTGGACTATGCCAGCCCTTTCCTGATGCTCGATCACTTCGGGCCCGAACGCATCCGTCCCGGCGATGAAGGCGGGCTCAATCCGCATCCGCACCGCGGCTTCGAAACGGTGACTTTTCTGTTCCAGGGCGCGATGGAGCACCATGATTCATCCGGCGGGCATGGCCTTTTGCGCGCCGGCGGCGTGCAGTGGATGACCGCCGGTGCCGGCATCGTCCATGCGGAGTATCGCGAAAAGGAATTCGCGCGTGCCGGCGGCGTGTTGGAGGGCGTGCAGCTATGGGTGAACCTGCCGCGCAAGTTCAAGATGGAAGCGCCCCACTACCAGGACCTGCCTGCCGAGAAGTTCGCCGTCGCGAAATTTGCCGGCGGTCAGGCGCGCGTGTTAGCGGGCGAGCTGCTTGGCGCGCGCGGTCCAGCGCGCACCTATACGCCGATCGTCGCCGCGCATGTGAAGCTCGATGCGGGGGCCACCGTGGAACTGCCGATACCGGCCAGCTTCAACGCCTATGTCTATGCCGTTCGCGGCAAGGGCCGCTCTTCTACTGTTGGCTTCGCGACCAACCAACTGGTCGAGTATCGCGCGGACGGTGACAGTGTCCATGTGACGGCATCGGATCCACTCGACTTCCTGCTGCTGGCCGGCGAACCCATCGACGAGCCGGTGGTGTCGTGGGGGCCGTTCGTGATGAACACGCGCGAAGAGATCATCCAGGCACGCGACGATTACATGGCCGGGCGCATGGGCCGGCTTGAAGAGCGTGCCTGAGAATCACTGCTCGCTCATTTGATCGGCTCGGCACCTTCTCCGAGAATGCTCAGATAAGCGTCATACATGTAGAGTTTTTTGCGCTTGCGCCCGGTGGCTTCCTGGGCAATGCCGAGTTTGACCAGATGGGCTATAGCGTTTGTGACGGTCGGTTGGCTGATGCCAAGCTGCTTCGCCGCCCTGGGAATGGAGAGCGCCACCCGCTTCTGTAGGACATCATAGACACGAAGCGCGGACGCTGCCGGGCGTCCGAGCGCTTCGATTCTCGATTGGTCTGTACTGAATAGTTCCATGATTTTCTTCGCCGTGCGGGTGGCCTGTTCGGTGGTCTCGATCACTCCACGAAGAAAAAAATCCAGCCATGCTTCCCAGTCACCATCGGTGCGCACCCGCTGCAGCAGATCGTAGTAAGCGTCGCGGTTGGCCTTGAAATACAAGCTCAGATACAGCATGGGTTCCGACAGCGCTTCCTCTGCGCACAGCAGCAGGACAATAAGCAGGCGTCCCACTCGACCGTTGCCGTCAAGAAAAGGGTGAATGGTCTCGAACTGCACGTGCGCCAGCGCCGCCTTGATAAGCAACGGGGTCTTGACCGGATCGTCGTGCAGGAATTTCTCGAGGAGTCCCATGCATTCCATCACGCGGTGCGGTGGCGGCGGGACGAATCGTGCGTTTCCGGGACGCGATCCGCCGATCCAGTTCTGGGTTTTGCGGAACTCGCCGGGTTGCTTGTTGCTTCCCCGTCCTCCCGACAACAAAATTCCATGCGCTTCGCAAATCAGCCGAAGCGATAGCGGGAATCCGCCACGCAGTCGCTTGAGCGCATGGTTCATCGCGGCGACGTAGTGCGAAACTTCCTCCACGTCGTCGATCGGAACGCCGGGGGCTTCTTCAGCCTCGAACAGCAGCAGGTCGGAGAAGGAAGATTGTGTTCCCTCGATCTGCGAGGAGAGCAGCGCCTCCTTGCGTACAAAGGTGTAGAGGAAAAGCGAAGGGTCGGGCAGGATGCGGGCAATCCCGTCCAGACGCCCAAGCCCGCGGTTGGCTTTTTCGATCAGGTCTTGCAGTGCGGGACTGATTGTAAGAGCCGGGTCCGGCGGCAGCGGTGGCGGGATAAAGGCATGCACGCTCTCACCTGCCACGCTGGTCGTTTCGTAGGTGCCGAGGCGTCGATTGTCGGGCATTGAATTAAGGAAGCGTTAATTTGACCGGGGTTAATTAAAGGATAAGGGCAAATCCTTTAATTAGCAAACCCCTTATTAAGGTTTCCGCGCCACATGCGCCAGCAAGGTTCCAGCCGGTTCAATTAAATGAATTAATTACCTGGTTTGACCGACCACGGCGCAATCACCTCTATTGGACGAAGTCTCCTGCCAGCCAACAGGGTGGGTTCCGCCATTAGCCGGGCGGGATCCTTAATGAGCGCTATCTGCCCTATCCCAAAACCCTGCTCAGGACGGCAACTCTTTCTCCGGGAACGCGTTCGGTGGCCTTCCCCGCTAATTCAGATGCACGTACTCGTAGTCCACCGGCAGGTTGTTGATGCCGGGTCCGGCGGCGCCGCGATTCTCGAGCAGTTGTAGAATCGCGGCGTCGATTGGTTTGAAGGGGCGGCGATGAAAATTTTCATGACGGGTGCGACGGGCTACATAGGGGGTTCGGTTGCCGCGCGCCTGCTGCGCGAGGGTCACAAGATCGCCGGGCTGGTCCGCTCGGAATCCGGCGCTGAAGAATTGCGCAAACGCGGCATGCGCGCGATACTCGGCAGCCTTGATGATTCCGATGTGATTGCGCGTGCCTCACGCGAAGCCGAGGCCGTGATCGATACGGCCGAGGCAAACCACGCCGGGGTCGTCGAAGCCATCGCATCCGCCCTGCATGGCTCCGGCAAACCGTTCCTGCATACCAGCGGGTCGGGAATCGTCGCCACCGTGGCGAACGGCGAGCGCAGCGACTCAATCTACGACGAATATTCCAGCTTTACGCCCGCCGTACCGCGCATGCAGCAGCGGGCCGCGATCGACCAGGTCGTGTTCGATGCGGCGGAGCAGGGCGTGCGGTCGGTGGTGATTCGTCCCACCATGATCTATGGCGAAGGCCGCGGCGCGCGCAAGGAAAGTGCCCAGGTGCCGGCGTTGATCGAAAACGCGAAGAAAGCCGGCGTCGGCCTGCACATCGGCAAGGGCGAGAACATCTGGGCCAACGTGCACATCGACGACGTCGCCGAACTCTATCTTCTCGCGCTGCAGAAAGCGCCAGCCGGGGCGCTCTACTACGCGGAGAACGACGAGGAAGCGCTGAGGAAGGTGGCCGCGTCAATCAGCCGTATGCTTAGCTTTGGCGGCAGGACCCGCGACTGGTCCCCGCAGGAAGCGGAAGCAGCGCTTGGCCCGAAGGCGCATTCATCGTTCGGGTCAAACAGCCGGGTAAGGGGAAAGCGTTCGCGCGCCGAACTCGGCTGGCAGCCGAAAGGGCGGCCGATTTTCGAGGAAATCGAGCACGGGCACTACAAGCGCGTCCATCGCGCCTGACCCGTTCTCAGTTGAGCCGTACGTACTCGTAATTCACCGGCAGGTTGTTGATGCCGCGGTCCGGCGGGGCGATCCAGCCCGCCATCTTCCCGGGCTCCACCACGCGTTGCATGAGGCTCATGATGAAACCGCGGTCGCCTTCGCTGGGAATCCACGCCGGCATGCCGCGCTCGAATTCCTCGCGGCTGAGGGCCTTGCCCTGCGGATCGGTCGTCGTGTTGGCCCAGATGCCGATGGCGCGGCGGAAGCGCGGGCTGGGAAGCTTTAGCTGAAAGTCGAATTTCGCGCGGCTGATCTGCATGTTCCAGCGCTTGACGCCAATCTCGCAGTCCTTGATGTAGGCGTTGCGCAACACCTCGTTCATTGCATTGCGCAGGTTCACCGCTTCCTTTCCCTGCGGCGTTTCCAGCTCGTAAGTCGCTTCGTTGCAGATGTGGTCCCGGTACTGCGCCTCGTCCGGCCGGCCCTTGATGCCGCTGGCAAATGAGCTGGCGGCATTCGACGAAACCTCCGAGCCGAACAGGTCGAGCGAGGAGGTGAACCAGAAGTTCATATAGCGCTGGATTGTCGGCAGATCGACCGCGCCGTGGCGGCGAATCACTTCCGGATCGTCGGTTCCGAGTTCCTTCATGACCTCCAGCGTGCGTTTCACCACGCGCCCCACGCCGGTCTCGCCGACGAACATGTGGTGCGCCTCCTCGGTGAGCATGAAGCGGCAGGTGCGCGCCAGCGGATCGAGACCCGATTCGGCGAGGCTTTTGAGCTGGAACTTGCCGTCGCGATCGGTGAAGTACGTGAACATGAAGAACGACAGCCAGTCGCTGATCGGTTCGTTGAACGTGCCGAGGATGCGCGGCTTGTCTGCGTCTCCCGAGTGGCGTGCCAGCAATTCCTCCGCCTCCTCGCGTCCGTCCCGGCCGAAATGGGCATGCAGCAGATAGACCATCGCCCACAGGTGGCGACCTTCCTCGACATTCACCTGAAACAGATTCCTCAGATCGTAAAGTGACGGACAGGTGAGACCCAGCAAGTGCTGTTGTTCCACCGATGCTGGTTCGGTGTCGCCCTGGGTCACGATGATGCGGCGGAATTGCGACCTGAGCTCGCCCGGCACCTGCTGCCACGCGGGCTGGCCGTAGTTGTCGCCGAAGCCGATGGTGCGCTCCGGCACAGGCTCCGCCAGAAAAATCCCCCAGCGATAGTCGGGCATTTTTACCGAGCCGTATGTGGCCCAGCCCTGGGCGTCCACACCGGTGGCGGTGCGCAGATAGACGTCCGCAGAGGAAAACGCGTTCGGCCCCATCTCCCGCCACCAGTCTAGGAACCTCGGCTGCCAGTGCTCGAGCGCGCGCTGCAGCGTGCGGTCGTTCGCCAGATTGACGTTGTTCGGGATTCTTTCGCTGTAGTTGATGCTCATCTAAATCCCCCAATACTTTTCACCGCAGGGTCGCAGAGAACGCAGAGAAAGACCAATATGGATAAAGAGATTGGTATTGGTATGCGAATTTCGCTGACTAGTCTCGCATTGCATGCACCTCGTCAATGCTTCGGCGACACAGCTTATGACAACTAACTGCGTGTTCATCTCCGAATGTTTTTGCGAGTTGCCTCTGCGTTCTCTGCGTCTCTGCGGTGAAAATATTCTCTAGACTCTTTCCCAGTTGAACTTCGGCTTGCTGCCTGTTCCGAAAACCTTCAGCGCGCCGTGTTCGCCGACTGCGTTCGGGCGGTTGAAGATCCAGTTCTGCCATGCGGAAAGCCGGCCGAAAATGCGCGTCTCCATGGTTTCCGCGCCGCCGAAGCGCAGGTTCGCCTCCATTCCCGTGAGCGCGTCCGGGGAAAGGCTGGCGCGTTCCTCGATGGCGATGCGTACTTCCTCGTCCCAGTCGATATCGTCGGGCGCGAACGTGACCAGGCCGAGGTCGCGCGCCGCATCGGCATCGAGCTTGTCGCCGATGCGAGAGCGCAGCGCCGCGATCGCTTCTTCATCGCCGCAGTAGCGGGTGGCCAGCCGCGTTAGGTGGTTCACCATCGGGTAGGCGCCGAAGTTCGTTTCCGACAGGACCAGGCGAGGCGGATTGGGCTGCCCTTCAGGCAGCAGCAGCATGTAGCTTCGGTCGGCTGCGAATGCCATTTCGGCAAGCGTGCCAGCGAAACACGAGCCCTCGTCGATGATGGCGAACAGCGTGCGGGAGGAAACGTCGAAACGGGAAAGGGTCCGGCGCAGCATTCCCGTTACTTCGCGTACCAACCAGTCGTCCCGATGGCGCTCGAGCATGGCGTCGATCGCAAGCACCGCGTCCGTGTCACCGCGCGTCTTCAGTATCCAGGTGCCGATGTCCAGTTCGTTGGTGCGCAGCATCAGGATCGTGTCGTCCAGTTCGCGCGCCATCGCCAGCGGCCACCAGGCGGACCCGGCAGCGTGTATCCCGTGGAGGTCCTCCGGTTGCGGCTCAGCGGGTGCTCGCACCGTGATGGTCGCGGTGCGTGCCTTGCGATCGATCGCCACGTCCACGTTGCCGTAGCGAAACCCGGCCGCATCGACGGTGCGTGCCAATTGAGTCAGCGCGATGCCTTTCCCGGATCCCGGACGTTTGCTTTGCGCGGTGAGCGCCTGGGCACGCTCCTTTACGGCTTCCGCGAACTGCTGCGGTTTGGCGATCCGGTCCACCAGCCGCCACTGTTTCGCGCGGTCGGCGCGCACGCCTTCCGAGGTCGAGCAGAACACGTCGGCGAGATCGCGCCGCACGCGCCGCTTGTCCGTGATCCGGGTCAGTCCGCCGGTGCCGGGCAGCACCCCCAGCAGCGGTACCTCCGGCAGGCTCACGGTGGAAGAACGGTCGTCGATCATCAGGATCTCGTCGCAGGCAAGCGCGAGCTCGTAGCCTCCGCCGGCGACCGTGCCGTTCACCGCAGCAAGGAACTTCAGCCCGTCGTGGCGACTGGAGTCCTCGATGCCGTTGCGCGTTTCATTGGTGAACTTGCAGAAGTTCACTTTCCACGCATGGCTCGAAAGCCCCAGCATGTAGATATTGGCCCCGGAACAGAACATGCGCTCCTTCGCGCTGGTGACCACCACGCACCTGACCTCGGGGTGCCCGAATCGGATGCGATTGAGTGCGTCGTAGAGCTCGATGTCCACGCCCAGATCGTAGGAATTCAGCTTCAGCTTGTAACCCGGCTTGAGGCCTTTTTCCTCGTCGACGTCCATCGACAGCGTCGCCACCGCGCCGTCGCAGGTCAGTTTCCAATGGACGTACTTGTCGGGGTGCGTGTCGTACAGCGTGGGTGGCTGCGGATCGGACGGAGATTTCCCCAGAACGGCGTTCATGACGTTTTCACCTCTTTCAGGCTGACGGCCTTTTTCAGGGCCCTGAGACTCTGGTCGACGGTTTGACCGGCTGTATCCACGGTCGCATCGGCCTGGCCGTAAAGCATGCCGCGACCGTCGAGTATACGGCGCAGGTCTTCCATGGCCTGCGCGTTGCCGGCCATCGGCCGTGTGTCGCCCTGTGCTACGACCCTGGCCATGTGCTCCTCCGGTTCGGCCTTGAGCCAGACCGTGAAGCAGGTCGACAACAGCAATTCGTAAGTGCCGGGCTCGGAGACGATGCTGCCGCCGGTCGCGATGACACAACGTTCATGGGTCTCCAGCACTTTCTCCAGGCAGCGGCGCTCGTAGCGGCGGTAACCCTGCTGGCCGTAGAGCAGGAAAATCTCCGAAAGGCCCGTACCCGCTTCGCGTTCAATTTCACGATCGAGCTCGATGAATGCCACGCCCAGTTTGCGTGCCACCGCGGTGCCGAGAGTGGACTTGCCGGCACCGCGTAATCCGATCAGCGCGACGCGCCGGCTGCGCTCCGCTGCCGGGCTGCCGAATTCGCCCTGCAGACGGGCGCGAATGCGTGCCAGGCGTTGTTTCGGAAGCCGCTGCAGGAGCTGATGGATCAGCGTCAGTTCGACCGATTGTTCTTCCTCGTCGAGCAGATCGTTCAGCGCCAATCCCAGTGCTGCGGCGATCTGCCGCAGCAGCAATATGGAAATGTTGCCGTGACCCGCTTCCAGTTGCGCCAGATAACGTTCCGACACCCGTGAATCGCGCGCCAGATCCTTGCGCGTCAGTCCGCGCCGCGCGCGCGCATCGCGCACGCGCTCGCCAAGCCGGTTCAGGAAGGCCGCGTCGTTCGCCGCCGCCGCATTTGCCGACTCCCTGTTCGATTTTGCCGGATCGCGCGCGCCCAAATCGTTGCCTTTACTGGATATGCATTATATTGCAATAAACAATTCCATATTGCATGATAATGCATGCTGGTAGAATTTCAACCATTACCTGGAACGGGGCCAAGGCGATGGCGCTTGAACTGACGATCCTGGTCGGCACAATGACCGGCGTTGCGCAGTTGGTGGCGCACGAAATCGAGTTGCGGCTGGACGGCGAAGGGGTACGGATTGCGACGCTGCTGATGGACGAACTCGATTCCGGCATCTTTGCAAAGGGCGGATTGTTCCTGATCTGCACTTCGACCTATGGGCAGGGCGATGTACCGGACAATGCGAAACAACTCTACGAGTCCCTGCAGAACGTTCGGCCGGATCTGGCCGGCGTCCGCTACGGCGTCATCGCGCTGGGCGACATGACTTACGCGGAAACTTTCTGCAATGGCGGCAAGCGTTTTGAACGCATCCTTGCGGAACTGGGAGCCCGGCGCATCGGCGACATCATGTTTCACGACGCGAGCGCGGGTACTTTGCCGGAAGACGACGCGGCGGAATGGATCGAAGGCTGGATTGCGCGATGCCGCGATGAACTCGGAGTGGACGTCGCCGGCTGACACCAGGATCGGCGGCCGTGGGGAATCGGTGGGTTATGATTGCTGGCGCAAGTGAGCAACGGCCTGCGCACAAAAAGTGAGGAGGGGGTGTGCCAGGATTAAGCCGTGCAGATCACAGCGTCAGCCCGCCGGTTGTCAGCATTCCGCGCGACTACAACGCCGCGCATGATCTGATCGAGCGCAACCTTGCCGCGCGGCGCGCGGACCATATCGCCTACATTGACGACGCTGGACGCTACTCCTTTGGGGAGCTTGCGCAGCGGGTAAACCGCGCCGCCAATGCGCTTTCGACGCTCGGTCTGGGAATGGAAGACCGTATTCTCCTGGCGCATGTCGATACGATCGATTTTCCCAGCGTCTTCCTGGGCGCGATCAAAGCCGGCATCGTGCCGATCACCGCCAATACCCTGCTGACCACCGCCGACTACTGCTTCATGCTCGAAGACGGTCGCGCGCGCGCGCTGATCGTGTCGGAGGCGCTCCTGCCAAAATTCGAGCCGCTTCTGAAAAACCTCCCGTTCCTCAAACACATCGTCGTGTCCGGAAAGGATTCGCATGGGCACGCGCACCTGCAATCCCTCATGGCGAAGGCCGCCACCGAATTCGAGCCCGCGCCGACGACCTGCGACGATGTGTGCTTCTGGCTATATTCTTCGGGCTCGACCGGTACGCCGAAAGGGACCATCCACGTCCATTCCAGCCTGATTCAGACTGCAGAACTCTATGGCAAGCCGGTTCTGGGCATTCGTGAGAGCGACACCGTGTTCTCCGCGGCGAAGCTCTTCTTTGCCTACGGTCTGGGAAATTCGCTGACGTTTCCTCTGGCGATCGGTGCGACCACGGTGCTGATGGCGGAACGGCCTACGCCTGCCGCAGTATTCAAGCGCCTCAGGGAACAGCGCCCAACCATTTTTTACGGCGTGCCCACGCTTTACGCAGCATTGCTCGCGAGCCCGGACCTGCCGCGCAAAGAAGAGGTCGCATTGCGAATTTGCACATCGGCGGGCGAGGCGCTTCCCGCCGACATCGGCAGGCGCTGGACCGCGCGTTTCGGCGTCGAAGTGCTCGACGGCATCGGATCCACTGAGATGCTGCATATCTTTCTTTCGAATCGTCCGGGCGACGTGCGTTATGGGACGACCGGCAAGGCGGTGCCCGGCTACCGCGTCCGCCTGGTGGACGAGGAGGGTCGCGAAGTCGGCGCCAATGAAATCGGCGAGCTGCAGATCAGCGGTCCGACCAGCGCGATCATGTACTGGAACAACCGGGCCAAGACACTAGCGACCTTTGTCGGCCCCTGGACGCACGCCGGCGACAAGTACACGGTCGATGACGACGGTTATTACACCTACGGCGGCCGTTCCGACGACATGCTCAAGGTGAGCGGCATGTATGTTTCTCCCTTCGAGGTCGAGGCTGCGCTGCTAACGCATCCTGACGTCCTCGAAGCGGCAGTGGTCGGCGCGATGGACGAACAGCAACTGGTCAAGCCCCGGGCTTATGTCGTCACCAAGCAGGGCGTGACCGGAACGGAAGCGCTCGCAAATTCTCTTAAGCAGCACGTCAAGGACAGCCTGGCCCCTTACAAGTATCCGCGCTGGATCGAATTTGTACCCGAGTTGCCCAAGACCGCGACCGGAAAGATACAGCGTTTTAAATTGAGAGGCCGTGAGGCGTGAGGCGTGAAGGGTGAGGGGTGAGGGGTGAGGGGTAAAATTCAAGGCAATCAGAACAACTAAGGACAGGAAAATGCAGAATCAGACAAGACGAAAATTCCTCTCCGGCGCGGGTGCACTCGCCGGGGCATCCCTGCTGCCATCCTTGGCGCGGGCGCAGGCGGCGAAAATCCGGTTGGGATTGATGCTGCCCTACACGGGTACGTATGCGCAGCTCGGCGTTGCGATCGAGAACGGGCTGAGGCTGGCGCTGGAGGAAGGCGGCGGCAAGCTCGGTGGGCGCGAGTTGGAGTTCTTCACGGTGGACGACGAGTCCGAACCGGCCAAGGCCACCGACAACGCCAACCGCCTCATCACTCGCGACAAGGTCGACGTGCTCATCGGCAGCGTGCACTCGGGCGTGGCGATGGGAATGATCAAAGTCGCGCGCGAAGCCGGCACGCTGCTGGTCATTCCGAATGCCGGGGCCGATGCGGCAACCGGCGCGCTGTGCGCGTCCAACGTGTTCCGTACCTCGTTTTCCAACTGGCAGCCGGTGCATCCGCTTGGCAAGGTCATGGCCGAGAGGGGCCACAAGCGCGCCGTATTCATCACCTGGAAGTACGCCGCGGGGGAGGAGTCGCTCGCCTCTTTCCGGGAGGCATTCACCGCGGTCGGCGGCACGGTAGTCAAGGAGTTATTCGTGCCATTCCCGAACGTGGAGTTTCAGGCGTTGCTTACCGAGATCGCGTCGCTCAGGCCCGATGCGGTCGCGTGTTTTTTCGCCGGTGGCGGCGCAGTGAAGTTTGTGAAGGATTACGCGGCTGCCGGTCTCAAGGACAAGATCTCGCTCTATGGTTCAGGCTTCCTTACCGAAGGCGTACTGGCGGCGCAGGGCGACGCAGCCGAGGGTCTGCTGACCACGCTGCATTACGCCGAATCGCTGGACAACCCGAAAAACAAGGCTTTTCGCACGGCCTACCTCAAAGCGTACAAGACCCACGCGGATGTGTACGCGGTGCAGGGCTACGACACCGGACTGCTGCTCCTCCAGGCGCTCGAAAAAGCCCGGGGCGACATCGGCAACAGGGGCGCGGTGGTTGCGGCGATGGAAGCCGCGGTCGTCGACAGCCCGCGCGGCCAATGGAAAATGTCGAAGGCGCACAACCCGATCCAGGACATTTACTTGCGCCGCGCCGAGAAGGGCGACAACAAGGTGATCGGCGTCGCATGGAAGGCGCTCGAAGATCCAGCCCGAGGCTGCCGGATGGGCTAGCGCCAGGGAAGAGGGACGAGGGATGAGGGGCGAGGGTGGTTGAAACTCCTCAATCCGACCATCATGCTTTTTGCCGACACTCTCGGAATGTAGACTTGGTGTGCCTTTTTCCCGACCTGGATTTACTCGCGCGAGCGGATGCAACTCGTCGTGCTCGCGGTGATCGTCCTATGCCACTGTACGCTTTTCCCTCGTCCCTCGTCCCTCGCCCCTCGTCCCCAGCGTTGCAATGGATTTCGCCACTTTCCTCATCCAGCTGCTGAACGCGGTGCAGTACGGGTTGCTGCTGTTTCTGGTGGCGAGCGGACTGACGCTGATCTTCGGCATCATGGGGATCATCAATCTGGCGCACGGCAGCTTTTACATGATCGGGGCGTATCTCGCCTGGTCGCTGTCGGGCGCGCTCGGCAACTTCTGGGCGGCGATCGCGCTCGGCATCGTTCTCACCGTGGTGCTTGGGATGCTGCTGGAATGGCTGCTGATGAAGCGCCTCTACCAGCGCGATCACCTCTATCAGGTTTTGCTCACCTATGGACTGATCCTGATATTCGAGGAACTGCGCAGCATCATCTGGGGCGACGACGTTCACGGCGTGCCGATCCCTGAGGTCCTGTCCGCATCCATTCCCCTGACCGACACGCTGTCGTACCCGGTGTACCGCATATGGATGTCGGGGGTGTGCGTGATCCTGGTGGTGCTGATGTACTGGTTGATCCAGCACACGCGGCTGGGCATGATGATCCGCG
>JANOGP010000151.1:0-5313 GCA_031406075.1 Betaproteobacteria bacterium
CGGGTGAACGCTCGGTAGTGGTGGTCGAGCACGACATGGAGTTCATCGGCTCCATTGCCAGCATGGTCACGGTGCTGCATGAAGGCGCCGTTCTCGCCGAAGGCACGATGGACGTCGTGAAGAACGACGAGCGTGTCATCGAAGTCTATCTTGGGCGTTAAACCTTTTGGCCACAGAGAACACAGAGCACACAGAGAAGAACAAAACCCGACATGACTAGAAGACCATATCACTCGGAAATTTCGGTAATCGCAAACATGAACGAAAACCCTAAAATTCAAGGAATCCATTTCATGTTCAGGATTTTCTCTGTGTGCTCTGTGCCCTCTGTGGCAAACGAATTTGACTTAGACAAATGCTGAAGGTTGAAAAACTGAACCAGTTCTACGGCAGCAGCCAGACGCTGCGCAACGTGAGCTTCGACGTGCCCACCGGCGCGGTGACGGCGCTGCTTGGACGCAACGGCGTGGGCAAGACCACGCTGCTCAAGTGCCTGATGGGCGTGTTGCCGGTTGCAAGCGGGAGCATCACGCTGGACGCGCAGGAGGTGAGCGCGCTGGCGCCTTACGCGCGGGTGCGCCTGGGCATGTGCTACGTTCCGCAGGGGCGCGAAATCTTTCCGCGGCTCACCGTGGAAGAAAACCTGATGATGGGGCTCGCCAGCCGCAAAAATGGCGCCGCGAAGGACATTCCCGGCGACATCTACGATATGTTTCCGGTGCTGAAGACGATGAAGAATCGCCGCGGCGGCGATCTGTCCGGCGGCCAGCAGCAGCAACTGGCGATCGGCCGGGCTTTGGCGATGAGGCCGAAAGTGCTCATCCTCGACGAGCCGACCGAAGGCATCCAGCCGTCCATCATCAAGGACATCGAGCGCGTGATCCAGGCGCTGTCCGACCGCGGCGACATGGCCATACTTCTGGTGGAACAGTACTACGATTTCGCGCGCGACCTTGCCGACAGTTATGTGATCCTGCAGCGCGGAGAAGTCGTAATGAGCGGCGCCGGAACGACCATGGAAACGGACAATGTGCGCAGGTTTCTGTCGGTATGAATCCGGTCGAGACCATCGCGCTGTTTGTTGCGTCGGGTGCGAACAAGAACAATTGGTACCGCTTCGCTATGATGTGGGCGGCACAAATCGTCGATATAGCGGCGCCCCGCTGCCGCCGGCGCCGTAATCCGCCTGATTACTAGCCGAACAACTTGGCCAGGTCGATCGAAGACCGCCCGCCGACCTGGTCGAAATGCTTCTCGAGCCATGCCCCCGCCCGGGCTCGTCCCTCATCCTTGAGTTTAAGCAGGAAGCCGAGATCGGCTTTGAACGCCTTTTCGATGCTCATGCGCGCGAGCAGATCGTCGGTTTCGATCAGATGGAAATTCAGTTTTCTGAAGCGGCGTTCCAGGCTTCCGATCGGCAGCCATTGCGCGTCGATCGCCTGCTTGGCCAGCGCAATGCTGCGCATCTCGAAGAGAAACGAAGAATTGAACTGGAACTCGGTCAGCCGGTTGCGGATTGCCTGTGCGCTGGTTGGAGGATCCTCCCGCGCAAGGGGCTGAAGCATGACCACCAGGATGCTCGGCGTCTTGCATCGATAGATAAGCGGATAGATGGCCGGGTTTCCTGTGTAGCCCCCGTCCCAATACGGCT
The DNA here is from genome assembly GCA_031406075.1 of Betaproteobacteria bacterium. Lineage (GTDB taxonomy): Bacteria > Pseudomonadota > Gammaproteobacteria > Burkholderiales > JACQAP01 > JACQAP01. The sequence goes on from JANOGP010000151.1 coordinate 1,652, forward strand.
CGCCGTCGATTTCGATCGCGTGATGCAGGGTCGGCAGGCAGGCGGACGCCAGCAGAGCGTCGGATGTCAGTTCCCGGTTCTCGAACAACCGCAGGGTGCCGGTACGGACACGGGTGGCGCCGACGAACAGGCGGATTGCCCTGCGGTTTTGGACGGCCCTGAAGTCCACTACTCTGTCGACGATCTCGCGCAGCGGATTGATGTCGAATGGGTTGAGCTGGTATGGGGAGAAAAAGCGGGTGAGGCCGAGCAGCATTGTCTGCGGGTTTGGCAGCAGGGCCCTGTGCACGCCAGTGGATGAACCAATCGAGTAGGACGCCGTGCCAACCGAATTCCAGAACGCGTCCAGGGATTTGCGGGCGCCGTCGCGGCCGCCTGTTGCATAACCGGACGTCAGCGCCACGGCATTGATTGCGCCGGCGCTGGTGCCGCTGATCGCTTCGATCTTGAGCTTCGGTTCTTCCAGCAGCCGATCCAGCACCCCCCAGGTCAGCGCACCGAGTGCGCCGCCACCCTGGAGGGCAAGCGTGATTACCTTGCGCCGTCCGAACTTCACTCGGGAAAGGCCCGCCGGGACGACAGGGTCTGAGCGTAAATCAAGACGGGCTTAGGGTAGGTGGAAGGAGGCCTTGTTCCTGTTCTCCCATTGACGCATCAGGCGATTCACGTCGGCCGCATTTGCGGCTTGGGACAGGTAGGCTTCGAGGGCCCGGTTTTCATCGGTGTTCAACCAGCTGAACACCGATTGGAGGAAGTTTTTCACGGCATTGGTCCTTTCGCTATTTGCGGCAGTGCAAGAGCGGTTAATTTATTTCATATAACACTATTTCGACAGCGTATTTTATCAGTTAGCTGCATGAGTTGGAGTGATTCCATCGCGTTGCAATAAGTAAAAATCTAGTAAATAAGATAAGTCATTGAAGCAATGGAAACTTAGATAATTCATGCGCTTTTATCGCGGGAAAGAACTTTTCGCATAAAGGTGCCGCCAGAAATCGAAATTCTGGTGCCAAAGCAAATGTACGAATGGACGGTTGCTGGGCCCACTTGTAAACTCCACAGGCTTCCGGCAGTCATAAAAAAGTGAATCTTTCCCCGATCGCGTTGCTCCTGCTGGCCGTCGCCGCCGGTCCGGCTTCGGCGGACGAAGCCGCAGACCAGATAGAGCGCGCCAGCCTCTTGCGAAAGTTGCTCGAGGATGCCCCGCCCGCGCGCGCCGGTGAATCCGATCCGCGTCTTGAACTGCCCGCCGCCAGGCTCGAAATGGAGCAACAAGCGGCTGCCGAACGACTTCACGTCGAACGCTTTCAGGATGGGCAGTGGCGGCAACTGCTTGGGTCCCAGCGCGCGAGTGCGCACCGGCAGGCGCTGGCGCCGCCGATACCGGGGCCGGCGCTGGCGTTCGAACGCGAGCAGCGGGCGCGCGACCTGTCGATCCAGATCCAGCGGCAGGATCTCGAATATCGTCAGTACAATCGCCGCTAGGCTGACGCCGGCCGTTCAAACGAAATGGTAAGGAGGAGATTCATGAAGCAGGTGTTGCATTCCGTTTTTCGCGTGCTGTTGTTGCCATTGCTTACTGCCGGCGCTGTGGTGGCGCCGGTTCACGCACAGGATGCGGAGGCGCTGATCGATCAGGCGATGACCGGAAGCCATCGCTCGGATCGGAACAAGGCGCGCGACAAATACCGCCATCCCAAGGAAACGCTGCTGTTTTTCGGGTTCAAGCCGGACATGACCGTGGTGGAGGTCTGGCCCAGCGCCGGCTGGTGGACGGAGATTCTTGCCCCGGTGCTGAAAGATCGCGGCCGGTACTACGCTGCCTGGTTTGCCACGCAGGCCAAGGGCGCGCCGAATTTCCTCAAGGAGCGGGAGAAGGGGTTCGACGCCATGGTGGCGGGCAGGCCGGATCTGTACGGAAAGGTCATCAAGACAGCACTGCTGGCGCCCCAATATGTCGACGCCGCTCCGAAGGGTTCGGCCGACATGGTGCTTACGTTCCGCAACGTGCACAACTGGGCCAAGGCGGGTAACGCCGATGCCATGTTCAAGGTCTTTTACGACGTGCTCAAGCCGGGTGGAGTCTTGGGCGTGAAGGATCATCGCGCCAAAGCGGACACGCTATTCGAAAAACAGATCGAGACCGGCTACATGGCCGAAGCCTGGGTTATCGAGACCGCGCAGAGAGCCGGCTTCAAGCTCGATAACAAGTCCGAAATCAACGCCAATCCGAAAGATACCAAGGACCACCCTTCCGGCGTGTGGACGCTGCCGCCGACGCTTGCCCTGGACGACAAGGACCGCGGGAAATACCTGGCCATCGGCGAAAGCGATCGCATGACCCTCAAGTTCGTGAAACCCTGACTATGAACGATCAACTCGACCCCGGAGCGCAAATCGACGCGCGCGCAGCGACGCTCGAATCCAAAGTCATTGCCTGGCGCCGGGATTTGCATCAGCACCCGGAACTCTCAAACCGCGAGGTACGCACCGCCGGTGTTGTTGCCGGGCACCTGAAGTCGCTTGGAATGCAGGTGCAGACCGGGGTCGCGCACACCGGCGTGGTCGGGCTGCTGGAGAGCGGACGTCCGGGGCCCGTCATCGCGTTGCGCGCGGACATGGACGCGCTGCCGGTAACGGAGGAAGTGGATCTGCCGTTTGCATCCAGGACCCGCGCCGAATTCAATGGCCAGGAAGTCGGCGTCATGCACGCCTGCGGCCACGATTGCCATGTAGCGATCCTCATGGGTGTGGCCGAATTGCTGGCTGGCATGAAGCCGCACCTCGCCGGAAGCATCAAATTTATCTTCCAGCCCGCCGAGGAAGGCCCGACACCGGGCGAGGAAGGCGGCGCGGCGCTGATGATCAGGCAGGGTGTACTGGAGAATCCGAAACCCGAGGTGATATTCGGTCTGCACGTGTTCGCCGGCGTCGAGGCGGGCACCATTGCCTATCGGCCCGGCCCGGCGATGGCCAGTTCCGATCGCATGCGGGTGACGGTGACCGGGCGCCAGACCCACGGCGCGCTGCCGTGGCGCGGAGTGGACCCGATCGTAATTTCATCGCAGATCGTGATCGGGCTGCAGACCATCGTCAGCCGCCAGGTGGACGTGAGCCTGGAGCCGGCGGTGGTCAGCATCGGCGCGATCAAGGGAGGCGTGAGGGACAACATCATTCCGGACACGGTGGAGATGCTGGGCACGGTGCGCACGTTCAACGAGGACATGCGCGCGGACATTCACGCCCGCGTCCGCAATACGGTGGAGATGATCGCGAGGAGTGCGGGCGCCAGCGCGCAGGTGCATTTCGACAACGCCTACCCGGTCACGGTTAACGACATACCCTTGACGGAGCGCATGGTGCCGACTTTGCAGCGTGTCGCGGGCGCAGATAAGGTCTTCGTCGGCCAGAAAATTACGGGCTACGAGGACTTCTCCTACTATCAGCAGAAGATTCCGGGGTTTTTCTATTTCCTCGGCATCACGCCCAGGGGCACCGACCGCAAACAGTCGGCGCCGAACCATTCGCCACGCTTTTTCGTGGATGAGTCGGCGCTGCTCCTCGGCGTGCGCTCGCTCGCGCACGTCACGCTCGATTACATGGCGGGTTGAGGTAAACTTACCCGCAATCTTTATTCCCGGGAGGACGTCATGACATTCACC
>JANOGP010000168.1:0-4025 GCA_031406075.1 Betaproteobacteria bacterium
CGCGACCCAGCGCCTGCCTGCCGGTTTGGGGGCCTATACCGTGTCAAAAGCGGGACTCGAGGCGCTCACCCGCGTCCTTGCCAAGGAAGAGGGACCGAACGGAATCCGTGTGAACGCCGTGGCGCCCGGGCCGATTCGCACGGAGATGCTGGAGGAGTATTTCACCAAGATGGGGCCGGAACGCACGCAGGCGTTTCTCAATTCGATTCCCTTGCGCCGCGCCGGCGACCCGCAGGAGATCGCGGCCATGGTGGCCTTCCTTGCCACCGACGCCAGCTATGTCACCGGACAGGTGATTTTCGTGAACGGCGGCGGGCCGGGCGGATAGCGCCGCCGGTTCCTGTAGCGGCACCCGGACGGTTTGGCTGGCCGGATTGCCCGGCCACCCCCCGGGCAGATCTTGAAAACAGGCCAGCGCCGTGTGCAGAACCTTCCTAGGCTACATGCCGGCAACCACCGGGTTTCAGCACCCGTTCGGTGGACGCCGGATTCCTGGCGAGCTTGCCCTGAGGGCGGATCGGGCGCCTGACCAGTTCGCCGCCGCAGTTGGGGCACACACCCTGCAGCACGCCGTTCGCGCAGGCGCGGCAGAAGGTGCACTCGAAAGAGCAGATCATGGCCTCGGTGGAGTCCGGCGGCAGGTCCCTGTCGCAGCACTCGCAATTCGGACGAAGCTGAAGCATGGCGTTCCTCCTGGGGAGAAATCGAAACTTGAATATTGCTGGACACGGAACCTGCGTGTCAGCGCACGGTCCGATTTAGATTGTGCCGTATCGCCGAACCCTGAATAATTCCCCTTTACAGTCTGCTCCGACAGGAAGAATATTTCCATCGGCGGCCAGGGCTGCGTTTCAATCGCTTGGTGTATGCGAGAAGGCGATTCTGACCGCCTTGTTGAGTACGGACCCGTGATGCAAACAGGGGCCCCGTCTTGCACAGTCATCCCACCTTGAGAGCTCCGTTCCGGGCTCAGCCGCCCTTATAGCGCGGCAACAAATTGGATGGCAGCCCTGGCGCCTCTCCTTCTTCGCCCCGTGCGGCGCGTGGGCGGGCTTTTTATATTCCGGCTGATTCGCAACCCTGGCGCTTCCGCTCCCGCCGGCGCGCTACAATTCCTGAGTGACTCTCAATCAATTCAATCGAGGATGACCGATGAAGCATCTATTTGTTTCGCTCGCCCTGGTTCTGCCGCTGGTTGCGCACGCCGGTTTTGACGACGCGGTGCAGGCCTACGGAACCGGTGATTACGCCAAGGCGCTCGCCCAATTCAAGGTCCTCGCCGATCAGGGCAAACCGGAAGCGCAGTATTTCATGGGCTTTTTCCACCACAACGGCTTTGGCGTGCCACGCGACGAGGCTGTGGCGGCAAAATGGTTCATGAAGGCTGCGCGTCAAGGCGACGCGCGCGCGCAATACTACGTCGGGATCATGGCGGAAAAAGGCCAGGGTGTGGAACAGGACCCGGTGGCCGCGCACATGTGGCTTACTCTTTCGGCCGCCAATCCACAGACTTCCACTCGCGACTCCATCTATACCAGAGAGGCGGTCGGGAAACTCGAAAAAAAAATGACGCCGGAGCAGATTGCCATGGCGAAGGAAACGGCGAAGAAGTGGAAACCGGAGCCAGCCGATGGCCGGCAATAAGAGCGTTGACGCAGAGGTCGCGGAGGAAGGGCAAGAAAGGTCGCAGACAAAGCCTTATGGAGTGAAAACTTCGGGATGGCAAAAGGCCCCGCCAAATACCCGAAGCCGGCATCAGATTTTTCCTGGTTGATATCCTGTGTACTTCTCTGCGTCCTCTGTGTTGTCAGCGTCTCTGCGTTGAGATTTTTTGGGTTTCGGTTCTACGAACCACCCGGCACGGCATTTTTCGCTTCCGCAGATCCGGTGAGGAGGTCACGCTTCCAGATCATGCGCAGGATCCAGAAGATCGACAGTGCGGCGAACAGGTGTTTGAGTGCGTGCCCGCCGACAAGCTGGCCGACGGAAAAAATTTCCCTGTCGTAGAACTCGGCGACTTTGGCGAGCGCATACCATGCGACGGCGACCAATACGTCCGTCCCCCGGCTGAAGCGCGCCGGGAAAAGGTAGATGATCAACAGGACGGCAACGATGGCATAAGATTGAACGCCAACGTAAGGCCACAGGTTTCCCGATCCAGCCGCTTCGCTGCTTTGCCAATGCACCACGCTGGCAACGCCCGCCAGGACCAGCGGTCCGAACAAAGTCATGCCTGCTCTCGGATGAATCCTCTCCGAGATCATCGCGGCGAGCAGCGCCATGAATCCCACGCTCATTGGCAACCGGTCCCACATCAGCCGCGCGTTGTCGGGCGCCAGATGATAGTAAACCGAACCGGCGCAAGTCAGTGCCACCGCAGCGAACAAGACCAGGTACGGCCAACGCACGGATGGGTCCAGGAGCGGCCGCGATTCATGTGGCGAGCGGTTTCGTAGAAGCAGAACGACGCCGGCGCCGCCGACAAGCAGAAACGCGACGTTGGTGGAAACATTGAAAAAATTCGGAATGCCCAGCAGCGAACGTTGGTCCGCGAACAGGTGGTACTCGGGCGGTTGCGCCAGGGGGGGCAGGACCAGGGCGGCGACCGTTACCGCCAATGCCAGCACGGCAAGAAACCAGATGGCCGCTTTCCTTGCCGCCAGCCGGGACGATACCTCGTTCACCGGTTGGCCGCGAAATTCTTGTACCAATGTCCGGTGAGGACGAAGCGCGGGAAGGTGAAGAACTGTTCGGCCAGAACGCGACGGACAAAATCGAAGCGGTTCTTGAAGGGGCGGGGCTGCGACTGCTCGAGCTTGTGCCCGCGCACTTGCAGTGCCACGGAAGCAAGCATCGCTGCGATCGACAGTACCACCGCGACCGGCGACAGGTTCGCGATCGCCACGACCAGACAGGCGGCCGAGACGATGAAAGCCGGTACCGCCAGAAGGTGTATCAGCAGATTAGTGCGGTTCTGGTGGGCCTGGCTATAGCCGCTCCACTGCCACTGGAAAAACTCGACAATTCCCATGGTCCCCTCCAAGGCTGACTCAGCCTGCTGATTGTATGCGTTCGGGACGCGAATGCTCGCGATCCTACAACTCGTTGGACCGGCAATGTACTGGAAACGCCCTCGAGCGCCAGGGTGGCCTCAATCGCGGCGCAGACTGATCGCTTTCTCCGGACAGGCGGCCACACATAAACCGCATGCATGGCAGGCGTCCGCGTTCAAGGCAAACGATTGATGCCATTTGTGGGCGTAACCCTTGAGCTTCCCAATAAGCGTGAGACCGCGCCGTTGTTCGGGCGCAACCGTGCCCATGCTGAAAACCTGATACGGACACACGGCGACGCAGTCTTCCTTGCCTTCGCAGCGGTTACGATCGATCACCGGCCGGAAGGTTCCGGGTTCCTGCGCGCACTGTGCTGCCGCGTTACTCATGGTTTCGCAAGTTCCGTATCGAATGGATATCTGCAATCATGCCCCATCTTGCTGTTCCGGGGCGCGCGGAGAAAGAACGCAGCGGCAGCGCCGGCAAGGTAAACGCGCAAAAAAACGGGGAGCTTGCGCTCCCCGTGAGGTTTCGAATGCGGCGTTCTTAAGCCGTCTTCTTCCCTACGAACCCATAGGCCACGTTGTTGCGCTCGACGCCCTCGGCTTCGTATTGCTGCTTAATGAGTGCCAGTTTGTCGTGGCTGAGAGCCGGGTACTCGGCCTGGATCTTGTACTTGTAAATCCGCGCCGAGTTCTCGCCGAATATCATGCGCTTGACCTTGCTTTCCGGACCGCCCAGCTTGGTCTTCCAGCCGTGTTTCTTCATGATGTCGTCCGGCACCTCCAGACGGCGGAAGGCTTCGATTTGCCACTGCGGGCTGCCGTACCACACCGAGTCCGTACCCCAGACTACGTGATCCGCACCCATTTGGTTGACCATCTGCCCGATCATGGCCGCCGCCAGACGCGGGCTGGCCACTGCAACGGTCGCGAACGTCGTGCCCAGTTCGGCGTAGACGTTCTTGCAGCC
>JANOGP010000170.1:0-7235 GCA_031406075.1 Betaproteobacteria bacterium
AAGGCCATGGCCGAACTCGACGCCGATCCCGCGATCCGCTGCATCGTTGTTCGCGGCGAAGGCACGGTCGCATTTGCGGCGGGCGCCGATATATCCGAATTCGAACAGCGCCGCTCCAGCGCGGCCGACGTCAAGGCGTACGAAGCCCTGATCGATGCCGCGCATCACGCGATCGAGAACTCGCCCAAGCCGGTGATCGCGCTGATCCACGGCTTCTGCGTCGGCGGCGGAATGGCCGTGGCGCTGTCCTGCGACCTGCGCTACGCGGACGCGTCGAGCCGTTTCGCGATTCCCGCCGCGCGCCTGGGGCTGGTCTATGGCGTGCCGGGCACCAACCGGCTGGTGGCGACCGTCGGCCACGCCGCCGCGCGCGAAATCATGTTCAGCGCCCGCCGCTACGGCGCCGACGAAGCGCTCGCGATGGGGTTGGTCAACCGCGTGCTGCCCGACGCCGAGCTCGACGATTATGTGCGCAGTCTCGCACTGGATCTCGCGGCGAACGCACCGCTGACGATCGCCGCGTCCAAGTCGGTCATCAATGCCCTGATCGCGGCCAAGGGTGATTACGCGGAAGCAAAAAAGATGGTGGCGCGTTGCATGAAGAGCGAAGACTACGTCGAAGGCCGGAGGGCATTCATGGAGAAGCGCTCGCCGCAGTTCAAGGGAAAATAGGGTACATCGTGATAAAGGCAAGATGCAGGGAACGTCGCGGCACTTTCAATATACAAGTATGCAGGCCTGAAAGGCACTCAAGAATAGCGTTTTCCCTGACTGCGTGGGCCTATCTTATGGCATCATGCACCATATGGCAGGCAAGACCAGAAAGTCGCGCGTTTCGAAGGCTCGGCTCCTTCTACATGAGAAGGTCGTGCGAAAGGACGGCGCAATCGCCGAACTGATCATCTGGTTATTGCCAAAGCCAACGGCGGATCGACCTCACCGACTGAAGTACCGTCTTTACTTCGGTCGAGCCGGAAAGTGTCTCGTCCGCTACGACAATGAGACAGGCAAGGGCGATCACCGGCACATTGAGGGGCGGGAAGAGCCTTACAGGTTCGTTTCAGTATCCAAGCTGCGCCGCGATTTCGAGACCGATATACGCACGTACGGAGGCGAGAATGACCAAGAGAAGGATTGAGATAGGAGTCGGGAGCTTAAGCGAAACGCTTGACCGGTTCGAGCGCACATGGGACCTCGCGCGAAAGGGCAAGGCGCGAGGCACTGAGGTAAGGCTCAGCTTTGAGAGTCTGCCGCTGCTGCTTAGCAACCTGACGCCCGCGAGATGGGTACTGCTCGAGCAACTGAAGCGCAAAGGGCCGCTGTCGATCAACGAGCTTGCCAGGCAACTGGGCCGTAACTACAAGAACGTGCACACGGATGTTTCGCGGCTGATCGAACTCGGCCTCGTGGACCGCCAGGACGATCAGCGGGTAGCGGTTTCGTGGGACGTCGTGACGGCCGAGATGCGCCTTGCGGCGTGAGGGCTTGGAAGGCAAGCTGAATTGATGCCGACTCAATATGCAATTATGCAAGCCTGACCCTGGACGCCCCCACCGGGTGGACTACGCCCTCATGTTCCACGGTCTCGGCTACTCGGTGCTGCTCCTTGAGTATCGAGGCTACGGCCGCAGCGAAGGTAGGCCGAGTGAGGAGGGCACCTACGCCGATGCCCGCGCCGCGTGGTGCCATCTCGTGGTGTGGTGGAGCGGGGATTCCCGCCCGAGCGCATCGTGTTGGTGGGCGAGTCCGTGGGCGGCGCGGTCGTCGCCCGGCTCGCCGCGGCCGAGCGCCCCCGGGCGCTGGTGCTCGGGAGCATCTAGGGTCTACCATCGAAATCATGCAGCTGACGGTGTCCTGTCGGAGGCGTAGGATAAGTCTCTGACGGGGGTGTGGCTCATGGGGTCCGTGGCGGCCTGGCCGACCACTCGGCTCTGAAATGCCGCCCCCGTCTTCTTGCATCGTCCGTGACGTCTGCCGGGATGGTGCCCTCAATCGATGTGGCTCTGTAAGTAGACGAGACGTGCGGATGGTTTCGTTGCGGTTACACGAGGAGGCACACGTATGAAAGCCAACGAACTTCAGGTCGCAGTCGATGTGGGCGCGCGCATGCACCGCGTTGCGGTGGGTAATGGCTCTGGGCAGCTCGTTGCGGAGTTTGACCTGGCGCACACTGCCGCGGGTCTTGCGGGATTCTTCACCCGTATCGAACGGCTGCGGGGAAGCCGCAGCGCACCGGTGGCGGTGGCAATGGAGGGGTTCAACGGCTGGGCACGCCCGCTCGATCGGCAGGTGCTCGATCATGGCTGGAAGCTCTACAACGTCAACAACCTGAAGCTCGCGCGCTACAAGGAGATCTTCCCGGCACCGGCCAAGACCGACGCGATCGACGCGCGGCGTATTCTGGAACTGTTTCGGCTGCGCGGCGATCTTGCGATAGCGCGCGGGGTGCTGCAGGAAATTGTTGCCACTACCGAAGAGGCCGAGCGTCTGAAGCGGCTCACCCGCCGGCGCCGGCAGTTGGTCAACGAGAAAGTCCGGGTACTGAATCGCATGCAGTCGGACTTGCAAGCGGTGTGTCCGGGGTTGTTGGAGATCACCGCGGACGCTGACAATCTGTGGTTCCTGAGCCTGCTTGGCGCCCGCGAGGACATTCGTAGACTCGCCGGCTTGCGCCCGACTTCGCTGCTCGCACTCGAGGGCGTGGGGCGCGCTTATTGCGCGAAGATCCAGGCTTGGCAGTGCGAAGCGCTCTTCTCCCACGAGGCCGAGTGGGCCGGTCCGATGATCGTGGCCGATGCGCGGCGCGTGCTGGCACTGAAGCGCGAGATTGCCGCGCTCGATCAACTCATCGAGCCGCTGATTGATGGCTGCGAAACTGCGCGTCGGCTGCGCACGATTCCGGGCTTCGGTCCCACCTGCAGCGGGGAGTTGGCCGGTGAGATCGGCGCGATCGAGCGCTTTGCCACCGAAGCGTCGCTCGCGCTCTACCTGGGCATGGCCGTGCTCGACCACAGCTCGGGAACGCACACGGGCACCAAGCGCCCGCGACAGGTCAACGCCCGGGCCAAGGCAGCGATGATGACTGCCGTAGCACGCCACATGGAACAGGTGCCGACCTCGCGTGCGTACTACGACAAAAAGCGCGCGCAGGGCAAAATGCACAACCAAGCTGTTCGCGCGCTCGGAAGACAACTGGTACGCGTGATCTGGTCGATGCTCAAGCATCAGCGCGATTACGAGGTGCGTTGAACAAACTGCTTGTAATTTCCAGCGGGATGTTCAGGCCTATACTTTATAGGTCGGCAGCTTTCCTACCGCTACACTTGGCGAGCTGCACCAGCACCCGTCGGTTTCCCTGTTTGTCGGCCGCGGTCGTTTTGGGAGAGACGAGCGGCCTTGACGAACCCACCCCGGTGGCCGTGCATGGCAGTTTCATTCCCTTGGCCTTGAGTGCGGCGTATACCGGCGGTTGCGAACTTTCTCGCCGAAATCGTCGGGTCCATTCCCCATCAGTTCGTTGTTTCCGGTTGGGTGCACACTACGTCAACTTCGCAAACGCCGCGGCCCGCGCATGAAGCGAGATGGCGAAGTTGCGAATGCCGAGTTCTTCATTCGGCTGGGCATAGATGCCCTGCATCCCGTTCTTTGCATTGGAGGTGAAGAAGCACGCGGCATCGTCCTTCCGGTTAATCGGGCGCAGTTTGTCATTATTTCTTGCCTCTGACCTAGGACTCTGCCTCATTGCCTTCAGAAAGATCATCCTCTGTAGGCTCGTCCGTTTCGCTAATGCGGGGATTGAATTCGGAGACTTGGTGTTTCTTGAACGCTGGAGAATCAGGATGCCACATATGACGCCGAGTCACAGTCCGGAGATTCGGTGCGCCATAAACGAATCGCGTGTCGTATTGCTGGTAAATCGACGAAAAAAAATTGTCGAAGTGTAGTAACCCGTCGATACGCGGATAAGACTTCACGATTTGCCCGAGCGATGAATCCTCGGCGCTTATCAGAAGTAACCCCACTGATTCATATCGAGTTACGTCGTTTCGCAAGTCCCGCCGCCCAGTGAGTCGTGTTATTGAGTCGTGGTAGGCCTTTATATAACTGGTTACTTCGCCGGTCTTGAGCAATGCGGTATCAGCCCGCTTTATCATGCCCGTCTTCGGGTCGGGCTCAAGAATGCCTTTCCCACTAGGCGGGATTCGACCTTCCCGATTAGCTCGCAGCAAGTGAAGAAACGCATACACTAAACCCGGATAAGAGATATGCAAGTTAGTGCAGTCGCCGACCGCTTCTTCCATCCGGTTCGTCAGGTTCCTGAAAGCGTTAAGCGTCCCCTTCATGGAAATGGCAACGCAAGGTCCGATGCCATCCAACGATACGACAACGTCAACGTCTTTTGTCTTTAGACCACCGAAGACCGTTGCTTCTGACCCGCTCGCAACGCTTGGGTCATGTAAGAGATAAAGTGCCTTGCCGCGATGTTCTGTGCGGAACGGCGGCCGAGGTTTAATCGTTTCCGGCGCAAAGCCGCCCTCTACGGCCAAGCGGCACGCGACATACCAGTGCATGCGGCGAATATGCGCTGCACTTTGGGTGCCCTTATGGGGTTGAGCGAATGCCCGGCACGCGTCGCGGAAGCTGGTTAGCTCACAAATTTGCGGCTGATTCTTGGACGCCACCGTTGTGCCTCCAGAAACGTAGAGTATTTAATCCCTCCTCCACCAGGCGAATCTCATCTTGCCGCCACCTGCTGCGGCCCGACATCACGATGCTCTGAGCCTCCCTCGGCTCAACCTTGAGCATGCCGCCGCCAAGTGGATGCCCCTCAATCTCGCAACTCAGCCGAGTGAACGGGTGCGACCACGCTGCCTGCAGCGTAGAAAGAGACGTGTTGTCTGTTAGTCGCACAACGTGAACCGAATTTGTGCCGGTGCAGTGAGCACGATTAGCGACTAACGCGGGCCTGTCCCCACTCATATAGGACAAGAATGCGTCTGGAACAATCACATCCGGCACCACATACCATGGGGAACGATTGCTGCACTTGTAGCTTTTTCTCGCTTCATTACCCTCGGGGGTATCCAGATACGACTTTACCGAATTAGGCAGATCAAAATCCCGCGACAAATTCAGCAGCAACATCGGCTCATCGCGGCGAAACCATTCTTCCACGGTTTCTTTAGTTACTGCATTCCCGGGAAGCGCGCGGCCATTACGCACCGTTGGTTTTAAGAATTCTTTCGGAATCCTTAATCTTTCCGCTTGCGAAGGTCGAAGGTGGAAGAACTCGTTAGCGCCCGTGACGTATCCTATTCCGACCTGAGCAATCTCTCCAAGTCTACGTGTCTCAGCGTGCTTGAGAACATTTTGGTAGAGGTCTCGCACGCCTTGCCCCATAAGGAACGGACGCAGACGATAATTCCATGTCCGCCATTCCCGCATGGTTACGGCAATGCCTTGGCTGGGCGGTTCGGACATAAAAGAAAATTCCTGCTGAGCAGCAAATAATATTTCGTTCGTGTTTGCCCCAAACTGAGCCGCGTATAGCAACCATACATCCTCTGACAACTCCGAGAAGATCTTTCGGCGGATGGCAAGTAAACGCACGTCGCCGAAGTTGCGCGATAAATACTCTAGGAGGGGGCGTGCGTAGGGTGCATGTCCAATTTCAGCCGGCACCACAAAGGCCATGCGCCCACCCGCTTTCAGGAGCGAGGCGGTTGACACAAGAAACGGAGCCCAAGAGGACGTTAGTCCAGAGAATTCGGCACCAAGCGTTTTACATAGCTGGAGTGCCCGCTCCCGAACCTCCCCGGAGAATCGTTGATACCGAATGAAAGGGGGGTTTCCAGCGGCGCACTCAAATCGCTCCTTTGTACTCGCCGCCCAATCAAAAAAGTCACCTTCGTGAATAAGTGCCCACGGCGCGCGGTCGCGAGCAATTGCGGCAGCCTGCGGGTCTTGCTCAACCCCGACACATAGCCTATGAAGTGCTAGGAACCTTCCGTCGCCGGAAGAGGGGTCCAATAGTCGGTCGGTAGATTGCCGTGCCGCCCATCGTACCAAGGAATGGACGGCATCTTCTGGGGTGTAATAAGCCCCGCGCTGCTTACGGCGTTCCTGAGACATGTGGTTCTATTCTTTGCATCTTCTTCATTTGGTGCCGTGCTTGTATTCGACTCAGATTAGCAGATAGTGGCCCTTTCTCTCAAGGTATCATGCAGGCGTAGTACAGGAAGCGGGAGCATCAGGCCACACTCTAATAGTTCGGCAGCTATCTGGCTCCTTCACTTGGCTACTTGCACCAGCACATGGCGGTTTCTCTGTTTGTCGGCCGCGGTGTTTTCGGGGGAGACGAACGGCTTCGACGACGGTCGCCCGGCGAGCATTCAAACCAGACTGCCGAGCAGGCTGAGCGCCGGCGCGACGCGAATACTCTCCGGCGTCTGGTAGTCCTTCGTGCCGACCGCACTCAGTTGCCAGGCTTGCGCGTCGGGAAATCGCGTCTTGAGGTAGCGCAGGCCGCGATCCACTTCCGCGTCCGCCCATTTGCACTCGACCAGCAACACGGGCCGTTTCCGTTCGACGAGCACGAAGTCCACTTCGCGGCCGTCGGTGTCGCGGAAATAGCGCAGATCGAGGTCCTTGCCGAAAACGTCCTGCTGGTAGTGCACCCACTTCAGAAGATGCGAGGCGACGAGGTTCTCGAAACGCGGACCGTCGGCCGGCACGACGCTCCAGTCGGTGTGATAGTGCTTTTGCTCCTTCTTCACCGCCCGGATGCGGGGTGCGCCGAAGGGCGAAAGACGGAACAACGCATAGAGACGCTCCAGGATGTCCAGCCAATTGGCTACCGCCTTGTGGCTGACCTGAAGGTCTTCGCGCAAAGCGTTGATGGAGAGCGGCGAACCGACCAGCTCGGGCAGGCGCAGCACAAGCAGCTCCAGATTGCCGAGGTCGGCGATACGCTCGAGGCTTGCGACTTCCTCACGGACGAGGAGTTGTCGATACTCGCGGGACCATCGGCGGGCTTGCACTTCGGAGCCGGAAAGAAAAGGTTCCGGAAAGCCGCCCAATGCCAAGAGCTGGAACAGTTCGTCCTTTCCGCGCATGCCCAACTCGGCCGCGCTGAATGGGTGCAGCCGCAGCATGTGGTAGCGGCCTTGCAGAGAATCGCCGCCATAACGGTAATAATCGAGTCGCGCGCTTCCGGTTACCAGAATGCGCTGGCC
>JANOGP010000205.1:0-2094 GCA_031406075.1 Betaproteobacteria bacterium
CTAATTTCTGAATTTCACTCGGCCCTCGGCCCTCGAACCTCGGCGTTTGCAATTTGAAGTTCGGAACTTGTAACTCGAAGGGCGGGCCGAACAAGCCCGGACCGGCAAAAAGCAGGGCAAAAAGAAGGCTGGGAACGACAATACGCATGTTATTGAACACCTTGATAGTTTTCGAAAAATGACAGGGGGAGGCTCCCCTTGTGCGGGCGGGAATTGTTCACTATAGTCGCACGGTCCGCAATCGTTACGGTCGACGGAATCATCCGGCCGCAGCGAAAGCGCAGACATTAATAATCACATCGGGAGGTTTTATGAAGTTCATTACCCCATTGAAGACGCTGGCCACGGCAGTTGTAGTCGCCGGCAGCTTCAATCTTGCCTTGGCAGCAGAAATTTCAGGCGGCGCGACGCAGATGACGAAGCCCATGTCCGCCAAGCTCGGCGCGGTCACGCAGGCACGGCTGAATGGCGCCGCTGGCGACAAGAACAACTGGTTGCACCCGAACGGCGACTACGCGCAAACCCGCTACTACGCGGGCACGCAGATCAATAACGGCAATGTCTCCAAGTTGCGCCCGGCATTCGTATTTCAGACCGCGGTGCTGGAGTCGATGCAAACTGCGCCGCTGGTCATTGACGGCGTGATGTTCCTGACCACTTCGTACAACCACGTCTATGCGATCGACGCGGTGACCGGCGAGCAATACTGGCACTTCAAACACAACATGGGCCCGATCACCGTGTACTGCTGCGGCCCTAACAACCGCGGCGTGGCGGCTTATGGCGGCATGCTGTTCATGGGCACCCTCGATGCCAAGCTGGTGGCGCTGGATGCCAAGTCCGGCAAGCTGATGTGGGAAACCGAGATTGCCGATCCCGAGAAGGGCTACTCCGAGACCATGGCTCCGACCGTGGTGGACGGCAAGGTCCTGATCGGCACCAACGGCGGAGAGTACGGCGTTCGCGGTTTCGTGAAGGCCTTCGACGCCAAGACCGGCAACCTGATGTGGACGTTCCACTCGATTCCCGAGAAGGGCCATGAAGGCGTGTGGGCCACGCACGATGCCACCGGCCGCAACATGCTGCGCGACATCGCCCAAGAGAAGCGCGACCTGCAGGACAAAGGCGGCGACTTCTACCAGGTGCTGGGCGGCGGCGTGTGGATGACCCCGGCGGTCGACCTCGAGACCCGAACCGTATTCTTCGTGGTGGGCAACCCCTCGCCTGACCTGTACGGCGCGATCCGTCCCGGCGACAACCTCTATACCAACTCGATGGTGGCTGTAGACCTCGACTCCGGCTCATACAAGTGGCATTCGCAGTACATCGCGCACGACGTATGGGACCTGGACGCGGTCAGCCCGGTGATCCTCACGGAAGCCAAGGACAAGAGCGGCAAGACGCGCAAAGTGGCGATTCACGGCGGCAAAACCGGCCACGTGTACATCCATGACCGCGCCACCGGCGAGTTGATCCGCTTCTCCGAAGCGATGATCCCGCAGGAGAACATGTGGGTACTGCCTACCAAGGACGGCGCGCGCATGCTTCCCGGCGCAAACGGCGGGGTGGAGTGGAGCCCGATGGCCGTCAATCCGAAACTGCGCATGAGCTATGCGGCCAACCTGCATCAGCCGATGACGTACCACGTCGAGCCGGCCGAGTATCCCGGCGGCAAGCTGTGGCTGGGCGGCGCGTTCAAGGCGATCGCGAGCGAGAAGCAGTGGGGCCGTCTGGTCGGCGTGAACCTCGACTCCGGAAAAGTCGTATGGGGCGAGAAAACCGATCAGCCGCTGATGGGCGGGGTGCTGGCTACCGCGGGCAACCTGGTGTTCACCGGCGAAGGCAACGGCTGGTTCAACGCCTACGATGCGCGCAACGGCAAGAAGCTGTGGTCGTTCCAGTGCGGCGCGGGGGTGAATTCGCCGCCAGTGTCGTACGAAATCGGCGGCAAGCAGTACATCGCGGTGGCTGCCGGCGGCAACAACCAGCTCGACTTCAAGCGCGGCAACAGCATTTTTGTGTTCGCGCTGCCGTAAACTTTTTTCAAGTATCAGCGTTCTAATGCTTGTCGAGGGGGCCGCCTTTGGGCGGCCC
>JANOGP010000208.1:0-14377 GCA_031406075.1 Betaproteobacteria bacterium
TATCACAAAGTCAAGGCCGGAATCAAAAACGGTGAACTGGTGGCGATGAATCAGGACATTGTCTGCGGCTGGATGGGTGCGCGTTTCGGGGTCGGAAAGAAGTATGGTTCCGACTGGCTGCAGCTCGATTCCTGGGAAGAGAACAAGCGGGACATCGACCAGTGGTCCATCGGCGGCAGCGATCACTGGTACCACGTCAAGAACCATCGCGTGCGTGCCTGGAACCACGAACCCACCACCTGGGCGGTGCAGGCGAGCGCATTGCGCACCGTGTCCAACTCGTACAACATCTTCGTTGTCGAGTCCTTCATGGACGAGGTGGCAGCCGCGGCTGGACGCGACCCGCTTGAGTTCCGGTTATCCATGTTGAACGGCAAAGGCGGTAATCGCGGCATACCCAACTCCGGCTATGCGCCGGGAACGCGTTCCGACTACTACATGGATCAGTTGTGGATCTCGCTGCCGTGGGCCAAGGAAGGATCGTGGATTCCCTACGAGTCCGCCACCGTGGGCGGCGCGCTGCGTCTTGCGAATTGCCTGAGAGTGGCCGCGGGCAAGGCGGGTTACGGGACCAAGCGCCTGCCGCCGAACACTGGCCTCGGCATCGCGGTGACGGCAGCGGAAGAACGGCAGAGCCCGACCTGGGTGGCAGGCATTGCAGAAGTCACCGTCGACCCGAAGACCGGCAGGTTCAGCATCAACCGGCTGACGATCGCGATGGATCCGGGCACGGTCGTCAACCCCAACGGTGCCGAAGCGCAGGTCCGCGGCTCGGCTTTGTGGGGCGCGAGCCAGATCATGTCCGAGCGCCTGACGCTGAAAAACGGTGCGTTCGAGCAGACCAACTACCACGAGTACGTGCCGATCCGGCTGGCGCAGGTTCCGGAAATCGATGTCACACTCATAGACTCGGGCAATCATCCCAGTGGTGTCGGCGAACCGGCTTCCACCGTCGTCGCACCGGCGGTGGCCAACGCCATCTTCAACGCCGTGGGCGCGCGGGTGCGGCACATGCCCATCTCGCCCGAGGCGGTGCTGAAGGCGATGAAGCAGAAGGCGTAACGAGGCGGCTGCAAAAACCGGCCTGGCCCCGCGGTGGCAATTGCCGCGGGGCCGGGCACGCCTTATTCTGACGGAGGGGCGCCAATGTGCGCCCTTCGGACCTCTATTCATCTCTGCAGGCAGCGGGAGCGCGAGATGTCTGATGACATTCTTTCATTGTCAGCCGGCGAACTGTTGGCGCATTACCGCAGCAAGCGCCTGTCGCCGGTGGAAGTAACGCGAGCGGCGCTGGACCGCATCGCCAAACTGGATCCGATCTACAACGCTTTCGTCCTGGTCGACGAAGCACGCGCGTTGAACGACGCGCGCGCCGCGGAGGCGCGCTGGCAGCGCGGAAAACCGGCCGGGCTGGTGGACGGCATCCCGAGCACGGTAAAGGATCTTATCGTGACCGAAGGCTGGCCGACACTGCGTGGTTCGCGCACCATCGATCCGAAACAGCCGTGGACGGAAGACGCTCCGCCGGTGGCGCGCATGAAGGAACAGGGCGCGGTCTATCTCGGCAAGACCAATACACCGGAATTTGGCTGGAAGGGCGTGACCGACAGTCCATTGACAGGCATCACCGTCAATCCCTGGAATACGCGACTTACTCCCGGCGGCAGCAGCGGCGGCGCTGCGGTCGCGGCAGCGTTCGGCATGGGCGCGATGCACATCGCCACCGACGGCGGCGGTTCGATCCGCATTCCCGCCGGATTCTGCGGGCTGTTCGGCTTCAAGCCGACGTTTGGCATCGTGCCGGTTCATCCTCATTCGCCGGCGGCGACACTCTGGCACCAAGGGCCGATCTCCCGCAACGTGGCCGATGCTGCGTTGATGCTTACGGTGATCGCTCGCCCCGATCCGCGCGACTGGTATCAGGCGCCGGCACTAAACATCGACTACCGGGAGGGACTCGATTCCGGAGTGAAGGGTTTGCGCATCGGCTACAGCCGCACGCTGGGTTACGCCCGCGTGGACCGCGAGGTCGCCATGCTGGTTGATAAGGGGGCGCAGGCCTTCGAATCGCTCGGTGCGCGGGTCGAGGAGCTCGATCTCGAACTCGAGGACCCGATTACCATCATGCAGCCGTTGTGGGCGGTTGCGCTGGCGCTGGCGATTGCGCCCATGACTGCAACGCAACGCGCGCTCGTCGACCCGCCGTTGCTCGAACTCGCAGAGCCCGGTTTTGGCCTGAGCGCGCTTGAGTATCGGCGGCTGGAGCGTGCGCGCGAGGCCTTCGCGCGCCGAATGTGCATGCTGCACCAGGACTATGACCTGCTGATCACGCCGCAGCTCGCGGTGACGGCCTTCGAAGCCGGGCACGAAGTGCCGCCAGGCTCCAAACGGACCCGCTGGTGGGAATGGTCTCCTTTCACCTATCCGTTCAATCTCTCGCAGCAGCCAGCCGCCACCGTGCCGTGTGGATTCACGCGCGAGGGACTGCCGGTGGCGATGCAATTGGTGGGGGACAAATTTGCCGATGCGCGGGTGCTGCAGGCGGCGCGAGCCTATGAAGCCGTGCAGCCATTCGTCATGCCTAAGCCCGACCAGGCCGCGGTTCCGCAAAAGCGCATGATGGCGGGTACGGCGCACTCGCGCTGAGTGGCGAAAGTAGGCGGGGCGGAGAAACAGGCGAAAGCTTGTTTGCGGTGCGTCCGGCAAAGCAACGCGAATTTGCAGTAAGCGTTTTCTTTCTCCTCGCGGTATATTATCGGGCAAGAGCAAACCACGAAGAGGATCGCCATGACCGTCAAGGACGTCGTCCGAACCCGGACCGAGCCGCAAACGCCCTATGCGAGCCGCGCCCGCTACAATATCTCTGAGAACCCGTTCACCTTCGGCTATCCGCCGGTACCGGCGCGGCAGTTCCTGGCCGAGCGCGACCGGGCCTTCGATCCGGCAACACCGACCGGTCCGATTGCGCTGGACGCCGCGGGAGATCTCGGCACGCAGTATCCTGCGACCACGCCCAGCCTGCTGTGCCGCTATCTGAAGATCTGCGCCGGCGAACAATTGCGCGCAACCTTCGCGGCCTCCGGCGCGATCTACTACGTAATGGCGGGCAGCGGCGAGAGCCGCAACGCAGCCGACTTGATCGCGTGGGGCGCGGGAGATGTGTTTTGCCTGCCCGGAGGTGGCGAAACCACGCACCGCGCGGGCGCAACCGACTGCCTGCTGTTCGTGGCGACCAATGAGCCGCTACTGGCGTTCGAGCGGCTGTGCCCGCCCGCACAGCAAGACTCCGTGGTCGATACGGTGCACTGGCCCGCGCACGAGATCGAGCGACGCTTCGAAACCGTCTGGCAGCGCCCGGTCACAGAAAATACCACCGGCCATTCGGTGATGTTCACAACGGCGGCGCTGGCGCCGGGCTACATGACCATCCCGTCGATCAACGTCGCGATCAACACGCTCGCCCCCGGCGGCGATCAGCGCCCGCATCGCCACAATGGCGTAGCCGTCACACTCGCGCTCCAGGGTGAGGGCATCCACTCGATGATAGGCGGGCAGCGGGTGAACTGGTCCACCGGCGCCGCACAGATCACCCCGGCCACGCTGCTGCACTCGCACCACAACCGCGGCCAGAAACGCATGCGCTCCCTGGTTATCCAGGACGAGGGGCTGCACATGTACACGCGCACGCCTGGGTTCAGCTTCGACTGAAGACGCCGCTGCACCTCGCGGGATCGCAGCAAAAGCAACGGGCGCCTTTGGGTGCCCGTTTGTGTCAAGTCGTTCGCCGCGATTTAGTGCCTGATCAAATAAGACCCCGTCGGCTTCCAATGCTCAGAAGCGGTAGGCAAGTCCGCCGTTCACGAACCAGTTTGTGCCCTCCTGCACAATCGGTGAGTCGCGTGCATCGCCCTCCAGTTGCCTGGCATTGAGTCCCCACAAAACGAGCCAGTGTTCCGAAAGGTCCACTGAACCCACAACTCCCAAGGTGACGTTGCGCAGGCCGGCGCCCGCGCTGTAGGCAGGCAGGCCTGTCCGAATCGACTGCTGGGGTGTCAGACCGAAGTAGTTTTGCGTGGCCTTGTCATCGGACCATGTAAGCTGTCCAAAGATGCCGGCATTTATGCCCCAGCGGGAGAAAACCCCCGCGGTCAGGCGCAAGTCGGCCTGGGTACCAAGATCGGCATCGACATTGCGGCGATAGCGAACCAGCGCATTGAGCGGCATCGGACCGATCTTCCAGTCCGCCTCCGCGTGAACGCCGATGGATGCGGTTGCGTCGATGTCCTCGAAATCGTGCGCTTTCAGAAACGCAGATTCATCGGTGACGCGTCCTTCTTCGTAAGCAAGCTGCGCACCGAACACCACGCCGCCAGCCGGATTCGATCGGATGCCCCCTTCGAGAATTCCCTGCGTGGTGCGAGCAAACAAATGCTCTCCGTACAGCCGTAGATACGGGAGCGCTTCCCCGCGCCGGCTGTCCGCGCCTTCGTATGCTGGTCGCACCCGCGCACCCAGTCCCACATATGCGTCGCCCTTGTCGGAATCCTGCGCGAACGCATCCGGGGAAAAGGACGAAACGACGACGCACAACAAAGTCAGGAGTTTGCTCATGGGCGTCTTCACGCTTTTACTTTCACCTTTTGCCGTTTCTCTCGCGCTTACCGTCAGAGCATCTGTAGCGGCGCAGAACCATTTGGCGGCGGAAACAGGCGGTCGAGTTCGGTGAGCTGTTCCTTGCTCAGCGGGTGATCGAGCGCACCGAGATTTTCCTTTATCCGCTCGCGGCGGCCGGTCTTCGGAATGGCGATGATATTGTCGTTGGCAAGCAGCCAGGCGAGCGCAGCTTGCGCCGCGGTCATGCCGTGGCGGCGCGCGAAATCGACGAGCTTCGGATCGCGCGCAAGCTTTGCCTGTTCGATCGGCGAATACGCCATCGCCGGAATGTGCCGCTGGCGCAGCCACGGAAGCAGGTCCCATTCAATGCCGCGTCGGGTGAGGTTGTAGAGCAACTGGTCGGTTGCCACGCCCTCGCCTCCGGGCACAGACAACAGTTGTTGCATGTCCTCGAGATCCAGATTGCTCACGCCGTAGTGGCGAATCTTGCCGGCCTTCTGCAGCGTCATGAATGCCTCCATGGTTTCGGCAAACGGCACGTTCCCGCGCCAGTGCAGCAGGTAAAGATCGATGCGGTCGCTGCGCAGCCGCTTGAGGCTGCGCTCGCACGCGGCCACAGCGCCCTTGCGCGTGGCGTTGTGCGGATACACCTTGCTTACCAGGAAGGCCTCGTCGCGGCGCCCGGCGAGTGCTTCGCCGATAAGTTCCTCGGCCTTGCCTTCGCCGTACATTTCCGCGGTATCGATGAGCGCGATGCCGAGATCCATGCCGAGCCTGAGCGTGGCGATCTCTTCGGCGCGGGCCGCCTTGTTCTCGCCCATATGCCAGGTGCCTTGACCGAGTGCGGGAACGCGTTCGCCCGATGGAAACGCGACTGTCTTCATTGCCTGTCCCGAAAGATTGTGCGCATGTACGAGTATAGGCCCGGCCATCGTCCCGGTTTGGTTCGTCCGACGGCGCCGGTGTCTGGGCGTCTGCCGACGAACTGGTCTATCCTATGGAAACAAAGCGGCGGTTCCAGGGACTGCGGCTTGCGCCGGTTGTTCGCCACGGAAAGGACTCATGACCGAAGAACAAAGCTTCATCTGGCCTACGCCTCCTTACTACCAGTACGCGTCCGCAAAGGACGCGAACCTTCCGCGTGGCTGTGTGCTTGTCGGCAGCGATGGCCGGCAGATGCAGGGCAGGCTCATCCGCTTTCTGCCCGAGAAGGGGACGCTTGATCTCGTGGCCACCGGATCGACTTCGATCGAGACGCTGGCGTTCGCCAGGATCAAGAAGCTGCAGTTGCTGCGTCCGGTGCGGATGCTGCCCAGGGAACTCGAGAAGATGCAGAAAGCCGGCGTCACGCCG
Organism: Betaproteobacteria bacterium; assembly: GCA_031406075.1. Classification (GTDB taxonomy): domain Bacteria; phylum Pseudomonadota; class Gammaproteobacteria; order Burkholderiales; family JACQAP01; genus JACQAP01. Next base: position 5,968 of record JANOGP010000208.1, read on the forward strand.
CCAACCGGCAACCAGATCGTGAGGGTTTCGTTCAAGGACGGCGAAAAATTCGCCGGCGAAACCAGCGGATTCCTGGTCGAGATGACCGGCCTCTACCTTTATCTTGTGGTGGAGGACGAAAAGGTCCAGCGCACTTTCATTCCAACGCATGCGTATGCCGACTATTCCATCGGCAAATCCATCGGCGAAATGCTTTCTGCGCAGCAGAAGGATACGGTGGACTTCGTTCAGGTGGGACTGCATCTGCAGCAGCACCTGCGCAGCCAGCGCATCGGCGATTATCTTACCGCCAGCCAGATCGTCTCGCGCGAATACCTCGAGCAGGTGCTCAAGGACCACGAGCAGACCCACCCGGAGAGCCAGCTAGGCAAGGTGCTGCTGCGCGAAAAGGTCATCAGCAAGGAGGAACTAGACAAGGCCGTCGGTCTGCAGCAGCGCGACCGAAAGCTTCCGCTCGGCGAAATCCTGGTCGAGATGGGCGTGATCGACCGCGCCACGGTGAACCGCCTGCTGGTGCACAAGCTCGGCATTCCCTTCGTGGATCCGGCGCGCTTCAATATTGACCAGCAGGTCCTGGCACTCGTCGAACGGCGGCTTGCCGAAAAGCATCGCGTCATGCCGCTGTTCCGTACCAAGGATGAGATCGTGGTGGCGATGGAAAATCCGACCGATCCCGCGCCGGTGCAGGAACTGCGCTTCTACACGCGGCTGCGAGTGGTTCCGGTGATGGCGAATCAGGAGGATATCCTCGCCGCCATCAAACTGCATTATGGCCATTACGAAGCCGCGCGCAACGTCAAGGATCTGGCGGCCTCCGCCCCGGCCGAGGCAAAAGCCGAAGGGCAGGATGAATCGGCCGTGGGCGAATCCGATAATGCCCTGGTGCGCATCGTCAACCAGATCATCCAGGACGCGAACGAGCGCAAGGCCTCCGATATCCACATCGAGACTTATCGGGGCAGCGAGGATACCAAGGTGAAGTTGCGCATAGACGGCGAGCTCGAGGACTACCTCGACGTGCCGTCGCACTTCCGCAGCGCGATGATTTCGCGCATCAAGATCATGTCGAATCTTGACATCTCGGAGCGGCGCAAGCCCCAGGACGGGAAGATCGTATTCAACCGCTTCGGAACGGCGAACGTGGAACTTCGCGTCGCGATCATGCCCACGACCGACGGCCTGGAGGACGTGGTGATGCGGGTGCTCGCTGCGGCCAAGCCGATCGCACTCGACAAGATGGGGCTGCGCGAGCCGGTCCTCGCCGAAATCAAGCGCATAGCCGGCAGGCCTTACGGCCTGGTGCTGATCTGCGGTCCGACCGGATCGGGCAAGACCACGACGCTGCATTCGGTGCTCGGACAAATCAACAACGGCAAGAAAAAGATCTGGACTGCGGAAGATCCGATCGAAATCACGCAGAAGGGATTGCGGCAGGTGCAGGTAAACGCAAAGATCGGCCTGACCTTCGCCGCCGCATTGCGCGCGTTCCTGCGCCTCGATCCCGACGTGATCATGGTGGGGGAAATGCGCGATACCGAAACGGCGAGAACCGGCGTGGAAGCCTCGCTTACAGGCCACCTGGTGTTCTCGACGCTTCATACCAACAGCGCGCCCGAGTCGGTGACGCGGTTGCTCGACCTCGGCATGGATCCGTTCAACTTCGCTGACGCCTTGCTGGGTGTGCTGGCGCAGCGGCTGGCGCGGGCGTTGTGCCCCGATTGCAAAAAACCGCACAAGCTCTCCGAGGAGGAAGTCAGGATTCTGCTCAAGGAGTACTGCGACGGCACGCCCCTGGCACCGGCGGAAGTGCGCAAACGCTGGGAGGCGGGCTACGGCGACAAGCAGGGACAGTTGACGCTGCACGTCGCCGGGGGCTGCGACAAATGCGGAAAACGCGGATACCGCGGCCGCCTCGGCGTTCACGAACTGCTGGTGAACTCGCGCGCCATCAAGGCGCTTATTCAATCTCACGCCCGGGTCGAAGATATCCAGAAGATCGCGCTTGCCGAAGGCATGCTCACCCTGAAGCAGGACGGCATCGAAAAGGCGCTGCAGGGCAAAACCGACCTTGCCCAGGTCAGGGCAGTGGCGATGTGATCCTCCGGCGGGCGCAGGTATGGCCGCTGTTGAGGCGGCTTGGCATGCTTCAGCGCTGGAAGTAAGCGTCCTTTCCGAGCAACGCCTCTCGGAAGCGGTCCTTGAGATGCGCGCCGTCGCGTGGCGGCAACACCAGCGGAAGCTTGTCCGTCGCCACCTTGACCTGCGCGAATAGCGGCCCATCGGCATGGTGGAGGTCCGCGTGCAGGCGGGTGACCTGCTCAATCGTGGTAACCATCGTCGCCGAAACAAAGCCGCAGGCCTTTGCAACCGCGGCGAGATCGACCCCGAATGCCGTGTGCGAGGCCTGCATGCCGGTCTCCCCGTAGCGTTCGTTGTCCAGCACTACCACGGAAAGATTGCGCGGGCGCTGCGCACCGATGGTGGCGAGCGAACTCATTCCCATCAGCAGTTCGCCGTCGCCGGTAAGCACCAGCACCCGGCGCGCCTGCTGCGCCAACGCGAGCCCCAGGCCGATTGCCGCGGCCCCGCCCATTCCGCCCCAGAGCGGGAAGTTGAGCGGATGATCGCCGGCGTCGGTCGCATCCCACGCCGGCGCGCCCAGTCCGGCAATCACCAGCAGCTCGCGGCGGTCGGCGAGCAGCAATTTGACGACCTCGCGCCGGTCCAGCCCTTTCGATTCGCCCTTGGATGACTTCGCTGTCATGTTCGATCCTCGCGAGTCCTCAGTTATCGAAGGTTTTGGCGCCCAGCAGTCGCTGTCCGATGAGCAGCGCCGCGGGGCGCAACGTGTTGTAGGCGATGCGCAGCGCGCCCTCGGCGAGCGGCAGTATCTCCTCTTCACGGTCGGCACGGGTGACGAGCACGCCCATTTCCCCGAGAACGTTCCTCGCCGCAAGTCCCATCGGTACCTGCCAGGGATTGAATTCCGCCCAGTCGCCGCGCATGGTTACGATCATCGCAAGCGGCACCCGGCAGGCGGTAAGCATCGAAGCCATGTTGATGCAGTTGCCGACCCCGCTCGATTGCATCAGCAGCACGCTCTTGTCGCCGCCCAGCCACGCGCCGACCGCGAGCGCGATGCCTTCTTCCTCGGTTGTGAGCCGCACCGCGCGCAGATCGCGATCGGATTCGCATAGCCCGATCAGCTCGGCATGGCCGGCGTCCGGCACAAAGCTCACCTGGCGTATGCCCTGTTGCTTGAACAACTGATGCAGCCCCTGGCTCCAGTGCGGTTTCATGGTGTTCTGATTTTTCGATGGTTATGGAAATCCCGGCGGCTCCGCAGATCAAACGCGATTTGGCCACAGCCGGTGGCTTGGGGCAAGGCGCGTGGCCTCGGCCGCGGCGCACGCGCCTTGCGGTTCCGGCAAGCGCCGAGATTTGAAAGTCCCGCTTGCATGTGCGCCAGCAGGTGCTATAGATAAATCAGGCATCCAATAAGGAGGAAGCCATGACAGACTCGGTGCGCAAGGCGGACTATTTCCATGTGGAAGCGGCAAACCAGGCGGGGGCAGGTGCTACATACCTGAAGGCGCTCAGTGACGCAGGCGTGAACCTGCTGGCGTTCACCGGATTTCCGGCGGGGCGCAAGGCGCAGTTAGATTTCATCCCCGAAAACGCGGCGGTTTTCCGCGCGGCGGCGAAAAAGAACAAGTGGAAAATTTCGGCGCGAAAGACGGTGTTCCTGGTGCAGGGCGAGGACCGGCTCGGCGCGATCCACGAAGTGATCGGCAAGCTCGCCGCGGCGAAGATAAGCATGACGGCGCTGGACGCGGTAACTGCCGGCGCGGGGCGCTACGGCGCGATGTTCTGGGTCAAACCCGGGGACGTTGCGAAAGCCGCCAGGATCCTCGGGGCAAGCTGAAGCGGGATTCCATCACCTCAGCCCTGAGCGTGTTTGACCCCGTTCCCGCGTGGCAGTTACCATCGGTCCGTAGATATCAACCGAAGGGCTGGTTATGACGGACAACTGGAATTGGGTGGGTCGTTACGTGGCGGTGATCGTTCTGGCGCTGATCCTTGCCGCCGCCCTTGGCAGCATGGATCTTTTCGTGACCACGGCGGTCATGGGCAAGAAGCTTTCAGCGGCCAACATCGTCAAGTTTCTCGGCTACGGAGCTGCGCTGACGGTGTTGTGGTTGCTGGGCCAGCGCGCGGCGCTGGTTCTGCGCCAGCGGGGCGGGCGCTGGAGTTTTCTGCAGCATCTGACACTGCCGGTGGTCACCCTTATCGTGGTCGCCTGCGCGCACAGCGTGGTCCTGCTGGTGCTCAAGCCGCTGATGGATCCCGCGCTGCGAAATATCTACAACTGGGTATTCATCGCCGGCATCATCGCTTCAGCGGCATGGCTGGTGATGGCGCTGTTCAATCAGTCTTCGACTTTGACCGAGGCGTTGACCTCGGCGGCCCAGCGCATCGGCTCCGGGAAAGCCCACGCCTGCAGCCAATGCGGCGCGGGTACGGAAAGGGGCGCGAAATTCTGCGGTAAATGCGGCGCCGCCATCGATTCCTGAGCGGCCGGCGGCAGACGCGGACGCTGCCGGATTCGCCGGGACTCCAGCGGATAGCAAAGGCGGGCACCGATCGGTGCCCGCCCTGTTTCCCATTCTTTCCGGCGGTGATTATTTCATCAGATGCTGCTTGAACCAGTTCAGCGCCGGTGTCGAGGCGCCCTGGAAGCCGCTCACGTAGGCGTCGAAGTGCCCGCCCGGAAGGATCACCAGTTGCTTGGGTTCGCGGGCGCGGCCATACGCCTCGATCGCCAGATCGGTGGGCGTGAGCACGTCGTTCTCGGCGACGATCATCATGAACGGCGTCGGCGAGATCAGGTGGATGTTGGACGCCGGGCTGTATTCCAGCGCCAGTTCCAGCGAACGCACGGTCTGGCGGTTCTCCCACTTGGGTGCGCGTGTTTTGCCGGTCTTGATGAACCAGTCGTACGAGTCCTGCGTCGGCAGCGCCGAGGGTTTGCCCTGCTCGTCGACTACGGGCAGGTAGTTGACCTTGCCGGTGGTGTATTCCTCCGCCCGGTCCGCTGCAAGCCACCCAACCAGCCCACCCCAGTGATCCGCGCGTACCAGCCGGCGGAAATTATTCACCGCATTGACCAGCGGCACCTGCGCGACCGCACATTTCACGCGGCGGTCGAACGCTGCTAGATGCATTACGTGCCCGCCGCTGTACGACGAGCCCCAGATGCCGATGCGGCCCCCGTCCACCATCGGCTGCAGTGATGCCCAGGTAATGGCGTTCTTGTAGTCCTCGTGCTGCATGTTCGGATCGATGTGCCCGCGCGGTTCGCCTTCGCTGTCGCCGAAGTTGCGGTAGTCGAAGACCAGCACCACGAAACCGCCGTTTGAAAACCTGGCGGCGAAGTCGTCGAGGTACATTTCCTTCACCGCACTCCAGCCGTGCGCCATGACGATGGTCGCGCGTTTCTCTCCCTGTTTCATCCCGTTCGGCACGTAAAGCCAGCCGACGAGCTTCTTTCCCACGCTGGTGAAGGTCACGTCCTGCCGGGTGAAATTGTCGGCCGCGAGCGCTGCCTGAGCGAACAGCAAGGCCAAAGCAAGAAACAGCGGGCCAAGCCATTTTCTGAATGCGTCCATTTTTCTTCCTCCCTGTCGGTTGAAATAAGCCATGCGGCTTTTTCGGTATAGACATTCGGTGGAAGGAGGTCAATGACCGGACGTATTGCACTGCAACGCACCCGCCGGGGAGGGGCGCTTCAGATCAAGCGGGGGAGACCAGAAGCAAACCGGGCACCGTTTGGCGCCCGTTTCCTTTCCGGCCTTCACGCGGCCGTAATGCCGCTCAGGGCTTCATGCCAGCGTCCCAGGGATCGACTCTCTTAAAGGTGCCGAATGTCTGAAAGTGGACACGCTGCAGGACCAGCAGGGCGCGCATGACGTCCGGTGGGAAGCCTTTGCGATTGCCGCGGTCGTCCATGATCAAACCGTCCAGATAGGCCTCGCCCGGGCCCGTTCCCCAAATCGTGACAAGATTCTGATGGATGCGCGGAAACAGAGATTTCAACAATGCGACCGCCTCGTCGGCCAGGTCCTTGTCGGTCGGTTGCCGCTGAATCTTCTCTTTGACGAGATCGCTGACCGCAATGTTTGCGTCGATTTCCGCGTCGGACATGATCTGCGGGAACTCCGGTTCTTCAGCGATCATAACGGCATGCCTCCCCAATGGTTGCGCCGATCAGCAGCAGACGAGTAACTGGTCAACGGCTCGAGTTGCGTTCGAAGAGAAAACGGCGCCGACGCATCCGGCGAAGTCCAACGCTGCCCCTTCTGAAGCGACCCGCGATCCGGGCTTCGCGGTAATTTCATCGTGCGTTTTTATTTCAGCGTATTCCCGCGCCCTGGCGGCGTCAACGCCGGCCCGAGCTTGCAGTTCACGGCCAGCCTTCTCTCAGTCCTGCTTTGTCGAACCCAGTGTCCCCCTGGTCGCGAAATACGTGATTACTGCCGACATAAACGCACATGCGGCCAGGAAATACAGTCCCATCTCGAAACTATTCGTGCTTTGCTTGATCCAGCCGACGATGAAGGGTCCGAAATAACCACCGAGATTGCCGATGGAATTGATCAGCGCAATACCGGCTGCGGCGGCGGCTCCGGTGAGGAACATCGAGGGCATCGGCCAGAAGGACGGCCGCGACCCGTAGATGCCGATGGTGGCGACCGACATTGCGACAAGGGCCCAGTAGGAACCGGTAAACCAGCCCACGCCTAAGAGCCCTGCCGCCGCGACCGTGGATGCAACGATGAGGTGCCAGCGTCTCTCGTTGCGGCGATCCGAAGAGTGGCCCCAAAGCACCAGACCGATGACGCCGATCACATACGGGATAGCAGTTAACAGGCCCGTCACGAAGTTCGAATGCCCGAGACCCTTGACGATCTGCGGCAGGAAAAAGGTGATGCCGTAGCTGGCGATGACGCTGGTGAAATAGATCATGGACAGGGTCAGCACGCGTCTGTCGGTCAGCGCGCGCAACAGCGATAGGCGGCCGGCGGTCTCGATTTTCACGCGTTCGATCTTCAGTTCCGTTTCGAGCCATTCCTTTTCATCGGAATTCAACCACTTCGCCACCGCGGGACGGTCGGTCATCAGCATCAGCACGACGAAGGCGAGCAGCACCGCAGGCAGGGCTTCGATGATGAACACCCACTGCCAGCCGTGCAGGCCCCAGATGCCGTCCATGCCCAGGATGGCGCCCGAAACCACCGATGCCAGCGCATTGCCGAGCGGAACGGCTATGAACAGGGTGGAGATCACGCGCCCGCGATACTGAGCTGGATACCAATAGGTGAAGTAGAGAATCATGCCGGGGAAGAAACCAGCTTCGGCGACACCGAGCAGGAAACGCAGGATGAGAAAACTGATCGGCCCGGTGGCGGCGGCCATCAGGCCGGAGATGATGCCCCAGGTGATCATGATGCGGGCGATCCACAGCCGCGCCCCGACCTTCTCCAGCACGATGTTGCTCGGCACCTCGAACAACGCATAACCGAGGAAGAAAATCCCTGCACCCAGCCCATACATATAGGCGCTGATGCCCAGATCCTTGTTCATCGTCAGCGCGGCGAAGGCGACGTTGGTGCGGTCGATGTAGGCCACCAGATAGGCGACCACGATCAGCGGCAGCAGGCGCCACGACACTTTCAGGATCGTGCGGCGCTGGAATTCAGGCGTGAAGCGCGGATCCATGGGTTCTCTTCCCGGCTCGAGATTGTTGTTCCGGCGGGAATTGCCGGACTCGATGCGTGGGCAGCATGATGCAGGGGAAAGGGGAAAGTGGAAAGGGGAATGGGGACAGAGGAAAGTGGAAAGCGGAAAGAGATGCTGCCCACACATGGGATGCCGGTCTTTCGATTTTCGACCTTGCGACGTGGTGCCGCACACCCCGGTCGTCTTTCCTGCGTGCTATCCAGGCAGCAATCCGACTTCCCTGAAATAACGGATGACGCCGGGATGGATCGATCCGGTTCCAGGCGACGCGGCGAGGGTATTGGCCGCGGTAGTTTCCCGCGCCGGCAACAGCCGTTGTCCGAGCGCAGGCTGTGCGCCATGCAGCGCGCGTGCGAAACGATAGGCGACTTCATCCGCCAGCCCGGGCCGCGCGAGTATCAGGCTCCATGAACCGACGGTGGTGATCGGTCGATCCTGGCCGTGGTAGGAGCCGGCTGTAACGGTCATGCGTTTCAGGAACGCATGCTTGTCCTGAACACGCACGATGTCGTCCTCACCCAGGCCGATGAAGCGCGCCCCTTGCGGGCCCAGTGCGACGGCCTCGAAGCCCGGCCAGCCCAAGCCGCCACCCCAAAGCGCGGCGGCTTCG
>JANOGP010000254.1:0-18860 GCA_031406075.1 Betaproteobacteria bacterium
CTGCGCGCTGACCGATGCAGTCAGTACGTCCACAGAGAAACTGCGATTCTGCGGGTCGGCGGTCACGTTTCCGGCGCCCTGCAGCTTCACGTCCATCTTCGGTTCCGATGCCGTGAATGCCGCGGCCAGCTCGAATTTGACCGGTACACCGGGGGCCACCCGTCCGGTTTCCAGTTTGAGGTCCGTTACCGTGTACTCTGCGCCGGCCGCCTCATCCTTCCAGCTCACCGCGGCCTTGCTCACCTTGACGCCATCGATGTCGAACTTGATCGGGGCCACGGCTTCAGAAGGTGGCGCGGCTGTGGGTGCGGGTGCCGCGTATTCTTCCGCTCCGAGCAAATCGGAAAAATTGGTCCTGCCATCCCTGTACTTGACCAGATTAACCCGCAATCCGTTGAGCTGGACCTGGTCCACAACCACCTGTTTCGACAGCAACGGGAGCAGCGCCAACGACACCCGCATCTGCTCCAGTCCCGCAAACTCCTGGTCGCTCCTGAACTCCGACAGACGTGTTTTCCCCAGTTGCACGCCCAGCTTGGGGAACAACGTCAACCGGATATCGCCTTCGATGGTGAGCGTTCTCTGCGTCTTTTCCTTCACCAGATCGGCAACCTGCCCCTTGTACTGATTGGGATCGAAAGTGGCGGCAATGAATGCCAGCGCGCCCGCAAACAGGACCACCACGGCTCCAACTGCGATCAGGATCCATTTGAGCAACTTCATTCCGCGATCTCCAGTTGGTCGGATTTTCCGATGCGAGGGACTTGCGCAAGGATATCCCGTGACAGGGAAGGCTTCCGGCGACTCTTCAAGAAAAGAAATAAAGCCGCGTTACGCGGCTCTATTCTAGTGGAGCGGGTGATGGGAATCGAACCCACGTCTAAAGCTTGGGAAGCTTTCGTTCTACCATTGAACTACACCCGCGACGGACAAATTCTACACAAGCTGCGCGCAAGAGAGTGGGTGATGCGAATGTGTCCAGCCCGCATTGCCTCTGCGGCCTGGCCATCCCTCGGAGCCACGTCTAAAGCTTGGGAAGTTTTCGTTCTACCATTGAGCCATGCCCGCGAACGCTCATGATTCTACGACAATTGTGTTGGGCTGCTCAACGGATTCACGATCACGCCACGAGCAACAGCAGAATACCTGCCATGGCGCAATGACGTGATCGCAGTTGGTACATGCACTAGAATTGCGGCGATCGTGGCTAGACGAACGTGTTTTCTTCCGCCGGGTGCTGTCCATGCAAAAACCGGATCTTGACGCCTATGTGCAGTACGGGTGCGGATTCTGTGCGCCCGCAACCTGGCGCAACTTCGATGCTTCCCCGACGCTGCGATTCGAACGCATACCCATTATCGGGTCGCTGTATTCGAGAAATGCGTCGCGCTTCCCCGAGAATGTCGAGTACGGCGACATCGTGAGGGGTTTGCCTGTCGCCAAAGGTAGTTGCAGGGCCGTTTACTGCAGCCACGTTCTCGAGCATTTGTCGCTGGACGAATTCCGCCGGGCACTGCGCAATACCCGCGTGCTGCTGCAAGACGGTGCGATTTTCCGACTGGTGATGCCGGACTTCGAAGAGTGCGTGAAGGCTTATACCTCCAGCCAGGATGCCGATGCAGCGATCAGGTTCATGTCGTCTTCAGGCCTCGGTACGGAGGCTCGCCCGGGTTCGCCCGGAAGCGTGCTCTCCGCGCTGTTCGGCCATGCCCGCCATCACTGGCTGTGGGACTTCAAGGCCGCCCGGCTCGAGCTTGAACGCAGTGGTTTCAGCGAAGTCAGGCGGGCCCAGTACGGCGACTCGTCGGAAATCAGGTTTACGGACGTCGAAGTGGAGGCCCGCTGGGCCAACTGCCTCGGTATCGAGTGTCGGAAATGAACCGGCCGTGAGTGCCCCCATCTCAAGGTCCCGCTCGCCGGTGCCATTGCCAACGATGACGTGCTAGCATGGGCTTGACACCGATTACCTAACCTTCTTGAAGTGATTGCACTTACGATCAACGGCCGATCGCGGTCGTTTCCAGGCCCCTTGAACGTCGCCCGCCTCATCGACGAACTGGAACTCAAGGGCAAGCGCATTGCGCTGGAACGCAACGGCGAAATCGTGCCACGCAGCCAGTTCGACCTGGTGGCGCTTGCCGACGGCGACGCGCTCGAAATCGTCGTGGCGGTTGGGGGGGGATGATAAATGCAGGGGCGGGGTACGAGGGTCGAGGGACGAGGGTTCTAAAGCCCTCACAGCTTCACCCCTTCACTCATTCACTCATTCACTCATTCACTCATTCTCTCATTCACTCATTGGCCCCTCACTGACACCAGTCACCGCGTTATCCATGGACCAACTCGTCATCGCCGGCAAAACCTACAGTTCCCGTCTGCTGGTCGGCACCGGCAAGTACCAGGACTTCGCGCAGACGCGCGCGGCGGTCGAGGCCAGCGGCGCGCAGATCGTCACCGTAGCGATCCGCCGCACCAACATCGGCCAAAACCCGAACGAACCCAGTCTGCTCGATGCGTTGCCGCCGTCGCGCTACACCATCCTGCCGAACACCGCCGGCTGCTACAGCGCGCAGGACGCGGTACGCACACTGCGCCTGGCGCGCGAGCTGCTCGATGGCCACGACCTGGTGAAGCTCGAAGTGCTCGGCGACCCGCACACGCTGTATCCCAACATGGTCGAAACCCTCGCCGCCGCCGAAACCCTGGTGAAGGATGGCTTCAAGGTAATGGTGTACACCTCCGATGATCCGATCCTCGCCAAGCGCCTGGAGGAAATCGGCTGCGTCGCGGTGATGCCGCTTGCCTCGCTCATCGGTTCCGGAATGGGCATCCTCAACCCGTGGAACTTGCAGATAATCCTCTCGAACGCGAAGGTTCCGGTGCTGGTGGACGCCGGCGTAGGCACCGCTTCGGACGCGGCCATCGCCATGGAGCTGGGTTGCGACGGTGTATTGATGAACACGGCAATCGCCACGGCGCGCGACCCGGTTCTGATGGCCTCGGCGATGAAAAAAGCGGTCGAGGCCGGGCGCGAGGCTTTTCTCGCCGGGCGCATGCCGAAGAAGCTCTATTCCGCCGCGCCTTCGTCACCGACGGCCGGGATCATCGGCACCGCCTCCAAGGACAAGGCAGCCTAACCCGGATAATTCATGAAGACGCCCCGTGTGCGGATAGTCGCTGGCGTGCCGCGTCCATGAGCAAGCTCTTGTCGGGTACAGTGTGTCGCGTCGGGCTACTCATGAATTATCCAGGCTAGAGGCTTGTCCCCGCCGTGGCATGCCGCACGGCTTCTTCAATGAACGATCCCTACACCCGGCCGCACATCCGCAGCTTCGTGCTGCGCCAGGGCCGCGTTTCCAACGCGCAGCGCCGCGCCGTGGAAACGCTGCTGCCGAAGTTCGGCATCGCGTATGCGCCGGCGCCACTGGATATGGACGCGGTGTTCGGAAGACCGGCGCCGAAGATTATCGAGATCGGCTTCGGCATGGGTGAAACAACGGCGCAGATCGCCCTTGCGCACCCGCACCACGATTACCTCGGAATCGAAGTGCACACACCCGGCGTCGGCGGCCTGCTGCGGCTCATCGAGGCCCACGCGCTGGCCAACGTGCGCATCATTCAGCACGACGCGGTCGAAGTGTTGAACCACATGATCGCTCCCGGCAGCCTCAGCGCCATACATATCTTCTTTCCAGATCCCTGGCCGAAGAAGCGCCACCACAAACGCCGTCTGGTCCAGCCGCCGTTGGTGCATCTGCTGGCAAGCCGGCTGCGGCCCGGGGGCTATCTGCACCTTGCGACCGACTGGGAGGATTACGCGCTGCAGATGATGGAGGTGTTGTCCGCTGAAGCGCAACTTCAGAACAGCGCGGAGGGATTTGCCGCACGTCCTGCTTACCGCCCCCTCACCAAGTTCGAGATGCGCGGGCTCAAGCTCGGCCATCGCGTGTGGGACATCGTCTTTCGTCGCCGTGCCGGCGACTTTGAGGGATGAGGGATGAAGGATGAGGGATAAGCCGGCCGATGGCCAGCCACAGGACGGCTGATTTTCCTTCTCGTCACGTCGCCCCGGAATCCCTTAGGAATATCTGCAGCAGGTCGTTCAGAAATCGCTGCCCCCGCAGCGTCGGCCGCACGCGCACGTGATCGCGCTCGATCAACCCCGATTGCTCGGCGGCGTCCAGCGGTTTGTACAATGCATGGACCGGCACGCCGGTTCGCTCCGCAAAAAGGCGAAGCTCGACGCCATCAATAAGCCGCAGCGCATTCATCATGAACTCGAACGGCAGTTCTTCGGCCGCAATCCGTTGTTCCTGCTGGACCGGCACGCCGGCGGCCGTTTTCTCCAGATAGTCGTGCGGATGCTTGACGCGCATCTGCCGCACAATCCGGTCGGCGAACGAAAGCTTGCTGTGGGCGCCGGCGCCAATGCCAAGATAGTCACCGAATGTCCAGTAGTTCAGGTTGTGCCGGGCTTCGCGCCCGGGCTGCGCGAACGCGGAAGTTTCATAGTGCCGGTAGTTTGCCGAGGCCAGACGCGCTTCAATGGCTTCCTGCATGTCGGCCGCCACATCCTGGTCCGGAACCTGCGGCGGATGGCGATAAAACCAGGTATTCGGCTCGATGGTCAGGTGATACGCGGATACATGCTGGGGCCCGAAGCCGATGGCCGTGTCGATGTCGGCAAGCGCACCTTCGATGGTCTGACCCGGCAGCGCGTACATCAGATCCAGATTGAAGTTGTCGAAACTGGCTTGCGCGATTTCGATCGCAGCGCGTGCCTGCGCCCCATCGTGAATGCGGCCCAGTGCCTTGAGATGCGCGGGATCGAAACTCTGGATGCCGATGGACAGCCGGTTGACTCCTGCGGCGCGGAAATCGGCGAACTTCTGCGCCTCGAAGGTCCCGGGGTTCGCCTCGAGAGTGATTTCGGCATCCGGCGCGAGCATCAGCCTTGCCCGGATCGCCGATAGCAGATCATCCAGTGCGCAAGCGGACAGCAGCGAGGGCGTACCGCCGCCGAAGAAAACGCTGTGTACCGGCCTGCCCCATATCTGCGGCAACGCCGTTTCCAGGTCGGCAATGAGTGCCGAGAGATATTGCTTTTCAAGTTCGGGTTCAATACCTACCGTCTCCCTCTCCGCGGTCAGGGGCAGTGAGCGGGTGCGAGGTGGTTTGAGCTCGTGGGAATTGAAGTCGCAATACGGGCACTTGCGCACGCACCATGGGATATGAACATACAGCGACAGCGGCGGCGGCACCGCCAGCGCCATGCTCCCGGCCGGATTCGTCAACTGCTGGATCTGCATGCGAGGGACATGTTGTGATCAGTGCGAGTTCTACTATAACCTTCCGCAACTCTGTTTTGTTCGCAGACCAACGTCGTACAGGGTACGCGCACGGCCATCGCAAAACGGCAGGGGGTGGGGCAGGAGACTTTCTGGGTCAGCGGTGCGCCGGCGGACGCCGAACGAGTCCTGGCGCGTCTGTGGGCACCGGAGGTGTGCGTGCAATCCCTGCCTTTTTAGGGGCGGCGCGCAGCCTTTGCAGCAACTCGGCGAGCACCTTCGCCAACGGCGCAACGACTGCGAACAAGGTGACACCACGATAACTCCAGCGCAGCGCACGGCGTGGTCCAGCCACCGCAAGCACACCCAGAGCCAGCGCGACCCATACTGGCCGGGAGTTGACGAGACGGTAAGCCCGCACCGCCAGACTGGCCAACCACAGCGACGGACGCAGCTGGGACGCGGCGTCGGCAATCTGGTTGCGTTGGCCCGCGGCGCGTACCACCAATGCCTCACGCCGCCTCACGATTTCCGCAATTCTTGAAGACATCATCGGGAATCGAGCCGGCTGCGATCCTTGGCCAGTTCGTCGAGGCTTGCCTTGAATAAACGCGGTCTGGATTTCGTTCTTGCAATAAATCCCAGCACCGCGATCACCGCAAGCAGCACGAAGGCCGCCGCCAGTCCGGCGGCCGCCAGTACCCGGTTCGAATCCCAGAACAGGACGATGAAGGCAATCGCCGAGAGGATGACCCCGGTAAACGCGAGGAACATAACCACCAGCCCCCACACCAGCAACGACACCAATCGGGCGAATTGCTCCTCGACCTCGGTGCTGATCAACTCGACGCGGGTGTGGGCAATGCCGACCAGCGTTGCCAGCAGTGTCCTGAGCGAGTCGAGGAGACCGGCCTGCGGACTTTCCTCCTGCGCATCCGCCGAATCGCGATCATCCATGCGCGTGCATCACTTGCGGTTGATGAGAACGCCGATCAGGATCCCCACACCCGCGGCGATGGCCACTGCAGTCCACGGATTCTCGCGCACGTAATCGTCCGCGGCCTTTACAGCTTCGCGGGTATGGTCGGCGGCCACGTGCCCGGCATCGGCGATACGCGCCTTGGCCGCGTGGATGGATTCCTCCGCACGTGCCCTCGCGCTGTTTACCTTTTCGCCCGCCTGGCCGGCAGTCGCCTTGAGCAGTTCTTCGGCATCCGACACAACCAATCGGAGATCTTCCATGAGCTTGTCGGTCGTAATTTCCCTTTTCATCGCGGACTCCTTGATTCGTTTCATCAGCTGGCATTTTTCAGATACATGCCATGCGTCTGTCGGGCAGCGCCAACCAAGTATAGTTCCGGCGGGCAATGCAAGAACGTGGTCAGGCGCTTCGCTTCAGCACGTCCACCAACGCGGTCAGTGCCTTGCCGCGATGGCTGACGCGGTTCTTCTGTTCCGGCGCCAGTTCCGCGCCGGTCTTGCCCAGCACCGGATCGAGGAATAGCGGATCGTAACCGAATCCGCCGGATCCACGGGGTTCACGCAGGATTTCGCCCCGCCACTCGCCCTCGGCGACCAGCGGTTGCGGGTCGTCTCCGTCGCGCATCAGCACCATCACGCAGTAGTAATGCGCCCGGCGCTCGTTTTCCGTCTTCAATTTTCCGAGCAGCTTGCGATTGTTGCGCGCATCCGATCTTGGCTCGCCGGCAAAGTACGCCGAGACTACGCCCGGCGCTCCCCCGAGCGCGTCGACGCAGATGCCGGAATCGTCTGCCAGTGCCGGCAGCCCGGTAAGCCGCGCCGCATGGCGTGCCTTGGCAAGCGCGTTTTCGATGAAACTGGCGTGCGGCTCTTCGGCCTCGGGAACTGCGAGCGCCGATTGGGGAATGATCTCGATGCCAAGAGGCACGAGAATCTGGCCGATTTCGCGAAGCTTGCCCGGATTGTTGCTTGCAATGACCAGCTTTTTGATCATCGAAAGATCTCACCACGAAGACACGAAGAAGAGCGAAAAAAAGCACACGTGTGCATAAAGCTCAAATTGGCGGATGTTCCAACAAAGTCGAAGTTGGTGTGAGAGGATCGCGAACAGTCACCGCTCTTCTATCTCCAATTAGTTTAAGGATTCCTGTTCTTCTTCGTGTCTTCGTGTCTTCGTGTCTTCGTGGTGAGATTTTCGATTTTCTTGCACCTTTGCGGTTAATTGCCCAGTCCCAGCGCAGAGCGCTGCGCTGCGATGAACTGGCGGATGCCTTTCCCGGCCAGATCCAGCATGACGTCCATTTCCTTGCGCGAGAACGGCGCGCCTTCGGCGGTACCCTGCACTTCGACCAGTCCGCCGGCGCCGGTCATCACCACATTCATGTCGGTATCGCAGGCGGAATCTTCAGCGTAATCGAGGTCCAGCACCGGCTCGCCCTGATACACCCCGACCGACACTGCGGCGACGTGGTCCTGAATCGGCCATTCTCCAATCATTTGCCTTGCCTGGAGATACATCGCCGCATCATGAAGCGCGACAAACGCACCGGTGATGCTTGCGGTGCGCGTGCCGCCGTCGGCCTGGATCACGTCGCAGTCAATCTGGATGGTGCGCTCGCCGAGCAGATCGAGCCTGGTCACCGCGCGCAGGCTGCGTCCGATCAGGCGCTGGATTTCCTGGGTGCGCCCGGACTGCTTGCCGCGCGCCGCCTCGCGCTCGGAGCGTGTGTTGGTCGAGCGCGGCAGCATGCCGTACTCGGCCGTCAGCCAACCTTGGCCTTTCCCCTTGAGGAACGGCGGCACCTTCTCGTCGATACTTGCGGTGCAGATCACTTTGGTGTCACCGCACTCGATCAGCACCGAACCTTCGGCGTGGCGGGTAAAACGGCGGGTAATGCCGAGCTTTCGCAATTCGATGGGGGATCGTCCACTGGGGCGCATGGCGGCACTTTCACAATGTTGGGCTGATGGAGCCGCAAGCGACTGCGGCGCGGACGCTACGGGATCGGCCTGTCGGCAATATGCCGTTGATTTGTGTGCTATCTTTTCGGCTCGCCAATTCTGGTCAAGTCCTTTCACCTTGTAAAGCACCAGGGCCGCCATGATCTACAGCATGACCGGTTATGCCAGCGTTGCGGCCGAGTTGCCTTTGGGCGCGCTCAACCTCGAGCTGCGCTCGGTCAATCACCGTTATCTCGACGTTCAGTTCCGCATCCCCGACGAATTACGTAACCTCGAAGCGGGGCTGCGCGAGAAAACCAGCGGGCGCATCACCCGTGGCAAAGTGGAAGTGCGCATCACCGTCAACAAATCGCCGGCGTCGCAGTCGGGCCTGGAGATTGACAGGAAACTGCTGGCGCAGCTCAAGCAACTCAACGACGAAGTGGTGTCGTCAATACCGGAAAGCGCGCCGCTGGCGGTCAACGATGTGCTGCGCTGGCCCGGAATGCTGGGCAACGACAGCTTGCGGCCGGAGGCCCTGCAGGATGCCTGTGGGCGGCTGCTAGAGCGGGCACTCGACGATCTCACCGCAACCCGCGCCCGCGAAGGCGAAAAACTGAAGAATGTCCTGCTTGAGCGCATCGGCGCGATGGAATCGCAAGTCAGGAATATCGCGCCGCGCATGCCGCAGCTGATTGCCGGTTACAAGGACAAGCTCACCGCGCGCCTCAGGGAGGCGATGGTGAACATGGACGACGACCGGCTCAAGCAGGAGCTGGTGCTGTTTGCCTCGAAGATCGACGTCGACGAAGAATTGTCGAGGCTGAACACCCACTTCGGCGAGATCCGCCGCATTCTCGACAAAGGCGGGGCGGTCGGAAAGCGCCTGGATTTCCTGATGCAGGAACTGAACCGGGAAGCCAACACTCTGGGTTCTAAATCCGTGGACCTCGAAGTCACCCAGACTTCGATGGAGCTCAAGGTGCTGATCGAGCAGATGCGGGAACAGATACAGAATATAGAGTGAGGCGTAAAGCGTGAGGCGTGAGGCGTGAATACTGAAGGACGGCGAACCGAAGCCCGAGCGAGCTGGCGGCGGCGCCAGAAGATAACGCTTATTGGTCCACGCTCCGATGCATCGCGGTATGCGCTTGTCCCTTCACGCCTCACGCCTCATGCCTCACCCAGATGACCGGAAACATTTTCATCGTTTGCGCGCCTTCGGGGGCCGGCAAGACTTCCCTGGTCAGGGAATTGCTCTCCCGCGATACGAACGTGCAGCTATCGGTGTCGCATACAACCCGGGAACCGCGGCCCAGCGAACGGGACGGGCGCGACTATCACTTCGTAACCAGGCCGGTCTTTCAGGCCATGCTCGAGCGCGCCGAGTTTCTGGAAAGCGCCGAGGTACATGGCAATCTGTACGGCACTTCGCAGGCCTGGATCGAGGCGCGCCGCGGCCTGGGCCATGACATAGTGCTGGAAATCGATTGGCAGGGTGCGCAGCAGGTGCGAAAGTTGATTCCCGATGCGATCGGCATTTTTGTCCTGCCGCCTTCGCTGGACGTGCTGAGGCAGCGCATGATGGATCGCCGCCAGGATACCTCCACCGTCATCGAGCGCCGCCTCAAGGCGGCGCGCGGCGAGATCGCCCATCTGGAGGAATTCGACTATGTTATTATCAACAATTACTTCGCTGAGGCCGTGGAAGATCTGGCAGGCATCGTGCGAACCGCACGCTTGCGCCTGCCCTCGCAGATCGCACGTCACGGTGAATTGATCAACAGTTTGAAGTGAAGGTGTTATGGCGCGCATCACCGTAGACGACTGTCTGAAGCACATTGCGAATCGCTTCGAGCTCACGCTGGCCGCGACCTATCGCGCACGCCAGCTTGCCACCGGCGCCTCCCCGATGGTGGACACCAACAAGGACAAACCCACCGTTATCGCATTGCGCGAGATCGCGGCCCAGAAGGTCGGGGTCGAGATCCTCAAGTCCAAAGCCTGACGGCACTGCCGTGTCTGACGATCGCAGGAGGATCAGCCAAACAATCTTCCACCGGTGAATGCCTGCGGTCCACCGGTTCCCGGCTGAATCCCCAGTGCTGACCATGTCCGAGGCCGAGCTTCTTTTCAAGGATGCAGCCGGCTATCTCAAGCCGGAGGATATTGCTCAGCTTCAAAGCGCGTACCAGTTCAGCGAGTCCGCGCACGAAGGCCAGTTCCGCAAGTCCGGCGATCCTTATATCTCCCACCCGATCGCCGTTGCCCACATCCTGGTGCAGTGGCATCTCGACGGCCAGGCCCTCACCGCCGCGCTGCTTCACGACGTGATGGAGGACACCGCCGTCACCAAAACCGAGATCAGCGACAAGTTCGGAAAGCACGTTGCTGATCTCGTGGACTGCGTCTCCAAGCTCGACCGGATCGAATTCCAGACCCAGGAACAGGCGCAGGCGGAGAATTTCCGCAAGATGCTGCTAGCCATGGCGCGCGACGTGCGCGTCATCCTGATCAAGCTCGCCGACCGCCTGCACAACATGCGTACGCTGCAGGTGATGCAATCGATAAAACGCGCGCGCATCGCCCGCGAGACGCTGGAAATCTACGCTCCGATCGCCAACCGGCTCGGCCTGAACCAGCTTTACCAGGAATTGCAGGAGCTGGCGTTCCGCCACCTCTACCCGAACCGCTTCGGCGTGCTGTCCAAGGCGCTGCTGCGGGCGCGTGGAAATCGCCGCGAGGTAGTGGACAAGATTCTCGACGCGATCAAGCAGAAGCTCGCCGACTGTCACATCGATGCCACGGTCAGCGGCCGCGAGAAGAACCTCTACAGCATCTACAAGAAGATGCTGGAGAAGAATCTGTCCTTTGCGGAAGTGTTCGACATCTACGGATTCCGCGTAATCGTCAAGGACGCCGCCGCCTGTTATCTCGCGCTGGGGGCCCTGCACCAGCTTTACAAGCCGATCCCCGGCAAGTTCAAGGACTACATCGCCATTCCCAAAGGCAACGGCTACCAGTCGCTGCACACCACGCTTTTCGGCCCTTTCGGCACGCCGATCGAGGTGCAGATCCGCACGCTTGAAATGCACAAGATCGCCGAGGCGGGCGTGGCTTCCCACTGGCTGTACAAGGACGACGCGCAGATCAACGAACTGCACATGAAAACCCACCAGTGGCTGCAGAGCCTGCTGGAGTTGCAGTCGGAGAGCGGCGATTCGATCGAGTTTTTAGAGCACCTCAAGGTGGACCTGTTTCCCGACGAGGTCTACGTGTTTACCCCAAAAGGCAGAATCATGGCGCTGCCGCACGGCGCCACCTGCGTGGATTTTGGCTACGCGGTGCACACGGATATCGGCAACCGCTGTGTGGCCGCAAAGATCAACCACGAACTGGTGCCGCTGCGCTCGCAATTGAAAAGCGGCGACCGTGTAGAGATCATCACCGCAGTTCATTCCAACCCCAATCCGGCCTGGCTCAATTACGTGGTAACGGGCAAGGCACGCTCGCATATCCGTCATTTTCTCAAGACCATGCAGTACGAGGAGTCGGCGCAGCTCGGCGAGCGCCTGCTCAACCAGGCGCTGGCCGCGCTCAAGTCCAGCGCGGACCAGATCAGCGAAGACCCATGGGCGAGGCTGCTCAAGGATTACGGCGCCAAGAACCGGCAGGAGGTACTTGCGGACATCGGGTTGGGCAAGCACCTGGCGATCGTCATCGCGCGCCAACTGCTGTCCATCGCCGAACCCAGGGGCAGCAAGATGGAGAAGCTGCCCGGCAGCCTGATCATTCGCGGCTCGGAGGGCATGGCGCTGCAGTTTGCCAAATGTTGCCACCCGATACCCGGTGATCCGATCATCGGTTTCCTGCGCAAGGGCCACGGCCTGGTGATTCATACCCATGACTGCCCGGTGGCGCGCAAGACCCGCGGCGACCCGGAAAAATGGCTGGACGTCGAGTGGGCACCGGATACCACGAAGCTGTTCACGGTGAACATAAAGATGGTGGTTGCCAACGAGCGCGGCGTATTGGCCAAGATCGCCGCGGCGATTGCCGAGACCGGCTCGAATATCGATAACGTCAGCCTCGAGCCCGGCGATTCCAGCGCCTACACCATCATCCACTTCACCCTGCAGGTGTCCGACCGCCTGCATCTGGCGCAAATCATGCGCAGCCTGCGGCGCGGCCCCGAGGTCATCCGCATCTGGCGCCTCAAGGGATGACGGCCGAAGGCGCTTGCATTGACTTTTGTGGCGTACGAGCGGGACTATAATTGATGCAGCCCTGACCCGTTCGCGGAGGTCGCCGATGTTCCGATTCTGTCTTGCAGTGTATTTCGCGCTTGCCGCGCTGGCTTCGCCTGCCGCCGCCACCGACGAGTCCACGCCGCAATTCTCGCGCGTCGACTCGCTGGAACTCCCCGGACTAACCGCCGGTTGTCACATCTGTGAATGGCGCCCCAAGCTCAACCATAAGCCGGCGGCCGAACAATGCGGCACCGATGATTCCGGCGCGGCCAAAGTAGGCCTGTTCGAATGCGGCTTCTCGCAGGACTGCGAGCGGCAGTGCAACTTTCTGCGCTGCGGTACGGATTGACACGCGAGCTTTCGCATTTCGGCCGGCGCGCGCACTGACGTGTCATAGCGGTCGCAGCGGCGCGTAAGCGCAGCATAACCGGCGCACAATCCATGGTCGGTCGCCTGATGGCGACGGTTTTACTCTAAAAATCCTCAATTTTTCCCTACCAAGTTTGCAACGGCGCGCCAATGCCTTGATCGGGCGTCGCAAAAAATCGGTGGCACGGGCATTGCGATATCTCCGCTGGAAGGTATCCAACCACGAGGTGCAACATGATGCTCGAACCGTTATCCGATTTCACCGCACGCCCGATCCGCACCATTCTGCAGATCCTGCAGGAAGGCATCCAAACCCTGTTTCATCTGCTGTTGTTCTCACTTCTGGTGCTCGGCTTTGGCGGCCTGTTGTACAAGGGGCTGCGCTCCGGAGGCTGGGTCGAAACCGTGCTGGGGCGCATCTGGGACCAGCACCCCACTGCGGCGATCGTGACCCTGCTGGCGGCACTGGCGGGCGCAATCTGGGGTACGCGCCTCATGGATCGTATGCCGATGTTCGGCAAGCGCGGCGATATGCTGGTTTATTGCTGCCTGGCTTTAGGCCTGTTTTTCGCCTTCAAGCTGGTGGTAACCGGTTCCGTGTAAGTCCTCCCTTGCCCCCGTCTGCAGACCCACCCCTGCGGACGGGTTTGGCAAGGGACTTCTCCTGCTGTCGTGCTCCGACAACACGAATCCTCCAGATGTCTCAGGTAGTTAGCCAGACACCGCAGAACCTTGTCGCCCGCGGGCGACCGCGCTGCCGATCCGGGCTCCGCCGTGCACCAGATCGTCGTAATTGCGGTCCCGGCGCTGACGGCGCCAGAGTGAAAACGGCCGGGCAGCCCGCCGAGACGAAGACGCGAAGAATCTGTTACAGCGTTCCTCCCGATGCAGCGTGGCGCAGGTAGGCGCGCCTGCTGCAAATGATAAAGGCCGCGGAAAATCGCGGCCTTCTTTTTCCCGCTGCGGCGCAGTTACGGGCGCTGCATCTCGCAGGTGGTCGGCAGGACCGTGTCCTTGGCCTCGATGCGGCCGTCGGTTCCAAAGCCCATTCCGGTGCGCTCCACGTCGTACTTCACGCCGGCGGCGCCCATTTTTCCGAACGTGGAAACGTACAGCGGCTGCAACAACTGGTGATTGTCCTCGCGCATCGTAACCGTTCCGGTGATGCCCTCGTAGGATGCGCCCTCCAGCGCCTTGGCAATCTTCAGCGGGTCGGTGGACTGGGTCTGCTCCATCGCCTTAACCAGTAATTCCATCGCATGCTGAAGCGTGAGGAAGAAGAAATCGTCGTTTGCCTCCGGATAGCGCTTGCGGTATTTCTCGACCAGATCATCCGATTTGCCGCCGACATTGGTGTGCCACATGCTCACCTGCTTGACGTGGCCGTCGCCAGATTCGCCGATCGCCGCCGGGCCGCCGACGACGCCGGCATAGTAGGTGTAATAGTCGACCTTGAGACCGGCGTCGCGGTTCGCCTTGATCAGCAGCGCCATGTCGCTGCCCCAGTTGCCGGTGATGACGCTGTCGGCGCCGGAGGCATTTATTTTCGAAATGTAGGGCGCAAAATCCTTGACCTTGCCCAGCGGGTGCAGATCGTCGCCGACGATCCTGATGTCCGGCCGTTTCCGCGCCAGCATGGCACGCGCGGCCTTGGATACCGCGTGGCCGAACGCGTAATCCTGGTTGATGAGGTAGACCTTCTTGATGTTCTTCTGCCGCGCCATGAAATTGGTGAGTGCCTGCATTTTCATATCCGCGTCGGCATCAAAGCGGAAATGCCAGAAGTTGCATTTGTCGTTGGTGAGCGCCGGGTCCACGGCACCGTAATTGAGATAAAGCACACTCGCTTCCGGATTGCGCTCGTTGTGTTTGGCCACGGCCTCGGTGAGCGCGCCGGCCACGGCGGAGGAGTTGCCCTGGAACATGAAGCGCACCTTCTGGTCCACCAGCTGGCGCATCGCGATCAGCGCTTCCTGAGGGTTGGCCTTGCTGTCGAGCGCGACGATCTCGAATTTCCTGCCTCCCAGCACGCCGCCGCGCTGGTTGATGTCCTCGATGACCAGTTGCAACTCGCGCTGGCCATGTGCGCCGACGTTCGCGAACGCGCCGGACAGCGGATCGATGAAGCCGATCTTGATGGAAGTCCCACTCTGCTGGCAGGCCGCGAGCAGAAGCGCCGCAGCGGCCGCAAGCGCGGCGCCGGCCGGTTTGCCGATTCTCATGTACTCCTCCTGTTGACTCAATTCATGTCCGGAACTGCCCGACCCGTTGCACCCGGCCGAACAGCGGCTTCCCCGATGTTACAAGATGCGCCGGGTTCGTGTCAGGCTGGCCTGCGCCTCACCGGGTTGGAGAGCGTCCCCAGCCCTTCGATGCGGCACTCGGCCAAATCGCCGTCCCCGATCACCACTGCCCCCGGCGTGCCGGTGCTGATGATGTCGCCTGGATACAGGGTTGCAACATGCGAATGAAACGACACCAGGTAAAACGGCGGGAACGCCATGTTGGCCACCACGTTTTCGCGATGAAGCTTGCCGTTATTGTACGTTCCGACCTTCACTTTCAGCACGTCCGGCACCTCGTCGGCAGTGATCAACTCGGGTCCGAATGAAAAGAAGGTGTCGAAGTTCTTCGCTCGGGTGAGAAAGCGCGGGTTCTTCTGCAGGATATCTTCGGCAGTCATGTCGATGATCAGGCAATAGCCGGCGATGTACTCCGGCGCCTGATCCTCGGACACGAGGCGGCATTGCCTGCCGATGATCACCCCGATCTCGGCCTCCGCCGTGACCCGCTCCGACTGCGGCGGCAGTTCGATCGCCTCCCCGGGGCCAATGATGGTGTTGTCGCACTTCATGAACGACGCCGGCTCGGTTGGGTAGGGCGCATTCAGATCGGCTGCGTGATCGCGATAATTCAACCCGATGCCAAGAATCTTGCGCGGGTGCCGGTACAGAGGCCCGTAACGGACCGCCTCCGGGTCAAGCTTAAGCGGTGTCCTCTCCGCGTCGGCCAGCAAACTCGCGCTGATTCCCCTTTCAATGAGGCCGTAGAGTCTGTCCGGCCAGGCCTTTCCCAGATGAGCATTGATCGCCGCGACCGGAACGATGCCGGCGCGCGTCACCACGGCGGCTTCTTCACATCCGTCTCTCTTGATGGTGCACAGGCGCATGCCGCTGTCCCCCGGACTCGGTAATTTTTCGAATGTCGCGATTATAAGGTCTGAGGAGACGCACCCCGGTGGCGGCTATTTTTCGGCAGCGAAGCGGCCCCCGCCGAGGGTACGCGCCTGCACCAGCGCGACAAGGCGCGCGTATGACCGGTAGAATTCTTCGTCACCTGAGGGTGTGCCGAATGCGATCGTCTCGTCGCGCAGTTTCCGGTACATCGCGAAGCGCTGTTCCAGAATCCCTCCCCACTCCGCAGTCAGATCTTTTTTGAAAATAACGCGGAAACCGATGTCGCGAAGCATGCGATCGTAAGAGTCGGAACTCTGAATGGTCTGCGCCGTGATTCCGCGCCACATCGATTCGGAATCGGTTGAGTCGAGCCTGCGGTGCTCGATCCAGTCGGTGAACGCCAGCCGGCCGCCTTTTTTCAGGACCCGATAGGCCTCGCCCAATGCGGCGCGCTTATCCGGCACGTGCAGCAGAGCTTCCTGGCTGATGACCGCATCCATGGTGCCGTCGGCGAGCGGCGTACGCGTGACGTCACCTCGCACGATCCGCACCCGCCGGTCCAGTCCCACCCGCCGGGTCAGTTCCGCCGCGCCGGGTGCACGACCCGGATTCAGCTCTATGCAGGTCACCGTCGCTCCGTACTTGTGGGCGAGATAACGCGCCGGTCCGGCCAGCCCGGCGCAGAAATCGGCCACCTGCTTGCCCGGGCCGATGGCGGCGCAATCCGCCAGCGCGTCGACCGCCTCCAGCCCGCCGTAATGGTCCTGGTCATAGGGATAAAGGTCTTCAGGTGCAAGATACTCGAGTCGCCCACGCCGAGCCGCAAGACTGGCGAGGATCTGGTCGAGGGAGATGGGATGGCGGTTGTAAAATGCCACTACATGATTGTCGTTTGCTGACATCGCCTGCAACCCTGAATCCCTCTCGAAACTGGCGGCTAGTCTACATCGCCGCGACTGGAAAACTGCGCCGATGCCCTATAATTGTGAAGCCGATTCGTTCCAGGGGTAAGCGGTTAAAGCGAAGCACCATTGGTTCGGGCTGCCTGACGCGTCGTTGCCTTCCAGATACTGCGTGTCCCCATTTGATCGGATCCAGAAGGAACAAAAAATGAAACTGAAGTTGCCGATTCTCGCCCTGGTGCTGACCCTGCAGTCATTCGCAATGCTGGACGCAGCAACGGCCGCCAAATCGGATTTCTGCGCGCATTGTCACGGCACTGATGGAAACTCCAGTTCCAGCGCCTTCCCCAGCCTTGCCGGCCAGACCAGGGATTACCTCTATCGCCAGATGAAGGATTTCAAGGAAGGGCGGCGCAAGGACTCGATGATGTCCCCTTCGATCGCAGTGCTGTCGGATCAGGACATGCAGGAACTTGCCGAGTTCTATGCCGCACAGAACCTGGTCCGCAGCAAGTTCGATGCGGATCCCGCCAAGGTCGAGCAAGGAAAAAAAATCGCGCAGGATGCGCAGTGCGCCACCTGCCATCAGGCCAGCTTCAAGGGCCTGAATGAATTTCCGCGGCTGTCGCGCCAGAAATACCCCTACGTCGTCAAGCAGCTCAAGGATTATCGCGACGGCTTGCGCACCAACGACAACGGCTTGATGGTACCCGCCGTCAAGAACCTGAATGACGAGCAGATCGAGGCGTTGGCCCATTACCTGGGCAGTTTCTAGGAATTTGTGACGTCAAGGTCAAAAACCAAGGGGGCGGCAATCGCCGCCCCCTGATGGTTTCGTGGTGGGCCGTGCAAGGCTCGAACTTGCGACCGTTGGATTAAGAGTCCACTGCTCTACCAGCTGAGCTAACAGCCCTTTTTGAAGGGGCGAATTCTAGCAAAAATCGAGGGCAACGAGTCGCCGGATGACGATTTTCGGCTGATTGCGCTAGCCGAAAAGAGGCGTGCCATGACCGAATTCCCCGATTTCGGGAGTGTGGCATCCCTGCCACTCGAGAGGCGAACGCCTCTTCCGCGCAGGTTCGTTGGCGGGAACCTCTGCAGGAACGGTTCCTGCGTCATTCGGTGCATTAAGCCAAACCATTGGTTCGCCGGCACCTCGTGCCCCGGGTACGTCGTCACGGGGTGTCGGTCGCAAACTATTTGCGTCATTCCTGAATGCGGGAAGTATTATTACGGGAGGCGGGCGTGGGAAGGAACATCGATTGAAATCAGATTTCAAAGCAGCGTCGGTGCTGGAGCGCCTGAGTACATCGCTGACCGACGCAGAAATCGACTATCAGGCCGGACAAGGCATCCACGAATTTATCGTACGCGTGGGCGGTATGCGTCACGTCGTGGACTTCAGCGACGACTTGATGGAAAAGAAGAATCACATGGATCTCTGCGTAGTGATCCTGGGAATCTTGGAACGTGCCTCGACTCAATCACTGCCTGTTCACTTCATGGTGCGCAACGACAACTTCGACAAGCTCATTCAGGCGCTGAAGCACTGATTGCAGCCCGCTAGGAAAAAGGGCCAGCGCCTGCTGGCCCTTTTTCTTGGTCCCCGGCGGGGATGCCGGAGCTCGAACCCGGCTATGCGACCTTACCAGCCCTGAAGCCGCGACGCTCGCCGAAGCGTCTGTCGGGAAAGGCGAGCCGCAGTAGCTGCGCGCGCCGGTCGGTTTCGCGTTTTTCCGCGTTGTTAATGGCCTCGTCGGAAGCTTGAGCGGGGGAATAGGCCTGATACCCGGTCAACAGCGCATTGTGCAGGAGTTGAATGCTGCGCTTTGCGGCAATCATGGCGCGCGTCTGCATCTTCTCGGTTGTCGCGTAGCGCTTGACGATCTCCAGCGCGATCTTGGGATGAAGATCATCGTAGTGCGCGTGCTCGCGGAACCACTTGTAGGTCTT
>JANOGP010000267.1:0-9660 GCA_031406075.1 Betaproteobacteria bacterium
GCGCATGGCGCAGGATTTCTCCGTGCGCTACATGCTGATCGACGGCCAGGGAAACTTCGGCTCGGTCGACGGCGACTCGGCCGCAGCCTACCGCTATACCGAGTGCCGCCTGGAGAAAATCGCCTCCGAGTTGCTGGCCGACATCGACAGGGAAACCGTCGATTTCGTCCCGAACTACGACGGCAAGGAGCAGGAACCCAGTGTCCTGCCCACCAGGATTCCCAATCTGCTCATCAACGGCTCTGCCGGTATCGCGGTGGGGATGGCCACCAACGTTCCACCGCACAGCCTGCGCGAAGTCGTCGATGCCTGCCTGGCAATCCTGGAGCGGCCCGAAATCAGCGTCGACGAACTGGTGGAAACCATCCCGGGACCGGACTTTCCGACCCGCGGAATCATCTACGGCACCTCGGGAGTCAAGGAGGGGTACCGCACCGGCCGCGGCCGAGTGGTAATCCGCGCCCGCACCCACATCGAGGAGCTGGAAAAGGGCAACCGGCAGGCCATCGTCATCGACGAGCTTCCTTACCAGGTCAACAAGTCGGCGTTGCTCATCAAGATCGGCGAGCTGGTGCGCGACAAGCGACTGGACGGCCTCTCCGAAATCCGCGACGAATCGGACAAGTCCGGCATGCGCGTCGTGCTGGAGCTCAAGCGCGGCGAAGTTCCCGAAGTCATCCTGAACAACCTGTACAAAGAAACGCAGATCCAGGATACGTTCTGGATGAACATGGTGGCGCTGGTGGACGGCCAGCCGCGCCTGCTGAATCTGAAAGAGATTCTCGACGCCTTCCTGCGCCACCGGCGCGAAGTGGTTACCCGCCGCACGGTATTCGAGTTGCGCAAGGCGCGCGAACGCGGCCACATCCTGGAAGGATTGGCGGTGGCGCTTTCCAACGTCGATGAGATTATCGCGCTGATCAAGGCCGCGTCCGCTCCGGCTGAAGCCAAGCGCGAACTGATGTCGCGTATGTGGCGCTCGCAACTGGTGGAGGAAATGCTGGCACGCGCGGACGTTTCCGCCTCGCGTCCGGAGGGCCTGGGGCGCGACTACGGATTGCAGTCCGACGGCTACAGGCTCTCCGACGTGCAGGCGCAGCGCATCCTGGAAATGCAGTTGCAGCGCCTGACCGGACTGGAGCAGGAGAAGATCGTCAACGAGTACAAGGAGGTCATGGACAACATTGCCGACCTGCTCGACATCCTTGCCAAGCCTGAGCGCATCACCAGGATCATCGCCGATGAGCTCGGGCAGACCCGCAGCCAGTTCGGCGACGAGCGCCGCAGCGAAATCGTGATGGACGCCCAGGACCTCAGCATGGAGGACCTGATTGCGCCCGAGGACGTGGTTGTGACGCTGTCTCACACCGGCTACGTGAAGGCCCAGCCGCTCGCCGACTATCGGTCGCAGAAACGCGGCGGTCGCGGCAAGCAGGCCACGGCGACAAAGGAAGACGATTTCATCGATAACCTGTTCATCGCGAATACCCACGATTATGTGCTGTGCTTTTCCAATCGCGGGCGCCTTTACTGGATCAAGGTATACAACGTGCCGCAGGGCGGGCGTGCCAGCCGCGGCAAACCCATCGTCAATCTGCTGCCGCTCCTGGACGGCGAGAAGATCACGGCCATCCTGCCGGTCAAGGATTTCGACGAGCACAAGTATGTTTTTATGTCGACGTCTAACGGCACGGTCAAGAAAACGCCGCTTTCCGATTTTTCGCGCCCGCGTCCGTCCGGAATTATCGCGGTGGATCTGGAAGAGGGCGACTATCTGATCGGAGTGGCGCTAACGGAAGGCCGGCACGACATCATGTTGTTCTCCGATGCCGGCAAGGCGGTCCGTTTCGACGAGCAGGATGTGCGGCCGATGGGGCGTGTAGCACGCGGTGTGCGCGGCATGAAGCTCTCCGGCGGCCAGAAAGTCATCTCGCTGCTGGTGGCGGACAACGAGACCGTGTCGGTACTCACGGCGACCGTGATCGGTTACGGCAAGCGTACCCCGATCGCCGAGTACACGCGTCACGGGCGCGGCACCCAGGGGATGATCGCGATTCAGACCAGCGCCCGCAACGGCGATGTGGTAGCGGCCACGCTGGTCGACGAAAGCGACGAAATCATGCTCATAACCACCGGCGGCGTGCTGATCCGCACCCGGGTCAAGGAAATTCGCGAAATGAGCCGTTCCACCCAGGGGGTGACGCTGATCAACCTCGGTCCGGAGGAGAAACTCGCCGGCCTCCAGAAGATCGTTGACAAGGACGATGACGTGGGCACGGAACCCAGCTCGCCTTCCGACCCGGAACCTTCCTCCGATCCGGACGCCGGTTCGGACACGAGCGAGTCCGCCGGCGGACCGCCGGACCAGGACCCAGGTGAGGGCTCAACGAGTTGAAGCACACTGCGGCGAATTTCGAATTCATAGAACGAAGGAAAAAAGTGGGAAGAATTTTCAACTTCAGCCCAGGACCGGCGATCCTGCCACAATCGGTCCTGGAGCAGGCGCGCGACGAATTGCTCGACTGGCGTGGCACCGGAATGTCGGTCATGGAAATGAGTCACCGCAGCAAGGAATTCATCGCCATCGCGGAAACAGCGGAAGCCGACTTGCGTTCACTGCTTGTTATTCCGGCAAATTACAAGGTTCTGTTTCTGCAAGGTGGCGCAACCGCGCAATTCGCCATGGTGCCGATGAATCTGTTGCGCGGAAAGAAATCAGCCGACTATATTCACACCGGCGAATGGGCCAGGAAGGCGATCGCCGAGGCCGGGAAATTCTGCAGCGTCAATGTGGCCGCGAGTTCGGCGGACAGGAATTTCAGCTACGTGCCGAAACAGGCGGCCTGGAAGCTTGGTTCGGATCCGGGATACGTGCACATCACTTCCAACGAAACTATCGGCGGCATTGAATATCACTGGCTGCCCGATACCGGCACCGTGCCGCTGGTGGCGGACATGTCTTCTCACATTCTGGCGCGGCCGCTGGATGTGTCGCGGTTCGGCCTGATCTATGCGGGCGCGCAGAAAAACATCGGGCCCGCGGGACTGACCATCGTGATCGTGCGCGAGGACCTGATCGGCCAGACCTTGCAAGGCACCCCGGCAATGCTCGATTACAAGATCCACACCGACAACGACTCGATGTACAACACGCCGCCTACATACGCTCTCTATGTCGCCGGACTGGTATTCCAGTGGCTGAAGAAAATGGGCGGGCTGGGCGAGATGGAAAAGGTCAACCTTTACAAGGCCGGCCTGATTTACGGGTTTCTCGACAGCAGCCGGTTCTTCACCAGTCCGGTGGCAAAGGAAGACCGCTCGATCATGAACATTCCGTTCCGGCTCAAGGACGACAAATTGGACGAGGAGTTCCTGAAACAGGCCAAGGGGCGGGGGTTGACCCAACTCAAGGGTCACCGCTCTGTGGGCGGGATGCGCGCGTCCATTTACAACGCCATGCCGGTGGAGGGAGTCTCGGCACTGGTTCAATTCATGCGCGAGTTCGAAGCCCGACATGGCTGACCCGCTGCGCATCCTGACGCTCAATTCGATTTCCTCAGTCGGCTTGAAGCGGTTGCCCGCGGAGCGCTATTCCGTGGGCACGCACGTGCGGTCGCCGGACGCGATCCTGGTGCGCTCTCAGGACATGCACGCGATGGACATCGAACAGTCGGTGAAGGCAATCGGCCGCGCCGGAGCGGGGACCAACAATATCCCGGTCGCGGCAATGAACAAGCGCGGGGTACCGGTGTTCAATGCTCCCGGCGCCAATGCCAATGCGGTCAAGGAACTGGTTCTTGCCGGCATGTTGATGGCGGCCCGCAATCTGATTCCCGCCATCCGCTTCGTCGATCAGCTTTCTGGAGCCGATATGGAAATCAACAAGGCGGTCGAGGATGGCAAGAAGCACTACACCGGCGTCGAGTTGCCGCACCATGTGCTCGGCATTGTCGGACTGGGCAGGATCGGCAGCCTGGTCGCGGACGCCGCCATCAAGCTGGGCATGAACGTGCACGGCTTCGATCCTGAAATCACGGTGGACGCAGCCTGGAGCCTGCCGTCCCAGGTCAGGAAGGCGCACAGCATCGAGGAAGTGATGCGTAACAGTGATTTCGTATCCATTCACGTGCCCCTGCTGGAAGAAACCCGCAATCTGATCGACTCCAAACGCATCGGCCTAATGAAGCACGGGGCGGTGCTGCTCAATTTGTCCCGGGAAGGCATCGTCGACAACGGAGCAGTTTTGCAGGCTCTGGACGCCAAGCGCCTCAAGGCCTATGTATGCGATTTCCCCAGCAGCAGCTTCCGCGGGCATTCCGGCGTGGTCGCGCTGCCGCATCTGGGCGCGTCGACCCGCGAGGCCGAGGACAACTGTGCGGTGATGGTGGTGGAGCAGGTGCGCGACTATCTGGAGAACGGCAACGTTCGCAACGCGGTGAACTTTCCGGACGTGACTATGATGCGCGAGTCCCCGTTCCGTCTCGGCATCGCCAATGCAAATGTGCCCAACATGGTGGGGCAGATCTCTACCGCTGTTGCCCAGGCCGGCCTTAATATTCATAACATGCTGAACAAGTCGAAAAAAGACATGGCCTACACACTGGTGGACGTGGACAGCCCAGTAGCGTCAAAAGTCATTGACAGGATCGCCGCGATCGAAGGCGTGCTTACGGTGCGCTACCTCCCCTCGGAAGCATCGTAATGGCGGATGAGCTCAATAAACTGCGCAGCCGCATTGATGCGCTGGACCAGCAGATCCTCGAGCAGATCAGCGAACGCGCAGCGGCCGCGCATGCCATTGGCAAGCTCAAAGGCGATGGCCCGGTCTATCGGCCGGAACGCGAAGCCCAGGTGCTAAGGCAACTCGCCGAACGCAATCCGGGCCCGCTGCCGGACCAGGCGGTGACGCACCTGTTCACTGAAATCATTTCCGCGTGCCGGGCGCTGGAAGACGCGTTTTCCGTTGCCTGCCTGGGGCCGAAAGGCACGTTCAGCGAGGAAGCGCTGGTGAAGCACTTCGGCAGCCAGGCGCCGGCGACGCTTTGCGGTTCGATCGATGAGGTTTTTCGCGCCGTAGAGGCCGGTAATGTCGGATACGGGGTGGTGCCAGTGGAAAATTCCACCGAGGGTGCGGTGGGACGCACTCTCGACAATCTGCTGTCCACGCCGCTGAGAATCTGCGGGGAAGTGGTGCTGCCGGTGCACCAGAATATTTTGTCCAGGGCGGCGAAAACAGCCGCGGTCAAACGGATTTACTCGCACGCGCAAAGCCTCGCGCAGTGCAGCCGCTGGTTGAACCAGAACTGCCCGCATGCCGAACTGGTACCGGTGGCCAGCAACGCCGAGGCCGCACGCATGGCGGCGGAGCAGACCGATGCCGCGGCCATCGCCGGCCGTTCTGCGGCCGATTACTACGGGCTGCCGGTGCTGGCCGCTAATATCGAGGACGAACCGAACAACACCACGCGGTTCGCCGTCATCTCCAGGCAGGAAGTGCCGCCGTCCGGCAACGACAAGACTTCGCTGGTGATGTCGACCCGCAACATTCCGGGCGCAATTCACGAGCTATTGACACCGTTGGCGCGCTGCGGAGTGAGCATGACGCGGCTGGAATCGCGTCCGTCGCGTACGGGGCTTTGGGAATACGTGTTCTTTGTGGACATCGAGGGGCACGAGACCGAGGACAAGGTTGCACGCGCGTTGGAGGAAATGCGCGGTCTCGCGGCCTTCCTCAAGATTCTCGGTTCCTATCCGGTGGCTGCGCAATGAATGCGGTGTCGTCACCTCGGGACATCGTCGATGTTTGCGAGCGTTCGCCGTCGTATGTTCGCGCCATTTCCCCGTATCAGCCGGGCAAACCCATCTCGGAACTGGCGCGGGAGATGGGACTGAAGGAGCAAAGCATCGTCAAGCTGGCCTCCAACGAGAACCCGCTGGGCGCAGGCCCGAAGGCACTGGCGGCAATGCGCGCGGCTCTGGGCCAAGTGGGGCGGTATCCTGACGGCAACGGTTTTGAGCTGCGAATGGCGCTGGCAGACATGTACGGCGTTGCGGCCGAGCGCATCGTGCTCGGCAACGGTTCGAACGACGTGCTGGAAATGGCCGCGCACGCCTTTCTTGCACCGGACTCTTCGGCAATCTACTCGCAGCATGCGTTCGCCGTGTACCCCTTGGCAACGCAGGCCACCGGCGCCGCAGGGATCGAAGTGCCGGCGCGCGATTTCGGCCACGATCTCGACGCCATGGCGCGAGCCGTTCGCGGCGACCCGCGCGTCGTTTTCGTCGCCAATCCGAACAACCCGACGGGCACCTGGCTGCCGCCCGATGCGATCCATGCCTTCCTGCGCAAGATGCCGGCGGACGTGCTGCTGGTGCTCGACGAAGCCTACTTCGAGTATCTCGATCCCGCGCTGCGCGGCGACAGCCTGAAATGGCTGGAGCAATTTCCCAACCTGGTCGTTTCGCGCACGTTCTCGAAGGCTTACGGACTCGCGGGGCTTCGGATCGGCATCGCTTTCGCTCATCCGCAGGTTGCCGACCTGATGAACCGCGTCAGGCAACCGTTCAACGTCAGCAACGTCGCCCAGGCCGCTGCTGTGGCGGCGCTAGCGGACCAGGACTTCGTCCACCAAAGTCGCGCGCTCAACGCTCGCGGGATGCTCGCGCTGACCGCCGGCTTCAAGCGACTCGGGCTGTCGTGGATTCCGTCCTACGCCAATTTCGTCAGCTTCAAAGTGCCTGGAGCCGCCGATGTTTACCAGCGCTTGCTCAGGCAGGGGGTGATCGTGCGGCCGATCGCCGGTTACGGCATGCCCGAATATCTGCGCGTGACGGTCGGAACCGAGGCGGAAAACGCGCGGTTTCTCGCCGCGCTTGAAGCGGTGTTGACGGACCTGCGGTAAGGTTCCGGTAACGCTCGCCGGATTTTCCTTGAGCAATTTCCATAGCGACAGACTGGTCGTCATCGGTGTCGGCTTGATCGGCGGATCGGTGGCGGCGGCACTCAGGCGTGCCGGAAAAGTGCGCCGCGTGATCGGCGTCGGCCGCGGCCGCGCCAACGTCGCCCGGGCGCGCGAACTCGGCGTGATCGACGAAGTGGTCGAGGACATCGCGGCTGCGGTCAATGGGGCTGACGCAGTGCTGATCGCGGTGCCGGTGCAGCAGAACGCGCGCGTGCTGGGTGCGCTTGCCGATGCCTTGGCGCCGGGAACGCTGGTCACCGACGCTGGCAGCACAAAGCAGGATTTCGTCGCCGCGGTGCGGCGGCTCGCTCCCCGGCATCTTGCGTGCATTGTTCCGGGGCATCCGATTGCCGGCGCCGAACTGACGGGTGTGGATGCCGCCAGCGCGGCGCTGTTCGAAGGCAGGAACGTGGTGCTCACGCCTCTCGCTGAGAACCAGGCTGCCGTGGTCGATCGCGTTGAGGCAATGTGGAAGGCTTGCGGTGCCCGGGTGAGCCGGATGACCCCGGAACATCACGATCGCGTTTTTTCCGCGGTGAGCCATCTGCCACACATGCTCGCCTACACGCTGGTGCATATGATCGCGACCCGGCCGGACGCCGAAGCGCTGTTTGGTTTTGCTGCCAGCGGCTTCCGTGACTTCACCCGCATCGCCGGCAGTTCTGCGGAAATGTGGCGCGACATCGCGCTTGCCAATCGGGAATCGTTGTTGGCAGACATCGAAATATATCAGCAGCAGCTCGGCGAGTTGGCGAGGTGCCTGCGTCAGGGCGATGGCGCGGAAATCGAGCGCCAGTTTGAAGCGGCGCGCAGCGCGCGCAATGCCTGGATACGCAAGGGTTCGTGAGGCATGGGCACCTACCCTGAATACCTGGAACTTGGATCTTTCCACCGCGCGGCGGGCAAGTTGCGCCTGCCGGGATCGAAAAGCATTTCCAACCGCGTCCTGCTGCTGGCTGCGCTCGCGCGCGGGACCACGGAAGTTCACGATTTGCTGTCGGCGGATGACGTGGACCGCATGCTCGAGTCGCTGGGAAGGCTGGGCGTGAAGTTGCAGAAAGGCAAAGAGCCGGGACGCATGAGCGTCAGCGGCTGCGACGGTTCGTTCCCGGTGAAAAGTGCGGAATTGTTTCTCGGCAATGCCGGCACTGCGTTGCGGCCGTTGACCGCGGCACTGGCGCTTTGCGGCGGGCATTACCGGTTATCCGGTGTAGCGAGAATGCACGAGCGTCCGATCGGCGACCTGGTGGATGCGTTGCGCCAACTCGGCGCCGACCTGCGCTATTTGAGCAAGGAAGGCTTTCCGCCGCTGGAAATCCGGCCCGGCAGTATCCGCGATGCAGGCAAGGTGCGGGTGAACGGCAAGGTTTCCAGCCAGTTCCTGACGGCGTTGTTGATGGCGCTGCCGTTGACCGGCAAGCAAACGACGATTGAAGTCCTGGGCGAACTGATTTCGAAACCCTACATCGAAATCACTCTGGAGCTGATGGCGCGGTTCGGCGTGCAGGTGCAACGGGCAGGTTGGACCTCATTCACGATTCCTGCGGACAGCCGCTTCCACAGCCCGGGAGAAATATTCGTCGAAGGCGACGCCTCCGGCGCCTCCTACTTTCTCGCCGCCGGCGCGATCGGCGGCGGGCCTGTGCGGGTTGAAGGCGTGGGCCGCAACAGTATCCAGGGCGACGTGAATTTTGCGACGGCGCTGGCCGGGATGGGTGCACGCATCGACATGGGAGAGAACTGGATCGAAGCGCGCGCACCGGAAAAGGGAAGGTTGCAGGCCTTCGACCTCGATCTCAATCACATCCCTGACGCGGCAATGACGCTGGCGGTGACAGCGTTGTTTGCCGACGGCAGGAGCCGGCTTCGCAACATCGGGAGCTGGCGCGTGAAGGAAACCGATCGCATGGCGGCGATGGCAACCGAGTTGCGCAAAGTCGGGGCAACGGTGGAGGAGGGCGAGGATTACCTGATCGTTACCCCGCCTGACGCCTCACGCCTTACGCCTGACGCGTCGATCGAAACGTACGACGATCATCGCATGGCGATGTGCTTCGCGCTGGTCGCGCTCGGAGGCGTGAAGGTGCGCATCAACGATCCCAAGTGCGTGGCCAAGACTTTTCCGGATTTCTTCGATCGCTTCGCCGAGATCGCGGCCGGAGCGGTGGTGCCGGTCATCGCCATCGACGGGCCGTCGGCTTCGGGAAAGGGCACGGTCGCGCGACAGGTTGCGCGGCGACTCGGCTTTCATTATCTCGACAGCGGCGCGCTGTACCGGCTGGTCGCGCTGGCGGCGAAGCAGCAAGGAATCGCGGTGGAGGATGCCGCAGCGCTCGGGCAGATCGCACAATCGTTGCCGGTAGAGTTTCACGGCGACAACATTCGGCTCGGCGGGGAGGACGTGACCGGGGCCATTCGCGCCGAAGAAGTCTCCGCAGCCGCATCCCAGGTCGCGGCGATACCTGAAGTACGTCAAGGGCTTATCCTGCGGCAGCGGGCATTTCAACGACCCCCGGGGCTGGTTGCCGACGGTCGTGATATGGGCACGGTAGTGTTTCCCGAAGCGGTGCTCAAGGTGTTCCTCACCGCGTCCGCCGGGGAGCGCGCGCTGCGTCGCTATAAACAGTTGATAGACAAAGGTTTCGATGCTAACCTAGCCACCCTTTTGCAGGAAATCAGCCAACGCGACGCCCGCGAT
>JANOGP010000285.1:0-14109 GCA_031406075.1 Betaproteobacteria bacterium
GGCGCACGGTCTGTTCGATCACCCGCGGGCCGGCGAAACCGATCAACGCTCCAGGCTCGGCGATCACCACGTCGCCGATCATGGCGAAGCTTGCCGACACGCCGCCCATGGTCGGATCGGTCAGCACCGAAATGAACGGCAATCTCGCCCTGGAAAGCTGGGTGAGCGCAGCGGTGGTCTTGGCCATCTGCATCAGCGACATCAGACCTTCCTGCATGCGCGCACCGCCGCTCGCGCAAAAGCACACGAAGGGCAGATTCTGTTCGCAACAGCTCTGCACGCCGCGCACGAAGCGCTCGCCCACCACTGAGCCCATCGAACCGCCCAGGAAGCGGAACTCGAAGGCCGCGACCACCAGCGGCACGTTTTTGATCGAACCCTGTACCACCACCAGCGCGTCATCTTCTTCGGTTTCGACTTTGGCCTGCTCGAGGCGTTCGGTATAGCGCCTGCTGTCAACGAATTTGAGGAAGTCGATGGGCCCGATCTCCGCGCCGATTTCGAACTGGCCTTCCTGGTCGAGCGTGAGTTCGATGCGCTCGCGGGCGGTGAGCCGGTTGTGGTGGCCGCACTTGGGACAAACATTGAGGTTCTTGTCCAGATCGGCGCGATAGAGCACCGTCTCGCAGATCTCGCATTTGCTCCACAGCCCCTCCGGCACCGCTTTCTTGGTGCCACCGGCGCTGCGCTTGATTTTCGGCGGAAGCAGCTTCTGCAACCAGCTCATTCACGTCCCCCCGTGACTTGATGTACCCGCAAGTGCAGGCGCGAATCACCTGCGCATTGCGAAAACAGACTCACGCACCGTCCATGGCGCGACGGATGCCACCAAGCAGCGTCGATATATTGCCGAGCACCTGGTCGGGGCCCGAGGATTCGATCTCCTGCACCAGGCGGCTGCCGATCACCACCGCGTCGGAAATCGCGGCAATCGCCGCGGCGGTCTGCGCGTCGCGGATACCGAAGCCCACGCCGATGGGAAGCCGGATGTGCGAGCGGATCTGCGGGAGCTTGGCCGCAACTTGCTGCAGATCGAGGTTTGCGGCGCCGGTCACGCCCTTGAGCGAAACATAGTATAGGTATCCCGTCGCCATGCGCCCGACCTGCTTCATGCAGCTTTCTTCCGATGTCGGCGCCAGCAGGAAAATGGAATCGATGGCGCGCGCCTTCAGCAGATCGGTCAGCTGCATGCTTTCCTCAGGTGGATAATCGACCACCAGCACCCCGTCCACGCCTGCCGCCTGGCCGCTTTCTGCGAACGCAGCATAACCCATCGCCTCGATCGGATTGGCATACCCCATCAGGACGACCGGAGTTAACCGATCGGTGGTGCGGAATTCTCGCACCATGTCCAGCACATGTTTCAGTCCCACGCCGTGCTTGAGCGCGCGCTCGCTGGAGCGCTGGATCGTCGGCCCGTCGGCCATCGGATCGGAAAAGGGCACGCCCAGTTCGATGATGTCCGCGCCGGCGCCAACCAGCGCATGCATGATCGGCACGGTCATCGCCGGATTGGGGTCGCCGGCAGTGACGAAGGGAATCAGTGCCTTCCTGCCCTGCGCCTGAAGTTTCTTGAACGTTTCCGGAATGCGCGACATGCTCTATGGGTGAGGAGGAAGGAGTGAGGGGTGAGGGGTGAAGGGCGTCAGGTTCAGACGCGAGACGAAGCAGGTGCTTCCGCGGCGGATACGTTTCAACACCTCACTCCTCACGCCTCACCCCTCACGCTTCTCAGAGTTTCAAGCCCGACCGTTCGGCGACGGTGTTCATGTCCTTGTCGCCGCGGCCGGAAAGATTCACCAGCAGCACCTGTTCCTTGGGGAGCGTCGGCGCCAGCTACAGCGCGTACGCCACCGCGTGCGCAGATTCCAGCGCCGGCATGATGCCCTCCATCCGTGTCAGCGCGTGAAAGGCGTTGAGCGCCTCGTCATCGGTGATCGAGACATACTCGGCGCGCCCGCTGTCCTTGAGCCACGCGTGTTCAGGGCCCACGCCCGGATAATCGAGGCCGGCGGAAATCGAATGGGTTTCAATGATCTGGCCGTTCTCGTCCTGGATCAGGTAGGTGCGATTGCCGTGCAGCACGCCGGGTTTGCCGGCGCACAGCGTCGCCGCATGCTTGCCTGATGCGAGACCCAGTCCACCGGCTTCGACGCCGATCAGCCGCACCGACTTGTCCTCGATATAGGGATAGAACGCGCCCATGGCGTTCGAGCCGCCGCCTACGCAGGCGAGGATCGCGTCCGGCTGGCGGCCAATAACTTCCGGCATCTGGGTCCGCAGCTCGCGGCCGACAACTGCGTTGAAATCGCGCACCATCATCGGGTAGGGATGCGGCCCGGCGACAGTGCCGATGATGTAGAAAGTACTCTCGACGTTGGTGACCCAGTCGCGCATCGCTTCGTTGAGCGCATCCTTCAGAGTCTTCGAGCCGCTTTCCACCGGCACCACCGTGGCGCCCAGCAGCTTCATGCGGAACACATTCGTCGACTGGCGCTTGATGTCTTCCGATCCCATATACACCACGCACTCCATGCCGTAGCGGGCCGCGACGGTGGCGGCGGCAACGCCGTGCTGACCCGCCCCGGTCTCGGCAATCACCCGCTTCTTGCCCATGTGTTTGGCAAGCAGCGCCTGGCCGATGGTGTTGTTGATCTTGTGCGCGCCGGTGTGATTCAGGTCTTCGCGCTTGAGCCAGATCTGCGCGCCACCCGCCTGCTGCGACAAGCGCCTTGCGTGATACACCGGGCTGGGACGGCCAACGTAGTGCTTGAGTTCGGACTCGAATTCGGCGACGAAGCCCGCGTCGTTGTGCATGCGCTCATACTGCGTGCGCAACTCGTCGAGGGCGTGCATGAGCGTTTCGGCAACGAACACGCCACCGTAGGTTCCGAAGTGGCCCTTGGCATCGGGAAGGTTGTAAGCCTTTAGGGCCTCATACATCTGCATCTCTCACTCCTCGGATGAAAGCGGCGATCTTGGCCGCGTCCTTTATTCCTTTTGCTGCCTCGACGCCGCTGCTCACATCGACCGCCCAGGGACGCACGCGGCGCACCGCGTCACCCACGTTGTCGGGATCGAGCCCTCCGGCAAGGATCAGCGGCAGGGTAAGCTTGGCCGGGATCAGCGACCAGTCGAATGTGGATCCGGTTCCGCCGCGGCTGCCCTCCACGAACGCATCGAGCAATAGGCCTTTAGCGGCGCGATGACGGCCGGCGTATTGTAGCAAATCCACTCCGGGCCCGACCCTCGCGGCTTTGATGTAGGGCACGCCGAATTGCGCGCAAAATTCGGGCGGCTCGTCGCCGTGGAACTGCAAAAGCTGCGGCCCGACTTCGCTGAGCACCCGCTCGACTTCCAGTGGTTGCGGATCGACGAACAAGGCCACCGCCGTTACGAATGCAGGCAGCGCCTCGACGACCTCGCGCGCCACCGCGGTCGACACCCTGCGCGGACTTGCGTCGGCGAAGATCAGGCCGATCGCATGCGCGCCGGCTTGCGCGGCGGCAAGCGCATCCTCGACACGGGTAATGCCGCAGATCTTTACTGCTGTGGCCATCCCGATTCGGAACTCCTGAAAATTATTCAGCCTCGAGCAGCGTCTCTTCGAGACCAGCAAAGTCCGGGTGCGAGGGCAGCGACCACGACGCATCGTATTCTACTGCCGCAAGGTATAGTCCCGAGGCTGCAAAGGTGGGCGCCGCACGATTGCGATCGCGGCTATCCAGCACTTCGCCGATCCAGGCGGCGGGCTGTCGGCCGCTGCCTACGTACACCAGCGAGCCGACGATGTTGCGCACCATGTGCTGGAGGAATGCGTCGGCGGCAAACTCGAATCGAATCAGGTCGCCGCGGCGGACAATCTCCAGTTGGCGCAGCGTTTTTACCGGCGTCTTCGCCTGGCATTCCGCGGCGCGGAAGGCGCTGAAATCATGCTCGTCGATCAAGTATTGCGCGGCCTGCCGCATCGCCCGTTCATCCAGATGCCGGTAAGACCAGCCTACGCGCCCACTAAGGAGTCCCGGGCGCTGTGCCCGGTTGAGCATCCAAAAAATGTAGCGCCTGCCGGTGGCGGAAAAGCGCGCGTGGAAATCCGGATTCACCGCAGTTGCCCAGTTCACCGCGATGGCATCGGGCAGCAATGCGTTGCCGCCCCGGATCCATGCGCTCGGCGGTCGCTCGACATCAATGTCGAAGTGCACCACCTGCGCCAGCGCGTGCACGCCGGCATCCGTGCGCCCGGCGCACACCGTATCGATTTTTTTGCCTGCCACCTCAGATAGCGCCCGCTCGAGAGCATCCTGCACCGCACAGCCGTCCGGCTGGGTCTGCCAGCCGCAGAATGCCGCGCCGTCGTATTCGAGTCCGAGAGCGATTCTCAAAGAGCAGGTCCCGAAGCGGTTGCGGGGCGCAGCAAAAAACGCTGCGGATCAAATTACGTTGGAATTGTGCAGCAGGGCGCCACCGCGAGATACGGTCGCGGCCGAACACACCAGCTCAGGAATCGAGATTGGCGAGCACCGTCTGCGCGGAGGCCTTCTGTTCGATGTCGCCTTCCTGAAGAACTTCCTTGAGGATCTCGCGTGCACCGTCCTTGTCGCCCATTTCCTGGTAGGCCTTGGCGAGGTCGAATTTGGTCTGCACGTCATACCAGTGATCGTCCTTGCCCGCAGCTGAGACCTGAGGAGAGGTTCCGGTGCCCAGATCGAGGTTGATTCCGGACAAGTCGATTTCCTGCACGGCGCCGGAACCGGTCCTGGACTCGCCCGGGTCTTGCAGTGACGTCCCGCTCATGTCGAAATCCAATCCGGCGGAAGCCGGTTTGGGTTCCTCGGCCGCGGGCACCGAGGCAGACGGGGCGGCGAGGGCGTTGAGGTCGAAATCGAAATCGATGGCGTTGCCTGCCGGCATTTTGGGCGCTTCGGTTTCCCCGGTCGCGGCTCCCGCGGGCGGCAGTTCAACGCTGAAATTCATCGTCGGCGGCGCGCTGGCTTGCAGAATAGTGGTTTCGTCATGGGGCTCGAGCTCGGAAGGATCGATGATCTGGGTCCTGTCCAACTGTCTGCCATCGTCTCCGAGATCGATGTCGGTGGCGGTGGTCGCGTTCGGGTCATCGTCGCCGATGTTGAAATCGACATTATCGGCCGCGCCGGAGGCCGCGACTGTTGATCCAGCGACCGCTTCGCCACCGCTGGGCCGGCCGGCCGCGTAACGGGGGTTATCCGAATCGAGCTGGTATCCCAGTCTGACGGCCTGATCCCAAAAATTTCCGCTGCCGCCGGTCCCCTTCTGCAGATCGCGCGCCAGTTGCTCGAACGCCTTGGTGTCCTTGCGATTGGCATAAATCTGAAGAAGCTTGAGGTGAATTTCGTAGCGCGCGGGAGAAGTCCCGAGCGCTTCCTTCAGCAGATCCTCGGCCTGGGCATCGCGCCCGTAGGCCAGGAAAATTTCCGCCTCCGCGACCGGATCGACCTCCTCCGCAATGTCGCCGCTGGCGCGCGCGTTGGCCGCGCTCAGGTCCGTGTCTGTGCTGTTGTACGCGGGCGACGACGAGGGCGCAATGCCGACTACCGGAGCAGGGCCAGCTTCTTCAGCTTCGGCTTTCGATTCCCGGCGGCGTTTAACGGCACGCACGGCGAGCGCGCCGATCAGCACCAGCACGCCCAGTCCGGCGCCGAGATAGGAGGGT
This sequence comes from Betaproteobacteria bacterium, assembly GCA_031406075.1. GTDB lineage: Bacteria > Pseudomonadota > Gammaproteobacteria > Burkholderiales > JACQAP01 > JACQAP01. The sequence continues at coordinate 5,690 of JANOGP010000285.1, forward strand.
TGTTCCAATACCCTGTCCATGAGGCTGGGCTCGGGTAGCGGCGGCGGCGGCGGTCTGGGCGCGGGCTTGGGCGGCGGGGCAGGCTGGGAGGGTGGCGCGGTCTCGGTTTTCGGTTGCGGCACCACAGGAGCAACAGGCGTCTGGGCCGGGGTCGGTTTGGCCTCGGGTGCCTGTGCCGTCGCAACGGGCGCGGTCGCTTGAATATCCGGCGTGACCGGCTTCGGCTGCGCCGGGACCGGCTGCACCGGGGTGGCCGCAGTCGGAGGCTGGGCGGCGGGTTTCTGCAAGCTGGTCATGCCCTTGTTCTTGATCTCCAGCAATGCCTGCAGATCCTTGATGGTCTTTTCGAGCTTGCCTACGCGTTCATTGGAATCCTTGACTGCCTTGTCGCGGGCCACCAGCTCCTCTTCCAGCGCGCGCACCCGGGCCTGGCTCGGACCCGCCTTCGCATCGCCGGCGGGAGCGCCGGCCGCAGCCGCGGTCGGTTCGCTTTGGGAAAGTTTCAGGACTTCTTTCGGCTGCTGTTTCGCCGCGGCGGCCTGATCCTCGACCTTCGCCATAATTTTGCCGGCGTCCGCTTGCTGGGCCGGCTGCGTGGCCGGCATTGCCTCGCCCGCCTTGATCGCCAGTTGCTCGCGGTATGAATTCCAGTCGCGCGCCTGAACCCGTACTTCCTTGCGCGCGTCCGAGGGCGCGACGCTACCATACTGTTCCGCGGATGGCAGCTTGATGATCTTTCCAGTCTTCAGCCGGTTCATATTCTTGCCGGCGAAGGCATCCGGATTGTCCCGGTAAAGCAACACCAGCATTTGCTCCAGGCTCACGTCTGCGGGTTTGCCGGCAAGCGCGATCTTGGCCAGCGTATCGCCGCGCTTCACCGGACCATAACTATCAGCCGTTGGAGCGCCTGCTGCGGCGCTGCGGCGGGAGGTGCTGTTGATATTCGATTCTGTAAGGAATGTCGCCATCCGGCCACCGATGGTTTCCACCGGCACCCACGGGGCAGGCTCGGCGTCCGTGGACGCTTCTGCGGCCGCCGGCGCTTGCTCTGCGGCAGGAGACTCCACGGTTGGCGCGGCTTCCGGGACAGGCGCCTCAGCAGTGGGCGCCTGTCCCGGCGGTTCGGGAATCGGCTCGGGCTGCGGCTCCGGCTTGGGCGGGGAAGCGCGTACTTCGGCCTCGGCGGCCTTCTGTCTCGCGCGTTCGGCGATCAGCGATGGCGGATCGAGCAGCGCGGTGAACTCGCGGCTGATTCTCCCGGAAGACCAGGACAATTCCACCAGCAAATCGAGGAAGGGCTCGTTGACCGGCTGAGCGGTTGTGAGCCGCACGTACGGCTCACCGTCCGCGCGTTTTTCGATGCTGATCTTGACGTCGTCGAGCGCGCCCGCGTAGACCAGGCCCGCACGGCCGAACGCCTCCTGACTGGCGAGACGCGCAGCAAGCGAAGCGATTTCTTTTTTCTCGGCGAATAGCTCGATCTCCGCATTGAGCGGTTCACCGAGCGCCGATGTAACGTTTAGCTTGCCTAGACCCGCTCCGTGCGCTACTGCAGATACAGCGAGCAACGACGCGGCGAGGATCCATGCGCGAAGAGACGTTATGCCCAAGGCGCCCACCCTGATCGTTATTGTATAAAGGGTAATTAAAATAACATCATGGATTTAGAGATGCAAGCTCAACTTTCCTCTTACATTCTCCGGTAACCCAAGACTTTTGCGATCAATTTTGAGTTATTCCCCGTGGACATTCCGAGGCACATCGCTACTTGTCGAGCAAAATTCGCAGCATGCGACGCAGCGGTTCCGCCGCGCCCCAGAGCAACTGGTCGCCCACGGTAAACGCGGCGAGGTACTCGCCGCCCATCGACATTTTGCGCAAACGTCCGATCGGCACGGAAAGCGTGCCGGTGACCGCCGCCGGCGTCAACTCCCGAATCGAGGCTTCTCGCTCATTGGGTACCACCTTCACCCACTGATTGGCTGATGCAAGCAGGCCTTCGATTTCATCGAGAGGCAGGTTCTTCGTCAGCTTGATCGTGAGCGCCTGGCTGTGGCAACGCATGGCGCCGATGCGTACGCATACGCCGTCGATCGGAACCGGATTTGATTCGCGTCCCAGGATCTTGTTGCCTTCCGCCTGGGCTTTCCATTCTTCGCGGCTCTGACCGTTTCCGAGGTCCTTGTCGATCCACGGTATGAGGCTTCCTGCTAATGGCAGCCCGAAGTGCTCGCGCGGCAACGCGCGGCTGCGCAGCGCGTCGCTCACCGTGCGGTCGATTTCCAGAATCGAGGAGGCCGGATCTTCGAGCAGCGATTTTGCGGCGTCATGGATGCAGCCCATTTGTGAGACAAGCTCGCGCATGTTCTTGGCGCCCGCGCCGGAGGCAGCCTGATAGGTCATTGCCGTCATCCACTCGACCAACCCGGCCTTGAACAGCCCGTGCGTGCTCATCAACATCAGGCTGACCGTACAGTTGCCGCCGATGTAACTGCGGACACCCTGCGCAAGCGCTTTTCTGATTACGTCGAGATTGACCGGATCGAGAATGATCACGGCATCATCCCGCATTCGCAGCGCCGAGGCAGCATCGATCCAGTAACCGGTCCAGCCGTCGGCACGCAACTTCGGGTAGACGTCGTTGGTGTATTCGCCGCCCTGGCAGGAAACGATCACCTGCAGTGCCTTGAGTTCCTTCAGGTCGGCGGCGTTCATGAGCGGGGGCACGTCCCTGCCGATATCCGGGCCTTTGGCTCCGGGTTGCGAGGTAGTAAAGAAAACCGGATCGATGTGATCGAAGTCGCGCTCCTCACGCATGCGCTGCATCAGTACAGAGCCGACCATGCCGCGCCAGCCGACCAGCCCCACGCGTCTGATCGCGGCATTTGTTCCGGTGCGGCGCGTCGAAACCACCGCCGCTTCACTAGCGTTCATTGCCCATCCCTCCTGTCATGTCTGCAACGCCGCCACCACGGCATCCCCCATTTCTTCGGTCCCGACTTTCTTGGTCCCGGCTTCGTGGATGTCGGCCGTCCGATAGCCCTGCTTGAGCACGCGCCTGACCGCGTCCTCGATGCGTACGGCAAGCGCCTCCTGGTTGAAGGTATAGCGCATCATCATCGCGGCCGAAAGAATCGTGGCGAGCGGATTCGCAACGTTCCTGCCGGCGATGTCCGGGGCCGAGCCGTGGATCGGCTCGTACAAACCCTTGTTGCCCGCATCCAGCGAAGCCGAGGGTAGCATGCCGATCGAGCCGGTGAGCATCGAGGCCTGGTCCGAGAGAATATCGCCGAACATGTTGCCGGTGAGCATCACGTCGAACTGCCGGGGTGCGCGCACCAACTGCATGGCCGCGTTGTCCACGTACATGTGCGACAACTCGATGTCCGGATATTCCTTCGCGACTTCATTGACGACCTCGCGCCACAGGATGCTGGTATCGAGCACATTGGCCTTGTCCACCGAGCACAAACGCTTCGCCCGCTTGCGCGCGATGCCGAATCCGACATGGGCGATGCGGCGGATCTCCGGCTCGCTGTATTTCATGGTGTCGTAGCCCTCGCGCTCGCCACTGCTGGTCTCGCGCCGCCCGCGCGGCTGGCCGAAGTAAATATCGCCGGTCAGCTCCCTCAGGATCATGATGTCGAGCCCCGCCACCACTTCGGATTTGAGCGTCGAGGCATTGGCAAGCTCCTCGTACAGCAGAGCCGGACGCAGGTTGGCGAACAGGCCCAGTTCCTTGCGTATGCGCAACAACCCCTGCTCGGGACGCATCGGCCGGGGCAATGTGTCGTACTTCGGGCCGCCCACGGCACCTAGCAGAACCGCGTCCGCGGAACGGGCCAGCGCCAGTGTGGATTCCGGCAAGGGGTCCCCGCCGGCATCGTAACCGGCACCGCCGATCGGCGCTTCCTGCAGTTCGAATTTTCGACCCTTGCGCGACAGTACCTGGAGCACCTTGAGCGCCTGCGTCACGATCTCGGGGCCGATGCCGTCTCCGGGGAGTACTGCTATTTTCATTTATCACCTCTCACCGCAAACGCGCAAAGGATTCATTCCAATACCCCCTTGAAGGGTACGCAAAGTCACGCAAAGAAAAACGAAGGATACTCAACCACGGGGTACACGGGGAATTAGAGCAGAAGTCGTGGTCCATGGGACGGATTGTCCCAGCGCTCCCCGTAGATCAGCTTGCCTATTGGCGTCTAGGCGGTTAGCTGAATAGCCATGGTTGCTCGATGCGGCGTTTGGCCTCGAAGACCTTGATCTCGTCGACATGCTGCAGCGTCAGCCCGATATCGTCCAGCCCGTTGAGCAAGCAATGCCTGCGGAAGGAATCGACTTCGAACGAGAACACATGGCTGCCGTCCGGATAGGCGACCGTCTGCGCGCCCAGATCGATCACCAGCCTGAATCCGGGGAATGCGGCGACGTCGTGAAATAGACGATCAACCTGGGCTTCGGGCAGGACAATCGGCAGCAGGCCGTTCTTGAAGCAGTTGTTGCAGAAGATCTCTGCGAAACTCGGCGCAATCAGCGCACGGAAACCGAAGTCGCCCATTGCCCAGGGTGCGTGCTCGCGCGAGGAGCCGCAGCCGAAATTCTTGCGTGCAAGAAAAATGTTCGCGCCCTTGTAGCGCGGCTGGTTCAGCACGAAATCGGGATTGGGCTTGCGCGCGGCCGGGTCCATCCCGGGCTTGCCTTGATCCAGATAACGCCACGCGTCGAACAGATTGACCCCGAAACCCGAGCGCTTTATCGACTTCAGGAACTGCTTCGGGATAATGGCGTCGGTATCGACATTGGCGCGATCGAGCGGCGCTACCAGGCCTTCCAGCTTGGTGAATTTTTGCATCGCTACTTCTTCTCTTCGGCTTTCTTTTCGATATTTCCGCCCAGAGTCCTGAGGTCTTTGCCCAGACCCTCCATGGTGTTGCAGCCGGCCAGGGCCAGCAGGAATGTAGCTGCCAGCACGATGAGTACGCGTTCGATCATGGTTGCTCCCGATTCGCGAATTCAGAGTCCCGAGCGCACGTCGACGAAGTGGCCGGCGATCGCCGCGCCCGCGGCCATTGCCGGACTTACGAGGTGCGTGCGCCCGCCCGCGCCCTGGCGTCCTTCGAAGTTGCGGTTCGAGGTCGAGGCGCAGCGTTCGCCGGGTTCCAGCCGGTCGTCGTTCATAGCCAGGCACATCGAGCAACCCGGCTGGCGCCACTCGAATCCGGCATCGCGAAAAACCCGGTCCAGGCCTTCTTTCTCCGCCTGTTCCTTGACCAGGCCCGAGCCCGGCACCACCATCGCCAGACGTATATTGGCGGCAACACGCCGGCCGCGCACGATTTGCGCCGCGGCGCGCAGGTCCTCTATACGCGAGTTGGTACACGAGCCGATGAACACCTTGTCGACGCGAATATCGATGATCTGGGTGTTGGGCTTGAGGCCCATGTAAGTCAGCGCCCGTTCCATGCCCTCGCGCTTGCCTTCGTCCTTTTCCTTGTCCGGATCGGGCACACGTCCGTCTACCGGCACCACCATTTCCGGCGAAGTGCCCCAGGTCACCTGCGGCTTGATCTCGCGGGCATCGAGCCGCACGACGAAATCGAAACGGGCGTTATCGTCGCTTCTCAACGTGCGCCAATGGGCGGCCGCCCGGTCCCACATCTCGTCCTTGGGCGCAAACGGACGGCCGCGCAGATAGTCGATGGTGGTCTCGTCCACCGCCACCATCCCGGCGCGGGCGCCGGCTTCGATCGCCATGTTGCACAGGGTCATGCGCGCTTCCATCGACAGCGCGCGCACCACGCTGCCGCCGAACTCGACGGCATAGCCGGTGCCGCCTGCAGTGCCGATCTTGCCGATCACCGACAGGGCCACGTCCTTGGCGGTGACGCCGCGGCCGAGCGTGCCGTTCACCTCGATCAGCATGGACTTCATTTTCTTTTGCATCAGGCATTGGGTGGCGAGCACGTGCTCCACCTCCGAGGTGCCGATGCCGTGCGCTAGACAACCGAAAGCCCCGTGGGTGCTGGTATGCGAATCGCCGCACACCACGGTCATCCCAGGCAGCGTGGCGCCCTGCTCCGGGCCGATCACGTGCACGATCCCCTGGCGGCGATCGAGAAATGGGAAATACGCCTTGGCGCCGAACTCGCGGATGTTGGCGTTCAGAGTCTCGACCTGCAGCCGCGAAATCGGATCCTTGATCCCCTGATCCCAGTCCGTGGTCGGCGTGTTGTGGTCGGCGGTGGCAACCACCGAGTCCATGCGCCAGGGCTTGCGGCCCGCGAGTTTGAGCCCTTCGAAGGCCTGCGGGCTGGTGACTTCGTGCACCAGGTGGCGATCGATATAGATCAGCGCGGTGCCGTCCGGTTCCTGCCGGACCAGGTGGCTTGCCCAGAGCTTGTCGTAGAGCGTCTGCGGAATCATGGCGAATCGAATTCAGATCAAGCGGAAATTATGACATATCCCCTTGGTCGGACGACACTTTGACGCGACTAGTTCCCCGGTTTTGCGCCGAAGGACATCGGCTTCCATGACACCACCAGGAACGCCAGCAACGCAGCGACGGCGGAACACGAGAAGGTCCAGTGCGGGCCCCAGCCTTCCCAGGCATAGCCGGCGCCGAGCGTGCCCAGCGTGCCCCCCAGGCCGTAGCCGAGGCTGGTGTACAGCGCCTGGCCGCGCGCCTGGTTGCGGCCGCGGAAGATCTGGTGCATTGCCGCCACGCCGGCCGCGTGATAAGCGCCGAAAGTGACAGCGTGCATGAGCTGTGCCACCACCATGACCGGCATCGAACCGACCCCCCAGGCGATCAGCAGAAAACGCGCGAACGCGCATCCGAAACTGAACCGCAGAATCTGCATCAGGCTGTACGCCTGCATCAGGCGCGGCAGCCACATGAACAGCCCAATCTCGGCCAGAACACCCACCGCCCACAACCAACCCACCGCCTTTTTCGAGTAACCGGCTTCGACCAGGTGTATCGAGTAAAAGCCGTTGTACGGCCCATGCGCCACCTGCATCAGGAAGAAGCCGGCAAGCAGCGCAATGACCGCGGGCCGCGCCACGATGCGCAGTATCGGCGCGTGCTCACCGTGGTGCGAAGGTTCGCGGTCGCGCGGCAGCGGAAAGGTGCTTGCCGCCATGAGCACCAACAGCGTCAGCACCATCGGCGCAAGCGTGTCGATTCCGAAGTGATCGAGCAGATAACCCCCCGCGACGACCACCGCCACGAACCCGACCGAACCCCACAGCCGTATGCGCCCGTAGGTGCCGACCCGCGCGCCCAGCAGGTTGAGCGTGGCCGATTCCGCCAGCGGCAGCACCGCGCACCAGAAAATATTCAGGACCAGCAGTGCAGTGAACATCCAGCCGATTCCACGGTTGAAGAACACCGCGACGAACGCCACCGCGGTTCCGACCGCGGTCAGACGAATCAGCTGGCCACGCGCACCGTAATGGTCCGATAGCCAACCCCAGATATTCGGCCCGAAAATGCGCGCCACCGGATTTACGGCAAGCAGCACGCCAATCTGCGAGGCCGAGAATCCCAGCGATCGCAAATACAGCGCGAAATACGGCGCGAATGCGCCGATGAACGCGAAATACCAGAAATAGAAGTTGGAAAGCCGGAGGTAAAAGGATCCGCGCACCATGGGCTTACACTGACCCTCAGTGCGGCTCGAGCTCGCGATCGAGCCGCCAGCGCCGCGCGAGCCAACCCCAGGCGATCAGCACGCCGAGCCAGCCCAGGAGCAAGACGAAACCGGCGATGCCTGTGTCACGCTCCAGGACGCCCCAGCGCGAAAAAATCTCGGTCCAGTCGTGCTCGCCGCTGCCGACCAGCGGCAGCATCTGCGCGCGCGCATCGGCCATGTAGCGGGCGATGTTCCAGAAATTCTCAAACAGCCACACCGCGCACAATGCGAACGACAGCGCCTCGCGGCGGCGCCAGAACGTCGCGCTAGCGGCAGTCGGAAACAGCAACTGCGCGAGCGTGCCGCCATAAACGGTGATGCGATCGCCCAGCAACAGGCCAAAAATCGGGTGGCCGGCTTCGTGCAAGGCGAGATTGGCATTGTCGAGCAGGAATACCCAGCGTTGGCCGGTATTGGCCAGGAAAGCCACGAGCGCGATGCCCAGCGTGGCGGCAACGAACGCCGCAGTCGGTACCGGGCGCCAATCCTGTTCATTAACTTCGGCGAGGCGTTGCAGCCAGCTCACGGACGTGATTGGCCCTATGCTTCGTCAGGGTCGGGATCGGTTGCCTGACTGGGATTGCCGGCGTTTGCTGCAGCGGCCGGAGCGCGCGCAGCGATCCTGGGCGTGGAACAGTGGACGTCGGCATTTTGCGCCCGATGGCGCAACGCATGGTCCATCAGCACCAGCGCCAACATCGCTTCGGCGATCGGCGTGGCGCG
>JANOGP010000303.1:0-44432 GCA_031406075.1 Betaproteobacteria bacterium
CAGCCCAGTCGAGCGGGGACTGAGTTACCTCCTGCTGACGCACTTACCGGGATTCCGGCGGAACGTGGATTGCAAGTCCGCGCCCGGTCTTGTTCGCGCTGGTCGTGAAGATGCTGGTGCCGATGGAGACCCCGCCGCCGCCGATACCCGTGCCGATGCCGGCGCCGACCCCTCCGCCGCCACCGTCCGACCCGGTGCGCTGCAGCAGCACGCCGTTCGCGCCCAGCGAAGCGGCTTCCTTCTTGAGCCGTTCGATTACGGCATCCATCTTGCGCTGGTCCCCGAACGAGAAGGACGACCGGCTGGAGGCCTCGATGACCGCGATTTCCTCATAGTTCGGCGGCGCGACAGAATAAAGCGTCACCTGCGAAGGGTCGATCGGTTCGCGCGGTTTTCCAGTGATGACGTGCGACGTTGTTGCGCAGCCCGCCAGCGTAAATACCGCAAACCATAGCGCCAACAACCGGGTTCCAGATGACAATTTCATGCAGGACTCCTTTGGCCGCGTGCGGGCTGAAAGTGAAGACTGTTCCACGGACTAGGCCGCCTGGATCAGGTCGACTTTTCGCGGGTAGAAAGCGAGGTACTCCTTGATTTCGGCCATCTCGTCATAGGGAAACTCGTAACTCCAGGCCGCGTTCTCGATCGTCCGTCCCCCTGCGCAAATGCTGAAGTACGAGGCCTCGCCCTTGTATGGACAGTTAGTGTGGTGATCGGTGGGCACGAGATTGTCCATGCGGATATCCTTGCGCGGGAAGTAAAAGACCGGCGGATAGTTCGCTTCGCGCAAAGTGAGCGCGTCACTGCTCTCGGCGATGGTCTCGCCGGCCGCGACGACGCGCACGCGCCTGGTTTCGCGCGCGATGGCAATGCGATGTTCCGGATTCTGCGTGTAACCTGGGCCGCTGTTTCCAGACATTTGTGTTCCCTTTTCGCATTTTGCCACCCAACCGCCTGCCCGCGCCGGACATTCCTTTTTTAGCGACGCGTAGCCTCCGCCCACCAATGTTGGAGATGCTTCTCGATCGGACCGGGGCTGAACATCTGGGGTAGCGAATAGTCTCCCGCGTCCTTCTTGTCCCCGGGGTTGCGTTCTCTGCGCTCCTGTTCGCTTACCAATCGCTCGGCCTTGCGGAAGGCATCCTGGAACGACGCGCTTTGCGGCAGGGCGTCCTTGAAAAATGCGCGGCCGAAGTAGGTGAAGTCATTCCCATCCGAACAGCCAAAGGATTGCCGGTCGTGCCGGGCCGCCGCAATGACGAGAGTGCGATCATTCTTGATCGGATCGATGAACCCGCCGCCATAACACGCCGAGACCACCACCACCTTCCAGCGGATGCCGGATTCCTTGAGCAGTGCTGCCAGATCCCTGGCCGACAAACCGCGCAGGCTCATGCTGTTCTGGTTGAGCGCAAATTCATGCTCTTTCGAACCATGGCTGGAAAGAAACAGAAACAGGATGTCCTTGTCCTTATCCATGCGCGCGGCTATGGCGGCCAGGGACTCGCGGATGCTGGTAACGGTGGCCATGGGTGCTGTCTCGACGGTGTTGCGGCTGTTGATCAGCAGCAGCGAACGTCCTTCCGTGCCGAATCTTCGGGCGAACTGGTCGCGCACGAATTCGACTTCGCGCCGAAATACCTCCTGCGATCCATCGCCGGCAACGGCGAGCAGATACAGATTGATCTTGTTTGGGTCCCGGGGCGCCAGCGACGCCAGTGTGCTGTCGAGCAGGCGGCGCTGATTATAGAGAGCCGTCTCGACGTCGATCGCTGCCTTTTGCAGATCCTTGTGCGCCCGCAGCGTGCCGAAGCGCCACATCCCGCTGTCCCGGCTCCGACCGTCCGCCTGGGGCTTGGCGTAAACGAGCGTTCCCTGACCCTCGTAAAGACCGCGCAAGAAGCCGCCCTTGTAGCTGTCACCGTTGGCGAGCCGTATCTGGCCCTGGCCGTCGTAAAGCCATTGCTTGAACTCGCCTTCATAACGCGTCCCGTCCTTGCCGGCGTAGCGTCCGTTGCCTTCCATTTGTCCACCGACGAACCGGCCCTCGTAAACATTGCCCGCGCCATCGGTGTAACGCCCCGTGCCATGAGGTCTCCAATTGAGAAAGCCGCCTTCGTGGCGCGCGCCGTCCTTGCGCGTATAGGTGCCCGTGCCGTTGAACTCGCCCTTGTCGAAATCGCCTGCATAGATCTCACCGTCGGGGTTCTCGAAGCGGCCCTTGCCGTGGAACCGGCCGCGGACAAACTCCCCGCGATATTTCCCTCCATCGGCATAGGTCAGTTCGCCCTGACCCCAGTATCGCCCGTGCCTGAACTCACCGCGATAATCGCCGTCTGCATCGGTGAAACGTCCCTGACCATGAAAGTAACCGTTTTCGAACAGGCCTTCATAGACTTCGTCGTCGGGCATTTCGTAGCGGCCCGTACCATTGAAGTAGTCGTCGCGGAATTCCCCGACATAGAGCGAACCGTCCAGCATCTGCATGCGGCCGCGCCCGGACATGAAGCCGTCGCGGAATTCGCCATCGTAAACGGTGCCTGAACGGGAACTGAAACGTCCTTTGCCGGAAAACAATCCTTTGGCGAACTCGCCCTCATAACGATCACCGTTGTCCCATTCCATGCGTCCGCGGCCATGGTGCTTCCCATCGACGATCGGCCCGTAATAGCGCCCGCCGTCGGCGCTCACGGCATCGGGCTTGGGGGTTGTATCAGCATGGAGAAAAAGCGGCCAGGCGAGGAAAAGACAGAGAAGCTGTGCAGGACAGGCGGCCAGAATGCGAAAATCCATGAGTACCTCCTGTCTGGAATCCCCTGCGCAAATGCAGAGTCCCGCAAAGCGGCGGCCAATTCGGTCTTTACTCGATCCCGGCGAAATTCACAACGCGCCGATCGCTTGGTCCCGCACCCCCGGCTGGCCGGAACGCCCTCGCGAATGCCGGCCCGCAGCTTCGATTGCAGGTATTGCCCTCGGAGCCAGGCAATGCCGGCAAATCAGCGCACCGTGGCGGCGGAATGCCGGCCGGCCTTGAGCGCCGCCGCTGCCGCACGGTCGGCATCGTCGGCCTCGCGGAATCGGAACCAGCCGACGTTCATTTCTTCCCAGGTCTGGTCTCCCCAATGCACCACCTGGGTTGGATCGGGATTGGCCGGGTTCTGTGCGGAATTGTCCCAGCTCATGTCGAGCACGATCCGGCTGCCGGCAGGAATCAGCTTCGACGGGTTGAGCACATACAAAGGCTGCCAGTTGAAGTCGTATTTCGGCACCGACAGTAAAATCTCCGTGCCGCCGTCGGGATAGTGCGCAGTGAATCGCGCCGCGCGCCCGCGCAAATGCGCGTGCGGCAGCAGGCTGTAGAGCATCACATCGTGGCCGAACACCTGTTCGAGCGACTGCGAGTGCGACTTGGAATTGGCCGGAATCTCCAGCGACGCGTCGAGGATCATCACCATCTCGAGCGCATGTTTCGGCCGTTTGTCGTAGAAGTAGTAGCCGACCCGGGTCACGTCGGTAATCGCCTTGCCGTTGGGCGTGTAATGCATCTGGAACCTGAAATTGGCTTCCTTGCGCAGGAAAATTCCGGTATCCGGGGGATAGAGCGCCGCATTCTTGCCCGGGGCGTAACCGCCCAGTTCGCCGATCTGGCCGCGGATCGCGCGCCGCTCGCCGTTGTTCGGATCGTCGATTCCGGCCAGCACGTGGTGCACCACCGAACGGTTTCCCGGAACGATTTCGATCGCGCGTATCCAGACGTCGCGTCCAAGCGGATTGCGTGCGACCGGGTACTGATAGCTGATCACGCCGGTGGCGGGTACGGCATAGGCGGGCACTTCGACGATCAGGTCGGGTTTGCCCAGTGTCCACTCGGACCAATTGCTGTCCATTGCCGCGAGCAGGTCCGGTCCCGTTCCGCGCGGCGCGCCCGCCTCGATCCAATGCACCAGCATTTTCGCGTCGTCGTCGCTAATGGAACGGTCGCCGACGAAACTGCCGTAGTGCGGATCGGCATGCCACGGCGGCATGCGCTTGGTCCGGATGACTTCCCGAATCATCGGCGCGAAGCCGCGCACCTTGCCGTAGCCATTCATCGCCCAAGGCGCCACGCCGCCCTCGCGGTGGCAGGACGCGCAGCGGTCCGCGAGCAGCGGTGCGATCCGCTCAGAATAAGAGATTTTCGCGTGTGCGTCGCGACGGTCGCGCTCCGGGAAATTCACGATGCAACCCAGCGTCTCGGCCTGCGCGACCGCGACCGCCTTTCCCGCCAATGTCGCGTCGAGCGCGTCGGTAAGGTAGTGCTTCGTGGCGGTCGGACGCTGCGCGCCGTAGGCGAGGCGGTCGTCCATCGGGCCGCGATAGACCAGCTTCCAGTTCTTCGGGTCGATCACGAATACATCCGCGGTGCGGACGACGCCGAGTGATTCGCCGATCAGTTGCGTCTGGTCGACCATGATCGGAAAGTTGATTTCGAATTCGGCCGCCTCCCTGGCGACGGCATCGCGATCGTCCTGCAGGTTGGAAGTGATCAGCAGGAATTCCACACCCTGTTCGCGATACCGGTCGCGGATGGCCTTCAGCCCCGGCACCGTGTTGCGGACGATGGGACAGCCGTTGCCGTGCACCATGATGACCACGGCCGTGGCGTCGGACAGGTAATACAGTTCATGGGAAGTGCCGTTCTGGTCCAGCAACCGGAAGTTGTCCACCCGGTCGCCTGGATTTAGAGCCAGAGCCGATGCCGCCGGGCCGAGGGTAAGCACGAGTACGCTGAGAACGTGAAGCAGCGCGTTCATCCGACTTCTCCTGGTAACTCTTTTGCCGCGAAGAAAGGGGGGCATGAAGACGATTTTAGGCGTGCCGGTGCAGCCGCTCAACACTATCAGTACAGACGTGCCTTCGGTGGCTGGCGCCGTTCATCCGCGGTCGGCTCGTCTTGACCCTCGTCGTTCCTGCTATTCCTCGGGACGCGGCGGCGAGCGCCGCAACAGGGACAGGTCTCGAAGTCTTGCAACTTCGGTCGCGAACTGAATGTTCTTGTCGATCGATTCGATGTAGAGATTGCGGCCGCCGAAGTGCGTCCCGGCGTAGCGATAGGCGCCGGAGAGCTGATCGTCGAGCCGGGCCATCGCAGTCTTGTAAAAACTCGGCGTCTTGACCACCAGGTCTTCCGGCGACTTGAATTGGATGTTCGGCCGGTGATCGCTCTCGCCCCGCGCCGCGAGGCCGCCTTCGACGAATTCTGCAAACAGCCGATCGCGACATTTCTCCAGATAGCAGCGGTCTGCCATCTGGGCAATGATGTCCGCGGTGCCCAGCATGTGTCCTAGCAGGCGGAAGGTGAGATTCGGCAGCCGGATTTTCTGGACCGGCCGTTCGTAGCCGGTAAAGTGGACGATCTGCGCGGCCATTGGTGCAAGTGTCGCCAAGCCTAACTCGTTCAGGTACTCAACGAGAAACCTGGCGCCGCGCGTCACGTGCTTGAGCGTGTATTCCGCGCCGTTCTTGTGCCGCGTATCGGTGGCGCGGCGCAGGTAGCCGATATCGTGAAACAGGGCGGTGACGATGCCGAACCCGAACAGTCTCGGGCCGAACGTGTCGGCGCGGTCGCTTGAGCGTTCATATCCGTCCATCAGCCGCGCCATGGCCAGGGTCACGTCCAGCGTGTGCTGCAGGTTGTGGTAGCTGGTGTCGCTGGCCCGGTAGCCGGGATATTCGCCGTGGTGCAGGCGGGCCAGATCCTTGAAGGAACGGTTCAGAACGCGCGTCAAGGCCTTCGGGTAGAGCGCGACGTAGATGCGATTGACTTCACCGTTGACCGCCACCGGGTCGGTGGTATCGACCCGGTTGCTTACATCGTAGTTGTTCCGGCGTTCCATTTTTTGGCGTGAGTCCTCAATTTGCAGCCGATTCTTCGCTCAACAGTACACCTGACGCACTCCGCAAATATCCGACTCAACCGTGCTGCCGTGTCGTGCCGGCTGCACCAACCTCCTGAGCGGCCCCGGGACGCCGAACATGGATTACTTTTCTTCCTCCGGAAACAGCGCTGTCCAGCAGCGCCGATCCCCTGCAAGCAGGCCGAGTTCACCTTGCGCGGGTCTTGCACACGGCTTCGCCGCAAAGATTCGTGCGACTTCGGATGCGGCGGGAGAGAAGTAGGCCGTGACTTCGCAATGGAGATGACCCTCCGATTCATGGCGTGTAAATACTGCCATATCCGCCGGGTTTCCCGAAGCCGCGAACAAATTCCGGAACGCCTCCTCGATTCGGGCGGACGGCACACAAGCCACCATCCCGTCGCCGAGGTTTTTCGAGTACCAATTGCCCATGACGCCATTGAACCGCAACGCGATAGATACGGCAATCTCAGTTTTGACGCTGGGGACAGGCAGATTCCATTGCGCTAAGTCCCGGCTGCCGTTTATTTCGCGTGAATATCGCTGCGATAGGTCTCGCGACCGAAATAGATCGCGATAGCGGTGAGCAATGACAGCGCGATGATGTAGCCCGCCACGCCCCAGGGCCGACCGCCCGCCCATAGCAGCAGCAGGCCGGAGACCAGGGGCGCGGGGCCGCCCGCGAGCAGCGATCCCAGCTCGCGGGCGGAGGCAAAGCCGCTGTAGCGAACGCGCGCGCCGAACAGTTCCGCGAAGTACGCCGCCTGCGAGCCGAACATCCCTGCCACACCAACGGAAATTACAAGAATGAGTGCAAGCCATACCAGCACCGGCGAGCCGGTATTGACCATCCAGAAGAATGGAAACGCCATTACGGCGGAGAACAGCGCCGCGCCACCATACACCGGGCGTCGGCCGATGCGGTCCGATAGCGAGGCGAAAAAGGGGATTGTGAACAGAGAAATCGCGTACGCGCACATGATTCCGGACAGCACCATGGTCCGCGAAAGACCGAGCTGCTTGGTCATGTAACTCAGAGTGAAAACGGGGTACAGAAAGCCCAGCCCGTTTTCCGCAAGTCGCGCGCCGAACACAACCAGGAACTCGCGCGGGTGCTTCAAAAAGGCCTCCTTCACCGGCGAGCGTGCGGCCTTGGCTTTGCTGGTGATCTCGCTGAAGACCGGCGTTTCAGATACTCGCGCGCGGATGTAGAAGCCGAAAACGATCAATACGACACTCAGGAGGAACGGAATGCGCCAACCCCAGTTCAGAAAGTCTTCTTTCGGCAGCAGCGTAACCAGCGCGAAGACGCCCGTAGCCAACAACAGGCCAAAATTCACGCCGAGCGCCGCCCAGCTGCCGAAATATCCGCGCTTCCCCGGGGGCGCGTGTTCGACCGCGAGGATTACCGCGCCGCCGTACTCCGCGCCGGCGCCGAAACCCTGCACCAGCCGCAGCGCCACCAGCATTACAGGTGCCCAGATCCCGGCCGTTTCGTAAGTCGGCAACAGGCCGATCAGAAAGGTCCCGACGCCCACCAGCATCAACGTGATTATCAGCACCGGTTTGCGACCGATTCGGTCGCCGAGATGGCCGAACACCATGCCGCCGAACGGTCGAGCGAAGAATCCAACGCCGAAGGTTGCAAACGCCGCAAGCGTGCCGACCGTCGGATCGAGTTTGGGGAAGAACAAGTCGCCGAAGACCAGCGCCGCGGCCGTGCCGTAGATAAAGAAGTCGTACCACTCGAGCGCCGAGCCGACGGTGGATGCAATGAGAACCCTTCTGTGTGACTTGTCCATGACCCTCCCTTGTTGTCGCGCCCCGAGAGGCGCTTCGCTTTCTCTAGTCGTTGAGCGACAGAATCGCCACAGCGTACGGTTTCAGCGTCAGTGCATTCTTCATCGGTTTCCATGATCTCTGAAAATGCCTCGGATCGGTGGTCGCATTCACGAAACTGTCCTCGTCGAGCATCGAGCCGAAGATCGCGCCTTTCGCGCCGGCAATTCGCACCTGCTGCTCGCCGGCGGTGAGGTTTGCCAGCCACAGCGTCGTGCCGCCCTTGCCGCGGTAGGCCAGGCATTCAACTTTCTGGTTGTCGGATGAGGTTGCAGCGACGAGCTTTTGTCCTGCGCCGCGGGCAAGACCGTTGATCACGTGATACACGGGAAACACGGCCGCGCCGGAAAGCTGGTCATACCACGGCTGCTTGTGCTCCGTTTTGCGGTAAATGATGCCGAGCGGCCCGGTAGGCGCGCCCATGGAAATGGCCTCGATGCCGGTGCGGGCGAATGTGGCGATGTAACCCAGCGCCCAGGCCGCGCCGAACAGTCCGCGCTGCCGCGGCTCGAGCTTGGTCAGGCACACCCGCACGTTTTCCGGATTCGGGGTCCAGGTGGCGCCGTGTGGATTATCCCGGGCGCCGATGCTGCTTGGCCCGATTCGATACGGCGTCCTGCCGATGAAGGAGCGCGCAGTGTTCACCTGATAGGGGAGTGCTTCCAGCGTTTCCATCACCGAGCGGTCGTCGGCGGCGTGCACGATGGGGCAGGTGGTGTTGTGCACGAGGTCTAACCGTTGCGCGGGCACGCGCTTGCGGTTGAACTCGGTAAAGAACGAGAACATCCCTCCGCCGAGTTTGATGCCGGGGAAGGCGGCGCGCGCCGCGGCGTAGAGGTCTTCCAGCGGAGGTGCGGGCGGGCGTGGACCGCCAGGCAGAACGGACTTCAGGTCGCCTACCGGCACCACCTCGATCCCGACAAGCTTGAGACCCGATTGCTTCACCATGCCCGCGAGCCGCTGCAGTTCCTTCTTGTAGCCGTCCACGCTTTCGACCACGATTTCCAGCACGGCCTGGGCGCCGGTCTGCTCGCACAGCATCCTGTAACCGTACAGCTCTTTCAACCCGTGCTTCTGACGCGGGTCGAAATGGCAGACCAGAAAACGCGGTGAGGCGTGCTTTAGCAGCCCAAGCTGTTCGATCGCGTTTTCGATCTCCTCCGCCGGCATTCCCAACCCGAGCGGCTGTAGCGAGTCGCGGGCGGGCGTTCCGATTTTGATTTCGATGACTTTGCCTGATGCAGCCTTTGTGCCGCCGGAAGCCGTGCCGATGAGCTTGACCTTGATCGATTGCTTCACGTCTTCGCCCGCCTTGAGCGTGTACGGCCAAGGCAGCACCAACGGACGCACGTAGGTCTTGAAAGAAGCGTCGCTCCAGTTGCGATGGTCCTCCATCTCGAAAGTGTCGCCCTCCATGCGCACGGTCGCTTTCAGACCCGGCATCACTTCGTGGGTGAGCGCGCGGATGTTCAGGAAGGGCTGGATCGGATTTACCAGCGCCGGGAACTTGTCCTTCACGATGCTGCCGTCCACGTGCTCGACTTCGACCGGATAGCCGGCCACGCCCTTGAGCGGATGCAGCACTACAAACCCTGTGCGTGCTGTGTTGAAGTCTGTCTTTGGAACGGCGGAGCTGTCGAAAGTGAGGTTACCGTCCCTGGCACCTTCGATTTTCGCGTCGTACGCGATCTCCTGGTCGGGGCGCTTGCACACCGCGTGGAAGGAAACCGCAAAACTGTCGGCACGCTGGTCGACCTTCAAGTTGCTGATTGCCGGCGTGTAGGTGCCCCAGTTCTCATCGCGGACCAGGAAGCCCACCGCGCGCAGCACTTCCACACCGTTGACCTTGAGGTAGCGCAACTGGCCGTTGTCGAACTCGACCGACATCGGCCCCGCCTTGAGTAAACGTCCTGGCGTGTCCGGTTGTTCGGTGCCGCAAAGCGCGATCGCCTTTGATACTGTGGGAGCCTTCATTGTCGTTTTCCTTTCGCGAAGTTCCCTGCACCTGTTGTGCAGTAACAATTGTGACGGCGTGACGGTCGTGACGAACGTGACGACGTAAAGTCAAAAACGTCGGGCGAAATGTCAGGCCCACCCAGCACACGAATCCACTTCGTCACAACCGTCACGCCGTAACGTTCGCCACGGCGTCAGAGTACATTCTCTGACGCGGGATCGATGATGACGGCGCGGTTCATGTCGGCGGTCAGCTCGACGCGCTGGTTGATCTCGGTTACGTCGTGTGCCTGCAGCTCCGCGACCACTGGCGCGCCGCCGAACGTGAAGGTGGCATAGGTCCGCGACCCGGTAGGCTGGAGCAACTCGATATTCGCTTCGAAACGCGCCAGTCCGGGGCGGGCATCGCCCTGGAGCGCGCGGTTCATGTGCTCGGGACGCAGGCCAAGGATCACAGGCTGGTCGCGCTTTCCCGCGAGCCTGTCTTGGCGGTCTGGCGGAAGTGCCAGAAGCGTGCCGTCGCTGAGTCGGGCCGCCAGACTGCCATCGGCCGTGACCAGCGTCGCGTTGACGAAATTCATTGAAGGCGAACCGAGAAATCCCGCAACGTACTTCGTCTCCGGACGCTCGAAGAGATCGAGTGGCGCGCCTGCCTGCTCGATCCGGCCGTCTCGCAGCAGCACGATGCGGTCGGCCATGGTCATCGCTTCGATCTGATCGTGGGTGACGTAGATCATGGTCCGGTCAAGTTCCTGGTGCAGGCGCTTGATCTCGCCGCGCATCTCGTCGCGCAGTTGCGCATCGAGGTTGGAGAGCGGTTCGTCGAACAGGAACAGCCGGGCGTCGCGCACGATCGCGCGGCCGATCGCCACGCGCTGCAACTGGCCGCCGGAAAGCTGGCGCGGGAAACGGTCGAGCAGGTTGTCGATGCCGAGCATCTGCGCCGCGCGTCGTACCTTGGGTTCGATTTCGGCCTTGGGCGTTTTGCGCGAACGCAGCCCGAAGGCGATGTTGTCGAACACCTTCATGTACGGGTAGAGCGCGTAATTCTGGAACACCATCGCGATATCCCGGTCGCGCGGCGGCAGGTGATTGACAATCTCGCCGCCTATTTCGATGGTGCCCCGGTCGGCATCCTCCAGTCCCGCGATCGTCCGCAGCAACGTGCTTTTGCCGCAACCGGACTGGCCCACCAGCACCGTGAATTCGCCCGCGGGAATTTCGAGGTCGACGCCGCGCACGGCGTGCACCTGCCCGTAGTACTTGTGCAGGCCGGTAATTTTCAGATCAGCCATTGCTAAGGTCCTAGTGATTCCGTGATTGAGCGATTAAGTGATTAAGCGATTAAGGCACGTGACCTAATTACCCAATCGCACAATCGCTCCATTACTGGGCGCGCTCAAAAACCAAGTGCAACATTTGTGGGAGAAAATGTTGCATGGGAAAACACTACGGTCAGTTGAGTATTGAAGAGCGAACGATGATCCAGACGCAACTGGAGATGGGAATCAAACCGGCGGCGATTGCCTTGGGGTTGAATCGTTCGGCATCGACGCTTTCTCGCGAGCTGCGTCGAAACGGCTGGGTTCGCCCGAAGGAGGATCGCGGTCCAGGGCGACCCCCGGTGGCGGGCGGTTACCGAGCCGAAGCCGCCCACAAACGCGCCCGAGCCTGCACACTCACGCCGCACGTTGAGCGCCGGCTGCGACCTGGCGCCGTGTTGTGGGGTCGTGTCATCCGATACCTGAAGGCGGGCTACTCGCCTGAGCAGATTGCCGGCACACTGGCACTTGTGCATTCCGAAACGCCTTCGTTGCGGGTTTCTCATGAAACCATTTACACGGCGATCTACGCCATGCCGCGTGGCGAGCTGCGCACGGAAGTGATTGGCTGGTTGCGATTCGGCCATGCCAAGCGCCGTCCCCGCGCGCGGGGCGAAGACCGGCGGGGACGCATTCCTGACATGGTGAGCATTCATGAGCGGCCGCCTGAAGTTGAAGAACGGCTGATACCCGGGCACTGGGAGGGCGATCTCATCAAGGGCGCGCACAACCGCTCGGCTGTCGGTACGCTGGTGGAGCGCACCACCTTGTTCACCGTGCTCTCCAGGATGAAGGACGCCAGTGCGCAATCGGCGCTGAGCGGGTTCAGCTTTGTGCTTAATCGCATCGAGGCTCAAAAGCGACTGTCGATGACTTACGATCAAGGCCGGGAAATGACGGAGCATCAACGGCTCACTGAGGCCACCGGGGTGAAGGTGTACTTCGCCGATCCGCACAGTCCATGGCAGCGCGGCATCAACGAGAACACCAACGGATTGTTGCGACAGTACCTGCCCAAGGGCAGCGACTTGAGCGGCTTCACTCAGGCACAGCTGGATGCGATCGCCTGGAAACTGAACACCAGACCGCGCAAGTCGATGGGCTTCCGCTGCC
This sequence comes from Betaproteobacteria bacterium, assembly GCA_031406075.1. Taxonomy (GTDB): domain Bacteria; phylum Pseudomonadota; class Gammaproteobacteria; order Burkholderiales; family JACQAP01; genus JACQAP01. The sequence goes on from JANOGP010000303.1 coordinate 12,128, forward strand.
CCGCTGAGTTGTTCACCCCGGATGCTTTCGATTTCAAGAAGCATCATGCTTCGCTTTTTGCACTTGGTCATTGAAACCGCCCTACCTAAAGTGCGTCCCATTCCGTGACCGCAGCCCCTATTGTCACGGGAGCCCAACTAGAAGTAGCCGTCCCATTGACGGGGAATTTCCCGTCAACTTGACGAATAAACTGGTGGAGCGCACGATAACTACTGGATATATCTACAGTCCTCATTTCAGGAAACCTCCCAAAACGCCATGAACACGCCCAATGCCGCCGGCCCCACGAAAAGCCTACTCTTCGATCGCATCCGGGACAAGATTCGTCTGAAACACTACAGTATCAGGACGGAGACCGCATATGTCGACTGGGTACGCCGGTTTGTCAGCTTCCATCACCGGCGCCACCCGCGCGAGCTTGGTCGTGAGCACGTAGAGGCATTTCTTTCTCACCTTGCCGTGCAGCGCAACGTGGCCGCCTCCACTCAGAACCAGGCGAAGAGCGCGTTGTTGTTTCTGTACAAAGAGGTGCTCGGCTTGGAACTGCCATGGCTGGAAAACGTGGAAAGCGCCAAGCGTCCTCAACACCTGCCCGTGGTGCTTACTCGCGCTGAAGTCGATGCGGTACTTAGCAGGACGCACGGCACCAATGGCCTGATTGCGCGTCTGCTATACGGGTCGGGTTTGCGGCTCATGGAGGCGGTGAGGCTGCGTGTCAAGGATCTCGATCTGGAACGTTGCGAAATCCTGGTCCGTGATGGCAAAGGCGCCAAGGACCGGGTAACGATGTTGTCTTCGAGCGTGGTCGAGCCATTACGTGCCCATCTGGTGCTTGTGCGCGAGCTGCATGCTCAGGACTTGGCAGCAGGACTACCCGGGGTATATCTGCCGTATGCCCTGGATCGCAAGTATCCGAATGCGCCACGGGAGTGAGCCTGGCAGTATGTGTTCCCATCCGATCGTCTTTCCACCGACCCGCGATCAGGCCTGCGGCGGCGCCACCATGTCGATGAGCAGAATGTTCAGCGCGCGATGCGGCAGGCGCTGCGGGACGCAGGCGTTGCAAAACCCGCCACCCCTCACACTCTGCGGCATTCTTTCGCCACCCATTTGCTGCAGTCGGGCTACGACATCCCCCCGTTAGAGATCTGCGTGCCAAGTCTATGCGTTTCTACTACGTTTACGTTCTGATGAGCGGTAAGGATGGAAATTGGTACACCGGGTACACAGTGGACTTAAGGGCGCGTCTTCTGCAGCATCGAGCGGGCAATTCGAGTTCTACGCAGCACCGGGGGCCCTGGAGCCTCATTTACTACGAAGCCTCGTTGAGCGTCGAAGATGCGCAAGCGCGCGAGCGATATCTCAAGTCCGGAATGGGCAAGCGGTACATTCGAACCAGATTGAAGAACTATCTGGATAAGTCCGGTGGCAATCTCCAACGGGGTCCGCACCGTGCAGGAACTGCTCGGTCATTCGGACGTATCCACAACCATGATCTACACGCACGTGCTGAATCGCGGCGGGCGCGGCGTGGTGAGCCCGCTCGATGCGCATTGATTTGAGTGATTGAGTGATCAGGTAATCACGTGACCAAGTCATGCGGCACTGCGCGCCGCCCCTCGTTCGATGGCGCACCCCCCCAATCACTCAGTCACTGAGTCACTCAATCACCCCCGCAGCGACTGCGCGCTGTGCGCGCAAGCCGGTGGTGAAGTGCTATGGGACGACGGTTTCGCCCGCGTGGTGCTGATCGGCGATGCCGATCACCCCGCCTATTGCCGGGTGATCCTGAACGCTCACAGGAAAGAGATGACCGACCTCGCCGAAGCAGAGCGCACGCGTCTGATGAATACCGTGTTCGTCGTGGAGTGCGTGCTGCGCGAGCTGCTCGCACCGGAAAAGATCAACCTTGCCAGCTTCGGCAACATGGTGCCGCACCTGCACTGGCACATCATTCCGCGCTTTACCGACGATCCGCATTTTCCCAACCCGGTGTTCGGAGCCAGGCAACGCGACGGCGCCCGCCCGCTGCCGGCGGAATTCGTCCGCTTGATGCGACAGCGTTTGTCCGGCCAGTTGAAAAAAAGTCCCTAGCGGGAAATCGCGGGTTCCTGGACCGGTGTGGTCGCGGGCTCTTTGGCGGGCAGGCGCCGGGTATCTGGAAAAATCACCGAAAATGTGCTGCCGCGTCCCGGGGTGCTCTGGACTTCGAGCCGCGCCTGGTGGCGATTGAGCACGTGCTTGACGATCGCAAGTCCCAGTCCGGTGCCGCCGGTTTCGCGCGAGCGGCTGCGATCCACCCGGTAAAAACGCTCGGTCAGGCGGTCGATGTGCTGCGGATCGATGCCGATGCCAGTGTCCCGCACCGCGAACACGGGATGGCCATCCTGAATATCCCAGCGCATTTCCACTTCGCCGTTTTCCGGCGTGTAGCTCAGCGCATTGCTGATAAGGTTGCCGAAGGCGCTGCGCAGTTCCTCGGTGTTTCCTTTCAGCCAATCGCGCGATTCGAGCCTGACGCGCAGCTTGTGCTTGCCGGCGGAAAGCGAAATTGCATCCTGGTGCAGCGCCTTTATGAGGTCTGGAACGTCGACGTCCTCCTCGCGCACCGGATTCTGCGAGCTCTCCAGTCGAGACAAGGTCAGCAGGTCTTCAACCAGCCTGGTCATTCGGCTGGTTTGCTGGGCCATGAGCATGATCGAGCGCCGCGTCATTTCCGGATCCGGATTTTGCATGTCGGCCAGGGTTTCGAGAAAACCGCCGACAACGGTCAGCGGTGTCCGCAATTCGTGCGACACATTGGCGACGAAATCGCGCCGGGTTGTCTCCAGCTGTTCCCAGCGGGTGATGTCGCGCCCAAGGATCAGTTTATGGCGGTCGCCGTAGGGAACCAGTTGTACCGACAGCACCATCTCGCCGCGCTCGCGCGAAACCCTGAGCACCAGGGATTCACCGACTCGTCCGGATGACAGGTGCTGGACGAACTGCGGCTGACGCAGGATGTAGGTGATCTGCTGGCCGCGGTCGAGTTCGTTGTCGAGGCCGAAGTAGTCCTCCGCCTTGGGATTGCACCACTCGATGCGGTCGCCTTCCCCCAAAATGACCACCGCATCAGGAAGCGCAGCCCCCGCCAGTTGGAAGCGCGACAACGCCTCGCTCAGCCGTACCTCGCTTTTCTGATGGCGCTTCATCATCCGGAGCAGATGCGAGAACACGTATTCCCAGGCCCCGCTGCCGACCGGCGCGTTCTCGGGGCGGGCGTTTTGCAGCCAGCGGTAAAGTGCCGAGAGATTGGACAGATGGTGAAAAAGCAGGACCAGGAGCAGCACGGAAAAGACCAGCAGGGCGCCCTCGCTCCCGAGAAACGGCCAGGAGACCAGCGCCACGACGCCGACCACGATAACGTTGGAAAGGGGTCTCCCCCACATGGACTTCAAGCGTTCCGTCCTCTGGGTTAGCCTGGGCGGATTATCCCAGAATTTGCCGGAGCGGACTGCGCCGAAACTTGCGGTCAGTTTGCCGAAAAGCGGTATCCGGTGCCGCGCACCGTTTGCACCAGGCTGTCGAGCCGGGTGGGCTCGAGCGCCTTGCGCAGTCGCCGGATGTGCACATCTACCGTTCGTTCTTCGACGAAGACATGGTCGCCCCATACCTGGTCGAGCAACTGTGTGCGCGAATGTACGCGCTCTGCGTGCGTCATCAGAAAATGCAACAAGCGGAATTCAGTGGGACCCAGCACAACCGGCTCGCCGTTGCCTGTGATGCGGTGACTGGCCGGATCGAGCTTCAGTCCTCCGAGTTGCACAACGTCCTCCGTCATCTCCGGCGCGCGCCGCCGCAACACCGCCTTGATGCGGGCGTTCAGTTCCCGCGGCGAAAACGGCTTGGTGATGTAGTCGTCGGCGCCGGTATCCAGGCCGGTCAGCTTGTCCTGCTCGTCGGAACGCGCGGTGAGCATGATGATCGGCACTGTCCGGGTTCGCTTGTCGGATCGCAGCCTGCGGGCAAAATCGATCCCCGACTGTCCGGGCAGCATCCAGTCCAGCAGCACCAGATCGGGAAGCGCGTTCCGGACCAGATTCATCGCCTGCTCCGCGTTGTCGGCGCACAACGGCTGATGGCCCGCCTGCTTCAGGTTGACCGCGATCAATTCCTGGATCGCCGGTTCGTCTTCGACCACAAGGATGGTGGCTGCCATGGCTGCTATACCTGTCGGAATTGCACGTTTGCAATACTATGAAGCAAATGTTACAAGTTCATGACTGTATTTCACGGGCAAAAACGGTAAGCGCAGCATGGCTCGGGCGCGCGCCCACGGCTATGATGCGGTTCCGCGCCTGCAATCCAAGGCACTAAATCCTACGTACGAAAATTCCCGTGGCAGGACTTCAACCCGGGGCGCCCCGCCCCACCGAAATCAAGCTCCACCAGAAGTCGCGCGTCCTCGAAATCGCGTTCGACGATGGCAAGGCGTTCCGCCTGGAGTGCGAACTGTTGCGCGTTTATTCGCCGTCGGCGGAGGTGCGCGGCCACGGACCGGGCCAGGAGGTGCTGCAAACCGGCAAAAGGGACGTCGAGATCAAGGCGGTCGAGCCGGTGGGCAATTACGCGGTGCGGCTGGTGTTCAGCGATGGTCACGACACCGGGCTGTTCTCGTGGGACTACCTTTACGGACTGGGCGCGGACAAGGAACATTTGTGGAAGGAATACCTCGACCGGATGACGAAGGAGGGCGCCAACCGCGGGGCCGCGCCGGCCGCCGATCCGGTCACCAAGCCGGCCGCCGGCCAACCAACGCCCAAGTCCGGCTGGAAGAAACTCTGAATGGAAAACAAAACCACCCACTTCGGCTATCAGGAAGTCGCCGAGGAAGACAAGGCGAAGAAAGTCGCGGGCGTATTCCGGTCGGTGGCGCAGCGTTATGACCTGATGAACGATCTGATGTCGGCGGGAATGCACCGGCTGTGGAAGCGCTTCGCGGTGCAGTTGAGCGGAGTGAAGGAGGGGGGCCGGGTGCTGGACGTGGCGGGCGGCACCGGGGATTTGTCCGCGCTGTTCGCTGCGCGGGTCGGCATGACCGGGCAAGTGTGGCTGACCGACATCAACGGCGCGATGCTCGCGCGCGGGCGCGACCGGCTGCTCGATCGCGGCCGCATCGTGCCGGTCGTTCAGTGCGACGCCGAATGCCTGCCGTTCCCGGGCGATTTTTTCGATTGCGCGGTGGTGGGCTTCGGGTTGCGCAACATGACGCACAAGGAGACTGCGCTGGCGGAAATGCTGCGCGTGTTGCGTACCGGCGGACGCCTGCTGGTGCTGGAGTTCTCGAAGGTTTGGGAGCCTCTGAAGCCGCTGTACGACGGTTACTCGTTCAAGGTGCTGCCGCTGCTGGGCAAACTGGTGGCCGACGATGCGGACAGCTACCGCTACCTCGCCGAGTCGATTCGACAGCATCCCGGGCAGGAGGAACTGAAGCGGATGATGGAACAGGCCGGCTGCGCGCGCGTCGACTACTACAACCTCAGCGGCGGGGTCGTGGCGCTGCACCGAGGCTACAAGATCTGAAGCCGATGATCGCCGCCGCGTTCGTCGCGTTCGCCAATCACGTTCTTGAGTCCGCCCCATGGGCGCGAGAGAAACTGAGCGCGCACGCCGGCAAGACCGCGCTGTTCGATGTTTTTCCGGGCCGGCTTGCGGTCGCGGTGGCGGCGGACGGGAACCTGCGGCCGGCAGCCCCGGAAGACGCGCCGGCGGTGACGATCCGGCTCACGCACCTGACGCTGCTGGAGGTGTTGGCTGATGGCGAGGAAGCCTGGCGCAAGGCCGATATTGCCGGCGATACCGAATTTGCCGCGGTCATCTCCCAGGTCGCATCCAACCTGCGCTGGGATGTGGAGGAGGATCTGAGCCGGGTTGTCGGCGATATCGCGGCGCATCGCATGGCGCAGGCGGGACGGGCGGCCGCCGCCTGGCCGAAGCAGGCCGCCGCGAGCATCGCCGGGAACGCCGCGGAATATCTCACCGAGGAAAAAGCGGTTCTGGTCACGCCGTTGCAGGCCGCCGAATTCATGCGCGAGGTGGACGAACTGCGCGATGGCGTGGAGCGACTGGACAAGCGAATAGAGCGCCTGTCGCGGCAGGTCCGCGGCAGATAGAAAAACAACGGAAGCGCGGCGCGTTCGCCGTCACCTCTCATGCATCTGCTGCGGCTTCTCAAGATCGTTTACGTCTCTTTGCGCTTCGGGCTGGACGAATTCTTTCTCGCCCACGCCCGCGTGCGCGGATTGCGCCTGTTCACCGCGGGCCTGCTGTTCTGGCGCCGCCTCGGACGGCCGCGCGGAGAACGCCTGCGCCTGGCGCTCGAAGCACTTGGCCCGATATTCGTGAAATTCGGCCAGGTGCTGTCGACCCGCCGTGACCTGATCCCGCTCGACATTGCCGACGAACTGGCGAAACTTCAGGATCAGGTCCCACCGTTCGCGGCCGAACAGGTGTTCCAGACCCTGGCGAACGCCTACGGCAAGCCTGCTGCGGAGGTGTTCGAGCGCTTCGATGCGGTGGCGGAAGCCAGCGCCTCGGTGGCGCAGGTGCATTTCGCGATTCTCCCGGGCGGCCGCGAAGTAGCGGTGAAAATTCTCAGGCCCGGAATCGGCCGCGTCATCGTCGAAGACATCGCGCTGCTCAACGTGGCTGCAGGATTGATCGAGCGCTTGTGGAAGGATGGCCGCCGTCTCAAGCCGCGCGAAGTGGTCGGCGAGTTCGAGAAGCACCTCGAAGACGAACTGGACTTGCTGCGGGAGGCGGCGAATGCGAGCCAGCTGCGCCGCAATTTCGAGAATTCTCCGCTCCTGCAGGTGCCCGAAATTTTCTGGGACTATTGCAGCAGCCAGGTGATGGTGATGCAGCGCATGAGCGGCACGCCGGTCAGCCATACCGCGGAACTGCGTGAAAAGGGGATCGACATCCCCAAGCTCGCGCGCGCCGGCGTCGAGATCTTTTTCACCCAGGTGTTCCGCGACGGTTTCTTCCACGCGGACATGCACCCCGGCAACATATTCGTCGCGCCCAATGGGCGCTACATCGCGCTGGATTTCGGCATCATGGGCACGCTCACCGAGGTCGACAAGAATTACCTGGCGCAGAACTTCCTCGCCTTTTTCCGGCGCGACTACCGGCGTGTGGCGGAGGTTCACATCGAGTCAGGCTGGATTCCGCCGCAGACGCGCGTGGACGAGTTCGAGACCGCGATCCGGGCTGTGTGCGAGCCGATCTTCGACAAGCCGCTGAAGGAGATTTCCTTCGGCAAGGTGCTGCTGGGGCTGTTCCAGACTTCACGCCGGTTCAATATCGAGATCCAGCCGCAACTGGTGTTGCTGCAAAAGACGCTGCTCAATATCGAAGGCCTGGGCCGGGACCTGGATCCCGACCTGGATCTGTGGAAAACGGCGAAACCCTATCTCGAGCGCTGGATGTCGGAGCAGGTCGGCTGGCGCGGTCTGTTGCGAAATCTGCAAAACGAGGCGCCGCGGTGGGCGACGATCATGCCGCAAATGCCGCGCCTGGTTCATCGCGCGCTGTCGGATCGTCCGGCCACCGACTTGCGCGTGACGATGGATGCATTGTTGCAAAGCCAGCAGCGCCAGAACCGCCTTCTGGCGGGAATCCTTGCCGTCCTGCTGTTCATATTTCTGTTGCAGATCGCCGCCTGGCTCGCCTGAGTCGAACGCGCGGCAATTTTCTGTCACGCGGGGGACATGATTCGTTAATCAGATTGTCACATTAGGACTCCAGAATCCCTCCCGTTGGTGCACCGGTACTTCGGCCGCGTGCAACTTCCTGCCAGATTCAGGCGCCCCTTCCGTGCCCAGGATTGCCGGATGGTGGTCGCGCAAGGTTTTTAACTTAGGAGAAATCAATGCGACTCAGTACCATAGCGAACAACCCCGGTCTGCCGAACTTGGCGCCGAAGAAACTTGTCCTGGCAGCCTCGATTGCGGCGCTGTTCTGTGGTCTATCCGCGCCCGCGCTTTCCGCCGATTCGGAGGCGCTGATCGACAAGCTTCGCGAGAAAGGTGTTCTGAGCGAAGAGGAATACCAGGAAATGCGCACCGAAGCGCGCGCCGAACGCCGCGCCCAGGCGCTGAAGGAAGCCAATGAATCGGAGAAAGCCGCGAAAAAGGCAGAGTCCGCGCCAAGCGAACTGACCGGCAAATTCAAGGACGGCTTTTCCTGGGAATCGGGCGACAAGCAGCACTCGATCTCGCTCAGCGGCCGGATTCACGCCGATTACCGTTCCTTTGACATCGATTCCACCAACTCTAACACCGCAAACACCTTCGACATCCGCCGCGCCTATCTGGGCGTCAGCGGCAAGCTCTACAACGACTGGACTTTCGAAGTCACCAGTGACGTCGCAGCCGGCACGCTCGAGTACGCCTACGTGAACTACAAAGCCAGCGACGCGGTGCAGATCCGCATGGGCGCGTTCAAGATGCCTTTCAGTTTCGAGGAGCTGACAAGTTCGCGCTTCATTGATTTCCAGGAGCGTTCTTTGGTCAATTCCTTCGTGCCGGCCAAGGATCAGGGCTTGATGATTCACGGCGAGCCGGTCAAGAACACCTTCGCCTATGCGGTGGCGGCGATGAACGGCAGCGGCAAGAACACGGACGAAGCGAATGCGGCTGCCGACGAAAAGGAAATCATCGTTCGCGCCGCGGTCAATTTCGCCCCGATGGCGAATCTCTCGAATTCCGTTCTGCACCTGGGCGCCGGCTACACCTCCGGGACGCTTCCAGGGAACACCGCGTTGACCAGCGGAATTCGGACGGAAGGCAGGGGCATCACCTTTCTTACCGTAAACGCGCCGGGTGCGGCGACCGACGAAACCGACCGAGAGCGAACCGGTGTGGAGGGCGTCCTCGCGTGGGGCCCGCTCAAATTCCAGACCGAATGGGTCAAGTCCGCGTTTGAGAATACTACTGCTGCCTACGACCGCGAGATCGATGCCTATTATGGCGCCGTGACCTGGCTAATCACTGGCGAGAAATACTCTGATTTTTACACGCTCAACGGCATGCGGGCGATCGTTCCAAACAGGCAATTCAAGAAGGGTGCCGAGGGGATGGGCGCTTGGGAACTCGGTGTGCGCATGACGAAGATCGACGCCGGCGATCTCACGGCCGGCCAGTTCACCGGCACCAACAAGGCCGATGCGATCACCGTCGGCTTGAAGTGGGTCCCGGTGACCCCGGTGCGGGTCTACTTGAATTACACCCAGACCGACTTCGATACCCCGATCGCTGTCATCGGCGGAACCGAAGACAGCGAAAAGGCGATCACCCTGCGCGCGTCGGTGTTCTTCTAGACGGTCCACGCCGCCCGGCCGGGGTCGGGTGGCAGGCTTGAGCCGGTAATGCCTTCAGCCGCGGGTTCCTCCAGGACCCGCGGCATTTTTTTCGCCTCCCATCCGGCGCCTGAAGTCAAAATTGTCCCCGTTGTTTCAAGGCCTTGCTAGAATTGCCGCTTTGCAAAATCAGCTCGGAGCACAGGGCGGGGCATGGCGCTTCTCGAGATTGGCAACGTTACCCGTCGTTTCGGCGATTTCACCGCCGTCGACGACGTCAGCATCAGCATCGAAGCCGGTGAATTCTTCACCCTGCTGGGCCCTTCCGGCTGCGGCAAAACCACACTGTTGAGGATGATCGCCGGATTCGACGTGCCCGATGAAGGGCGAATTGTCGTCGACGGCCAAGACATGACCGGCATCCCCCCGGAAGCGCGCAACATTCATACGGTGTTCCAGAGCTACGCGCTGTTCCCGCACATGAATGTCGAGGCCAACATCGCCTTTCCTCTGCGCATGGCGAAGTCGGACCCGGCGCAAATCAGCCGGCGGGTGGAAGAAGCGCTGGAAGACGTGCGCCTGACCGGGATGAACAGGCGCTATCCCAATGAACTCTCCGGCGGCCAGAAGCAGCGCGTGGCAGTGGCCCGCGCGCTTATCAATCGGCCCAAGCTGCTGCTGCTCGACGAGCCGTTGGCAGCGCTGGACGCGAAGCTTAAGGAAAGCGTGCAACTCGAGCTGATCGGTCTGCAAAAGGAAATCGGCGTCACGTTCGTCTACGTGACTCATGACCAGGGCGAAGCACTGGCACTGTCGCACCGGATGGCGGTGATGAACCACGGACGCGTGGAGCAGGTCGACGAGCCCTCGAAGATCTACGGCTTTCCCAGGAATCGCTTCGTCGCCGATTTCATCGGCCAGTGCAATCTGCTCGAAGGTGAGATCAAGTCCTGCCGGGGCGACCGCATGAGCGTGCATCTCGACGGCATCGGCGAAATTACGGCGCACAATGTGGAAGGCGATCAACCGGGATTGCGGGGCGTACTGGCGTTGCGGCCGGAAAAAGTCGCGATCGGCCACGAGCTGCCCCAGGTGCAGGATCTGAACCGTTTTACGGGAAAGGTGTACGACTTTCTCTATCTCGGCGACGTCACCGTATACGTCGTTGAGCTTTCCGGCGGGAAACGCATCCAGGCACTGCTGCCCAACTCCGCCGCCGGGCGCACCAAGTTCTTCGAGGCCGGCGACGACGTGCAGGTGAGCTGGGGTTACGACGCCGGCCATTTTCTGAATGACTGACATCGAAAAGCTCACCACGAGGACACGAAGCCAATGAACCGAACTTCTCACCACGAAGCCACGAAGGTCACGAAGAAACACGAAGAAAAACTCTTGAAATGAACGACAAACGAATGGAAACTCGGCCAACGCCTGCCATTCGACTTGCTCCGAATATTCACACTTGTCGTCGTCACACCCAGAAACACCTATAGGTCGACCATGGTGAATTTGACGAGTCATTCACATTTGGCCCTTCTTCGTGTTCTTCGTGTCTTCGTGGTGAGACTTTGACTTTTCGTCTTGCGGATTGCTTCGTGGTGAGATTTGCCTTTCCTGGAGAAATTTTCCTGGCGTTCCATCGGGTTTCATTGTGGTGTGACGAAACGTGACCTCCGGAGTTAAACAGAGCAGCTTGCACAAGTGGCTGATCAGCGGTCCGCCGCTCGCTTATCTGCTGGTATTCTTCGCCATTCCCGTGCTGATCATGGTGGTGGCGTCGTTCCGCAACCCGGGCGAGTTCGGCGGCCTGTCACCGCTGATATACAGCGATGAAGCGGGCGCACATCTCGACCTGACCATTCAGAACTACGGGCGCTTCTTTTCCGATTTTCTCTACACCCAGCTGTTCATCAAGTCATTTGCCTACGCGGCGCTCACCACGCTGGTATGCCTGGTGATCGCCTATCCGCTGTCGATGCTGATCGCCCGCAGCCCGAAGAAGCACCGCGACCTGCTGGTGTTGCTGGTAATCCTGCCGTTCTGGTCGAACTTCCTGATCCGCGTCTACGCCTGGATGATCATTCTCGGGCCGCAGTCGGTATTCGTGCGCACGCTGAACCATTTCATCGGCTTCTTCGGGTTCGAGCCCGTGTCGCTGCTGTTCACGCCGTTCGCGGTGATTGTCGGGTTGGTGTACGTGCATCTGCCTTTCATGGTGCTGCCTTTGTACGCCAACCTCGAGAAGCACGACCCGGCCCTGCTCGACGCCGCGCAAGACCTGGGGGCGAACGCATGGCAGCGCTTCTGGCGGGTGACTTTTCCGCTGTCGTTGCCCGGGGTATACGCCGGTGCGGCGCTGGTGTTCATCCCCGCGCTCGGCATTTTCGCCATCCCCGACATCCTCGGCGGTACCGAGGGCATCATGATCGGCAACGTGATCAAGCAGCAGTTTCTCGATACCCGCGACTGGCCTTTCGGGAGCGTGCTGTCGATGGTGCTTACGGTCATGGCGGTGGTGCTGGCCGCGCTGGCCGCGTCGGTGGCCCGGAGATCGCGGGTATGAACCGGCGTTCACCCTGGCTCTGGCTTGCCGGCCTCGTAGCCTACGCCTTTCTGTACGCGCCGCTGGTGATCGTGGTCGCCTACTCCTTCAATGACTCGCGGCTCAATGCCGAATGGGTCGGTTTCACGCTGTCGTGGTACGAGAAGCTCTTCGGCAACGAAAAGATGCTTAAGGCGGCGTGGAACTCGCTCGTGATCGGGCTGACCGCCAGCGTGGTCTCCACCGTCTTCGGCACCATGGCCGGCTATGCGATGTACCGCTACAAAATACGACTGCTGCCGGTACTGGTGCTGGCGCCGATCGCGATTCCCGAGATTCTCATGGGCGTATCGCTCCTGATCTTCTTCGTGATGCTCAACATTACGCTGGGCATGGTGTCGATCATCCTTTCACACATCGCTTTTTGCGTCGGCTTCGTCGCGATCGTGGTGCGCTCGAGGCTCGCCGGCATGGATGAGAGCCTGACCGAGGCGGCCCGCGATCTGGGCGCCACGCCCTGGCAGGCCTTTCGCCTGGTGACCCTGCCGCTGATCATGCCGGGGGTGGTGGCCGGTGCGCTGATGGCGTTCACGCTGTCGATCGACGATTTCGTCATCACCTTCTTCACCGCGGGGGTCGGCTCCTCCACGCTGCCGCTGCAGATCTACACCATGGTTAAGATCGCCGTGACGCCGGAAGTGAACGCCGTGTCAACGTTGCTGATGCTCTTGACGTTGGCGCTGATACTGATCGCGTCGCGGCTGTCCCCCGGCGCCCTGCGCAGCCAGTGAAGGCGGACGCGAGCTCCCGCCCGGTGGATTTTTCGGTGGATTGCCTCTGGACTCTCGGGCGCGCATTTCTTACCCTTGGCGTTTCGGGCACTGGTTTTCATTGACCACGGAGAAAGCAACCATGAAGAAGCTACTGTCCCTGCTGCTGCTCGCAAGCCTGCCAGCACTGGCGAAAGACGAGTTGCACCTCTACAACTGGAACGACTACATCGCGCCCGAAACTGTGGCGCGATTCGAAAAAACCTGCAATTGCAAGGTGGTGCAGGACTACTACGGCGACAACGAGGAAGTGATCGCCAAGTTTGCCGCCGGCGCCAAGGGTTACGACGCCGTGGTGCCCACCTCGAACTACGTCGCCGGCATGGCCAAGGCCGGCTGGCTGCAGCCGCTGGACAAGAGCAAAATTCCCAACTTCAAGAACGTCATGCCGCAGTACCTGAACACCGAATTCGATCCGGGCAACAAGTATTCGGCACCGTACGCGATGTCGATCACGCTGATCGGCTACAACGAGCAGAAGATGAAGGAGCTGGGCATCTCCGTCGATTCCTGGGCGGTGATCTTCGACCCCAAAATCCTCGCGAAGATCAAAGGCCGCGTGACGGTTCTCGACAGCCAGAGCGAGCTGATGGCGGCGGCGCTGAAGTACCTCGGTTATTCGGTCAACGACCGCGATCCCAAGCACTGGCAGGAGGCCAAGGACGCCATCATCAAGGCCAAACCCTATTGGGCGGCGTTCATGGCCCAGGGTTACATCAAGGAACTCTCTACCGGAAATCTCTGGGCGGTGCACGGATACTCGAACGACATCTTCCAGGCCGACCTCGGAGCGCAGGAAGCGAAGCAGAAGTTCCGCATCCGCAACGCGCTGCCGAAAGAAGGCGCGGTACTTGCACTGGATACGATGGTGATTACGAAGACCGCGCCGCGGCCGGACCTGGCGCACCAGTTCATCAATTTCATGCTCGACGGCAAGAACTCCGCAGACCTTACCAACATGATCGGGTCGGGCAATCCGAACGCCGACGCGATGAATTACATCAAGCCGGCAATCAAGAATGACAAGGCGGTGTTCCCGGACGCGGAATCGGCGAAACGGCTGGAGCAGTTGAAAGACATGTCGTCCAAAGAACGCCGGTTGCTCAACCGCATCTGGACCGAGATCAAGGCGAAATAGGGCCCGACAGCGGCGCGGGACGCCGCCTCGAATTCATCTGATCGGCGGTGGCGGGTTCTGGGCCGCGTAGGTTCGTTCGACCAATTCCAGGAGCCGTTCGACGTCCTGCTCCGCCAGAAGCTGGATGCCGGCGGCGCGTTCCCGGCCGCTGCCGGAGTCGAATTGGCGGGCGAGATGCTGGATACCCTGCGCGGCGAGTTGCGGCGCGCGCAGACTTACGCGATATCCGCCCTGTCGGCGCACCAGCAACGCCACCGCGCGCCCGGGATGACGCAGTGACAAGTCGTTGGCGAATGCACCGGCAACGCGCCGGCACCAGGCTTCGTCCGGCATGAAGACCGCAATGCACCCGTTACCCCGCTGCAATACCGGCAGCCCGCGCGCCTGCTCGAGGTCGCCGGCGCAGGCGCGGCGCAGTACGTTGAATTCGGGCGCGCGCGCGGCAAACACGAGCGGGTCGGCATACTCATGCACGCGGCGGTAGAGCGCAGCGGGATGAAAATGCAGGTCCTCAACCGATTCTCCGTAGGCGTTGTAGTTCAGACACTCTCCCAGTTCGCGCAGCAATTCGAGATCGCGCGCGGAGATGTGCAGATCGGCGGCTGCGGCAAGCGCCGAATCCGGCAGGTTGTCCCCGAATGCAGCGACGATTGCCCACGCCCGGTGTGCCCCACACAGAAAACGATTGACGATCAGGCTGGTGCAGACCGAAGGTGCCGTGTCGATGTGCGCCTCGAGAAGAGGATCGCTTGGAACTGTGCCGGCGAAATGGTGATCGAAATACCGGCAACGTACCCCGGCCTCCAGCATGCGGATCAGGTGGCCGCGATTCGAATCCAGCGAAACGTCGAGTACCGTAATTTCATCTCCGCGCCGCGGTTCTACGCGGGCGAGAAGCTCGATGTCGCGCTTGACTCCGGTGACGAGCTCTGCGTCACGCGGCTCGGCAAGGCGCAGTTGATGCAGAGCGCAGATGCCGTCGGCGTCACCATTGAAGATGTCATAGAATCTCAATCAGAGGTTCCAAAGGCTGCGGTATCGTTTGATTGCGCCAGTCGCATTCCACACAAGAACATGAGCGGTTCGTTTTTCTCTGCTACAACCCGTTACTCGCGCAGATCCGCGCTGGTGCGTTACCTCACGGTAGCTTACCTGCTGCTGGTGGCGTATGCCAGCCTCTACCCGTTCTCCGGCTGGCGCGCGCCGGTCGAAGATCCCGCCGCGTTCGTTCTTGCGGACTGGCCCTTCTACGTCACGCTCTCCGACGTCACCCTCAACGTTCTCGCCTATTTTCCGCTCGGCCTGCTGCTCACACTGATGTTCATGGGACGCACGCCACGCTGGGCGGCGGCGATACTCGGCGTGCTGTCCGGGACACTGTTCAGTTTTCTCATCGAGCTGGCGCAGGGCTATCTGCCATCGCGCATTGCGTCCAACGTTGATCTGCTCACCAACTCGGGCGGAACGGTGCTCGGTGCCGCTGTGGCCTTTGTGTTCGGTGAACGCTGGCTGCTTTCCGGAGAGCTGTTCCGGCTGCGTGGACGTTATTTTCTACCCGGCGCGATGACGGATTACGGTTTCGTGGTTCTGGCGCTGTGGCTGTTTACCCAGCTCAACGCGGAGATCTGGTTGTTCGGCAACGGTGATCTGCGCCACTTGGTGCCCGGAGAAGTCGGCGTGAGTTATTCGGCCGAGTCCTATCGTTACCTGGAAGCCGCCGTTGCCGCGCTCAATTTTGCCGGTGTGGCCTTTCTGCTCACTGCGATCGCGCGATCGTTTTTCGGTGCCGCGGTCTCGCTGATCGCGCTGACAGCCGCGGCCCTGTTGCTGAAAACGATCGCGTCCTCGGCTCTGTTCATTCCCGGCAATCCGTCGCTATGGCTGACACCGGGATCGCTGCTTGGGCTCGCGAGCGGAGTCGCGGCGTGGCTGCTTCTGGCCCGCGCCTCCAGGTACGTTCTCATCCGCGCGGCATTGGTTTGCCTTGTGCTCGGATTGGTCGTGGTTAACCTCGCCCCCGAGAATCCCTATCTGGCCGCGGCGCTGAAAGTATGGCAGCACGGACACTACGTGAGTTTCAACGGCATGACGCGGCTGCTGTCGGCACTGTGGCCCTTTTTC
The DNA here is from genome assembly GCA_031406075.1 of Betaproteobacteria bacterium. Taxonomy (GTDB): domain Bacteria; phylum Pseudomonadota; class Gammaproteobacteria; order Burkholderiales; family JACQAP01; genus JACQAP01. The sequence continues at coordinate 28,099 of JANOGP010000303.1, forward strand.
GCGCTTGGTTACCTGATTCTTCTGGCGCGCCGGGCCGGTGGCGCACCCGCCGCGCCGCTCAAGGGAAGGCACCGACGATGAACACAACTCCCGATTCGCTGAGCGATCTGCGCGAGCGCTTGCGCCAATTTGCCGCCGCGCGCGACTGGGAGCAGTTCCATGTTCCGAAGAACCTGGCTATGTCGGTGGCGATCGAGGCCGCCGAAATCATGGAGCACTTCCAGTGGCTGACCCCTGACGAGAGCGCCGCGCTGCCGGAGCGGCAGCGCGCTGCAGTGGCGCACGAGATCGCCGACGTTCTGCTTTACCTGGTGCGGCTTGCGGACGTCCTGGACATCGACCTGGTGGAGGCCGCGCTCGACAAGATGGTAATCAACGCGCACAAGTATCCGGCCGTGCGCAGCATATAATGTGTGGCTAGTACACAGAAACTTTCCGGTGAGCCACTACAAGTATCACGTGTTCTTCTGCTGCAACCAGCGCGAAGCCGGCGCCGCGTGCTGCAACAACCATCATTCGCAGGAAATGCGCGATTACGCAAAGGCCCGCGTCAAATCGCTGCAGCTCGCGGGCCCGGGCAAGGTGCGTGTGAACCAGGCAGGCTGCATGGACCGCTGCGACGAGGGCCCGGTGATCGCAATTTATCCTCAGGAAATCTGGTACACCTACGTGGACAAGAGCGACGTCGATGAGATTATCGACGAGCATCTGGTCCACGGCCGCATCGTCGAGCGCCTGCGTATTTGAAATCTGCAACACAGAGCCGGCATTCCATTCACGGACCGGCGGGCCGAATCGAGATCGTTGCCAATGATCCCGGGGCCGCGCGCCGCGGAGTTGCGCTGGTAGCGCATCCGCATCCGCTGCACGGCGGAACGCTTGACAACAAAGTCGTGCAGACACTGGCAAAAGCGTTCGTCGCGTCGGGATACTGCGCGCTGCGTTTGAATTTTCGCGGCGTCGGAGCCAGCGACGGCGTGTTCGACGAGGGCCGCGGCGAAGTCGAGGATTTCCTGGCGCTCGCGGAGCATGCGCGCAGCAACTTTGGCAATGGCGAGCTGGCGCTGGGCGGATTTTCCTTCGGCGGCTTCGTCGCCGCCTCGGTCGCCAGGCAACTCGAGCCGAAGCATCTGGTATTGGTTGCACCCGCGGTCGGCCGCTTCCCGGTCGGAGCGGTTCCCGCCGGAACGTTGGTGGTACACGGCGAGGAAGACGACGTGGTGCCGCTCAAGGACGCGCTCGACTGGGCCCGGCCGCAACAGCTGCCAGTCGTGGTGTTTCCCGGCACCGGCCATTTTTTCCATGGGAATCTTGTGACGCTGCAGAAACTTGTCGAACAACACTGTCGCGCCTGATATTGGCTTTTTTTTACCACGGGGAACACAGGGAAGTCCTCAATTCGGTTCAGGATTGTTGACGGAAAAAGGCGAGGTGGAACATCTTGAGCGTCGAGGTTGATATCCGTAGAGCTACACTCAAGTCAAACGCCTTTCCTTGCGCCCTGCGTGTTGAAAGCACCGCGTTTCGTCCCCGTGTTCCCCGTGGTAAGAATCGTTTTTCGAGAATGACAGCCAGCCAACAGCCGATTCTTGAGGTAAAAGACCTGCGCAGGCCCTGCGGCGGCGTCGACGCCGTTGCCGGGGTGTTACATTCGGCCACAGCAGTCGATTTTTGTGTTGCACTGGTGCCGGCGCGGCGGCGGTCAGTCTCCTGAGGTCGGGCCATGCTCTGGATCAAGTCGTTTCACATCATTTTCATGGTGACCTGGTTCGCCGGGTTGTTTTACCTGCCGCGGCTGTTCGTCTATCACGCAATGAGCGAGGACCGGCCGGGCATCGAACGTTTCAAGATCATGGAGCGCAAGCTGTTCTTCGGCATCATGACGCCTGGGGCGGTATTGACGCTGCTGTCGGGCGCGTGGTTGTGGCTGGGTTATGGCTTTCACGGCGGCTGGCTGGTTGCCAAGCTGGCGCTGGTCGCCGTGCTGGTCGCCTACCATGTGTATTGCGGGAAGTTGATGCTCGACTTCAAGCACGACCGTAACCGCCACGGCCACGTGTTCTTCCGCTGGCTCAATGAGTTCCCGGTGGTACTGCTCGTGGGCATCGTGTTGCTGGTGGAACTGCAGCCGTTCTGACGCCCATGACAGTAATGGCGCGCGGCCTTGTGATCGTGGTCTTATGGTCCGCGTGCTCGCTGCAGGGGGCGCAAGTCACTGCGCGTATCCTGGTGCAGAACTCGCCGCTTGCAGGCTTTCAGTACTACCAGGGCAAGGAACTCTGGGTGCAGATGAAGATCGGCGATGAGCTTACGTTGATCAGGGAAGCGGACAACCCGCATGACCCCCTGGCGGTGAGAGTTGAGTGGAACGGCCACAAGCTAGGCTATGTGCCGCACAGGGAGAATGAAGCAGTGGCGCGCCAACTCGACCGCGGTAACCGGCTGCAGGCGCGCATTGTGCGCCTGACCAAACATCGCAATCCCTGGAAGCGCATCGAATTCGAAGTCTTTCTCGGCCTCTAGAACTCGAAATCTTCACCGCAAAGATTATTTTCAATACCCCCTTGAGGGGTACGCGAAGAACGCAAAGGAAACCCGGGCAACGTAAAAATACGGTTCATAAGGTTCGATACCTGGGTAGCCGATACATGCGACGAAAGCGGGTGCCGCAATTTGCAGTTTTCCCCGTCTATTTTTCTGCTTTTCTTTGCGTTCTTTGCGTACCCCTCAAGGGGGTATTGAAAATAATCTTTGCGGTGAAATTTTTGACTGGGTAATTCTCTTTGAATCAAGAACGATTCTTCGCCCCTTGTCCCCGTGGGCTCGAGGCGCTGCTGGCCGCCGAGTTCGGCGAGCTGGGCGCCGTGGATGTGGGGCCAGTGGAAGGCGGAGTGGGCTTCGCCGGAACGCTGCCAATTGCGTATGGCGCGAATCTGCACAGCCGCATCGCCAGCCGGGTGCTGTGGGAGATCGGCTCCGGGCGCTACCGCGACGAGGAAGACGTCTACCGCGGCGTTTACGCTCTCGATTGGCAGCGCCTTTTCGATCCGGCGCTCAGAATCCGGGTGAATGTCGCGGCGGTCGCGAGCCCGCTCAGGAGCCTGGAATTCATCACGCTGCGGATCAAGGACGCGGCCTGCGACAAGTTCCGCGCGCAAACGGGCAACCGTCCCAGCGTCGACACCGCGCAGCCCGATGTACGCATCCACGCTTTTCTCGACGCGGAGCGGTTCACGATTTATCTCGATACCTCGGGCGAGCCTTTGTTCAAGCGCGGTTCGAGGCAGATGGCGGGCGAGGCGCCGCTGCGCGAAAACCTCGCCTCCGGAATTCTGAAGCTCGCCGGCTGGACGCCGGGCATGCCGCTGCTCGATCCGATGTGTGGCAGCGGCACGCTGCTGATCGAGGCGGCGCAGATCGCGCGCGGGATTCCGGCCGGACGCAATCGCGGATTCGCTTTTGAAAAACTGCGCAATTTCGATGGTGCGCAGTGGGTCCGTATCAGGAACGAAGCCGACGCGCGTATCAGGAATGATGTCCCTGCGCCGATCTTCGGCAGCGATCTGTTCGGAGACGCGCTCAAACTTGCGCGCGAGAACCTGGCCGCAGCAGGACTTGCCGATGCGGTCATCCTCAAGCAGGCCAACGTGCTGGAAATCGCGGCACCAGCCGCCGAAGGCGTGCTGGTGGCCAATCCGCCTTACGGGGTTCGCCTGGGCGAGCAGGAGAAACTTGCCGCGTTCTATCCGGAACTGGGGAACTTGCTCAAAAAGAAGTTTGCCGGCTGGCGCGCTTATCTGTTCACCTCCGACCTGCGCTTGCCCAAGCTGATCGGGCTGTCGCCGTCGAAGCGCACGCCGCTTTACAACGGACCGCTGGAGTGCCGGCTGTACGAATTTCGTATGGTCTCGGGCGCGATGCGAAGGACAAGGATGAAGGATGAGGGATGAAGGATGAAGTGAAATAAAAGCGGGCGGCATTGAATACCATCAGGTCTTTTGGGCAGGTTTTTCCCTTCCTTCCGCCTTCATCCTTCCTACTTCATCCTTACACTATGTTCAGATGATCCACCCCGGTGGTGTGGTCGCGATCCTGCGCTTCCTTGCCGTGCAGCTTGATCTGCAGCCGCAGTTCGTTCATCGAGTCGGCATTGCGCATTGCGTCCTCGTAGCTGATCTTTCCGTTCTCATAGAGTTCGAACAGCGCCTGGTCGAAGGTCTGCATGCCCATTTCCCTCGACTTCTTCATGATCTCCTTGATCTCGTGCACTTCGCCCTTGAAGATCAGGTCGGAAATCAGCGGCGAGTTGAGCAGGATCTCGACCGCCGCGGCGCGGCCTTTGGTGTCCCTGAGCGGAATCAACCGCTGCGAGATCAGCCCCTTGAGGTTCAGCGACAGGTCCATCAGCAACTGGGCGCGGCGTTCCTCCGGGAAGAAGTTGATGATGCGGTCCAGTGCCTGGTTGGCGCTATTGGCGTGCAGCGTGCACAGACAAAGGTGGCCGGTCTCGGCGAAGGCGATGGCGTGCTCCATGGTCTCGCGCTCGCGCACCTCGCCGATCAGGATCACGTCCGGCGCCTGCCGCAGAGTGTTCTTCAGCGCCGTTTCCCAGGTGTCCGTGTCGACGCCGACTTCACGCTGGGTGATCAGGCAGTTCTTGTGGCCGTGCACGTACTCGATCGGGTCTTCGATGGTGATGATATGGCCGTAGCTGTTCTCGTTGCGATAACCGATCATCGCGGCAAGCGACGTGGACTTGCCCGAACCTGTGCCGCCGACGAAGATCACCAGGCCGCGCTTGGTCATCGCCACGTCCTTCAGAACCGGGGGCAGGCCGAGCTCCTCGAATTTGGGGATCGTGGTGGTGATGGTCCGCAAAACGATACCCACCCGCTGCTGCTGCACGAAAGCGTTCACGCGAAAGCGCCCGATCCCGGGCGGGTTGATCGCGAAATTGCATTCTTTGGTGCCCTCGAACTCTTGTGCCTGTCTGTCGTTCATCAGCGAGCGGGCCAGCTCCTGGGTGTGCTGCGGGGTCAGGCTCTGGTTCGACACCGGCGTCATCTTGCCGTCGACTTTGAACGCGGGAGGGAAACCGGCGGTGATAAAAAGGTCCGATGCCTTTCTCGCTACCATCCCCCTCAGCAGTTCATGTATGAATTTGACGGCCTGGTCTTTTTCCATCGAATGCTCCTGACTGGATATTTAGAGTCGCCGCACAATGCGATCAGAGGAACGTGTCCTTATTGGCCGCTTTGGCGCGGGCCTCTTCTTTCGCGATGAGGTTTTTCTTTACCATTTCCCCGAGGTTCTGGTCGAGCGTCTGCATGCCCAGAGCCTGTCCGGTCTGTATCGCCGAATACATCTGCGCCACCTTGGCTTCGCGGATAAGGTTGCGGATTGCGGGAGTGCCGATCATGATTTCGTGCGCAGCCACGCGACCGCTTCCGTCCTTGGTCTTGCACAGCGTTTGCGAGATTACCGCGCGCAGCGACTCCGAAAGCATCGCCCGCACCATTTCCTTTTCCGCTGCCGGGAATACGTCGATGACCCGGTCGATGGTCTTTGCTGCCGAGCTGGTGTGAAGCGTGCCGAACACCAGATGGCCGGTTTCAGCCGCGGTCAGCGCCAGCCGGATGGTTTCCAGGTCGCGCAGCTCGCCCACCAGAATGATGTCCGGGTCCTCGCGCAGCGCGCTTCGCAGCGCATTGTTGAACGACAGCGTGTGCGGCCCGACTTCGCGCTGGTTGATCAGGCATTTCTTGCTTTCGTGCACGAACTCGATCGGGTCTTCGACGGTCTGGATGTGGCCGAACTCATTTTCGTTGATGTCGTTGACCATCGCCGCGAGCGTGGTGGACTTGCCCGATCCGGTGGGGCCGGTCACCAGCACCACGCCACGCGGATACTTCGCGATCTCCTTGAAGATGTTGGGCGCCTTCAACTCCTCCAGGTTGAGCACCTTGGATGGAATGGTCCGCATCACCGCGCCGGCGCCGCGGTTCTGCACGAAGGCGTTGACGCGGAAGCGCGCCAGATTAGGGATGGCGAACGAGAAGTCGCACTCCAGATTTTCTTCGTAGAACTTGCGCTGACCGTCGTTCATGATGTCGTAGATCATCGCGTGCACGTCCTTGTGCTCCATCGGGGGCAGGTTGATGCGCCGCACGTCGCCGTGGACGCGGATCATGGGCGGAAGCCCGGCCGACAGATGCAGGTCGGAAGCCTTGTTCTTGACGACGAAAGCGAGGAGCTCAGAGATGTCCATTTATAATTCCCCGACAAAGGCGAGATGGGGGTGCGAAGAGCGTGCAGGAGGCCACGCCGCGGATCAAAAAGGCTTGTTGCATTCGGTGCTTACATTGAAATCTGCAAGAGGATTATGACAACAATAGCATCCCGCTTGCAAGCAGTTAAAACACGCATTTCCGCGGCAGCCGGGGCCGCCGGGCGCGCTCCCGGGGAGATCGCCCTGGTTGCGGTCAGCAAGACGTTTCCGCCCCAGGCAATCGCCGAAGCCTGCGCCGCCGGGCAGACCGCCTTCGGCGAGAATTATGCGCAGGAAGGGATCGAGAAAATCGCCGCAATTTCCCTCCTATCCGTGAAGCGGCACGTCGCATCCCCGGAAGGGCCCCTGCTCCGCCCTCTGGAGTGGCACGTCGCATCACCGCATGAAGGGAATTCTGAATCTCCTGGCGACGCGCGCCCCTCCGACGGGGTGCGCCAGCGAGACGTAGACGGGGCATTTCGCCAGGCCGTGCAGCTGGCGAGTGGGAGCACCTCCTCGGTCGCACGTCCCGAGGCTCCGCGTTCCGGTGCTCCATCCCCGGAGGGGCCCCTGCTCCGCCCTCTGGAGTGGCACTACATAGGTCCGATCCAGAGCAACAAGACCAGGGCAATCGCGGAGAACTTCGACTGGGTCCACGGCATTGACCGCGCGAAGATCGCCGAGCGCCTGTCGGCGTCGCGCCCCGGCGATAAACCGCCGCTGCAGGTCTGCATCCAGGTGAACGTAAGTGGCGAAGCGAGCAAGAGCGGCGTGGCGCCGGATGCCGTCTTCGGCCTCGCGCAGGCGATCATGCGGCTGCCCCGCCTGCGACTGCGCGGCCTGATGGCGATCCCCGAACCGACGACCGACACGAAGTTGCAGCGCAGCCGCTTCCGCAGTTTGCGCGAGATCCGGGACGATCTTCTGCGTCGGGGGGTCGCGCTCGATACGCTGTCCATGGGCATGTCCGACGACCTCGAGGCGGCGATTGCCGAGGGCGCAACCCTGGTCCGGGTCGGCCGCGCTATCTTCGGCGAACGCGGTGCCGGCGCCGGATAGCCGCCGCCTATATACTGGCTGGGGTGACGGTGCCGCCCAAACGGTGCGGCGCGCGCATGGCAATGCGATCGCCCACCTGACCACTATCCAGACGAAATCCAGCATTCCAATATGCGCATTCTTTTCATTGGTGGCGGCAACATGGCCACCGCACTGATCGGCGGGCTGCTCAAACAAGGGCTCGCGCCCGGCGACATTCGCGTCGTCGAGGTGTCCGAGGACGCGCGCAATCGTATGGGGCAGGCGTACGGTGTGGCGACTCAGGCGGGACTCGACGAAGCCGGAGTCGTGGAGGATGTCGTTCTGCTTGCAGTCAAGCCGCAGCACCTGCGCGACGTGGCGAAATGGTTGTGCCCGCATCTGCACGGACAGCTGGTAGTGAGCATCGCGGCCGGCATACGCACTGCCGACCTGTCACGCTGGCTTGGCGGTCATGGCCGCATCGTTCGGGCGATGCCCAATACCCCGGCGCTTCTGCGCGCCGGCATCACCGGTTTGTATGCGGCACAGAAGGCCACTCAGGCCGACAGAAAAGCCGCAGAGCGTGTCCTGGGTGCAGTCGGCACAGTCATCTGGCTGGATATGGAGGAACGCATGGACGGCGTAACCGCGGTGTCGGGCAGCGGCCCCGCCTACGTGTTCTATTTCATCGAGGCGTTGCAACAGGCTGCACAGGAGCTCGGCTTCAGCGAGGAGCAGGCGCGCCGCCTGGCTGTGGAGACGTTCGTGGGTGCGGCGAAACTTGCGGCCGGCAGCACCGAGCCGCCGGCGGCGCTGCGCGCGAGAGTCACTTCGAAGGGCGGCACGACCGAACGAGCGCTCCAGGTCATGGAGTCCTGCGAACTGAAGGGCCGCGTGGTGGACGCGGTGCGCGCGGCGGCCCGGCGTTCGGGCGAACTTGGCGATGAATTCGGCAAGACCTAGCAGGTTGTCGAAATTGCCAGAGACTGCCGAGAGTACAGAGAGAAAAACCGAAAAATTAACCACCAAGGCGCCAAGACACCAAGGAATGCAAATGGGAACCTGGAAACTTTGTCAGTCTTTCTTGGTGCCTTTGTGTCTTGGTGTTAAGAATTGGTTCGGCCATCAAGTTTTTCAACAGCCTGCTGGAAGACAGGGCCCGCATAGATGAACCAGGCATTGATATTCCTCCTTGAGACCTTTCTGGGGTTATTCGCACTCGCGCTTTTGCTGCGCTTCTACCTGCAGGCTGTGCGCGCGCCGGCGCGCAATCCGTTGTCGCAATTTCTCGCGGCGCTGACCGATTTCTTGGTGAGGCCGGCGCGCCGCGTCATTCCCGGGTTGTGGGGTTACGATATGTCCACGCTGCTGCTGGCGTGGGCGGTCGAAGTTCTTTTGATCGTGTTAATCAGGGCCATGAGCGGCCTCGAAATGGGGCCCGCCGTCGGCACGGCGGTCACGGGATTGATTCTGCTGGCCGTCGTTAACCTGATAAAGCGCTTCTTGTACATTCTCATGGTGGCGGTCATCGCGCAGGCCATCCTGTCATGGGTGAATCCGCATAGTCCTGCAATGAGTGTGCTGGTAAGCCTGACTCGCCTTTACCTCCGGCCGATCCAGCGCCGCATTCCTCCTATCGGCAGGGTGGATCTGTCGCCGTTGTTCGTATTGGTGTTGTGCCAGTTATTGCTGATGTGGCCGGTTGTTCCGCTGATACTCACGTTCAGCCGGATGCTGTGACACTTGGCCGAATTCTGGTACCGCTACGACGCCGATCGGGACTTGCTGTCGCTGGTTCTCCGGGTTCAGCCCAACGCCAGCCGTACCGGGTTCGCCGGATTCCACGGCGGGTATCCGAAAATACGCGTCGCGGCACCCGCAATCGAGGATCGAGCTAACACGCTGCTCCTTGATTTCCTTAAGAAAAAGTTTGATCTGCGGGGCGGGCAGGTTATCATTACGCGTGGCAGCCGCGGGCGTACCAAGACCATCGAGATCTCGAACCCGGGGCAGACCTTGCTGGTTCGATTGAAAGAACTCCTGCAATGATGATCAGCGACCTAGAGGACCAGGTAACGCAGTACCAGCAATGGCGCGACGAACTGCGGGCCTGCATCGAGGCTTACCAGTCCTGGCTCGAAAACCACGGCCACGCCGATATTCAGCGCAGCCTGCGCATCTACGATCTGGCCGAGAGCCTGCGCAACGACCGCATGATCCTCGCTTTCCTGGCCGAGTTTTCGCGCGGCAAAACCGAGCTGATCAATGCCATGTTCTTTTCCGATTTCAAGCAGCGGCTGTTGCCGTCGGATATCGGGCGCACCACCATGTGCCCGACCGAAATCTTCTACGACGCCACCGAGGAACCGTACATCAAGCTGTTGCCGATCGAATCGCGCAAGAGCGACGAGAGTATTGCCGCGCTCAAGCACCAGACGGTCGAATGGGTGAAGATCAAGCTCAACCTGAGTTCCCGAGAGGAAATGACCAAGGCAATGTCGAGCCTTGCCCAGGTCAAGTCGGTAACGGTCGAGGAAGCCGGGGCGCTGGGCCTGCTCGATGAATCGGACTTCGTGACCACCACGGTGGTGGTGAAGTACGGCGGCAGGGTGGAAATCCCTTGCTGGCGCCATGCTCTCGTCAACTATCCGCATCCGCTGCTCAAGAAGGGCCTGGTGATCCTCGATACGCCGGGCCTGAACGCGCTCGGCACCGAGCCGGAACTGACGCTTTCGATGATCCCCAGCGCGCACGCGGTGCTGTTCCTGCTGGCGATGGACACCGGGGTGACCAAGTCCGATCTGGACGTCTGGCAGAAGTACGTGCAGAGCTATGTCACCCGCCGCATCGCCGTTCTCAACAAGATCGACCTCATGTGGGACGACCTCAAGAGCGACGATCAGATCGAAGTGGGAATCGAGAGGCAGCTCGAGGAAACCGCGAAGATACTCGAACTCCCGCGCGACCATGTCATTGCGCTGTCCGCACAGAAGGGCCTGATTGCGCGCATCCGCGATGACGAAGAACTGCTGCGGAGAAGCCGCATCGGCGATCTCGAGCGCCTGCTGGCCGAAGAGATCATCCCGTCGAAGCAGCAGATCCTGCGCGCCGCGGTATCGAGGGAAATCGGCGGCATGGTGGAAACGTCGCTGCAATCGGTTACGGCGCAACTTGGCAGCGCCAAGAACGAACTGCAGGAAATGTCCAGGCTCTCCGGCAAGAACCGCGATCTGGCCAAGGTACTGCTCGCCAAACTGGAGACGGACAGGGCCAAATACCTTCACCACATGGAGAGCTTCAAGCTTTCCTACGGCACCGTGCTCAAGCAGGGTCAGGTGCTGCTGGACACCCTGTCCGACGAGCGCCTGGACGACATCATGCACAGGAGCCAGCAGTCGATCGAAGGCAGCTGGACCACCGCGGGCTTGATGCGCAGCATGCAGGCCCTGTTCGATACTTTCTCGCGCCAGGCAGAAAAGATTCTCAACTTTGCCGGCGAAACCCGCAACTACGTAGAGGGGGTGTACGCCGAATTCCACAAGATGTATGGCTTTCCCAAGATGACCCCGCCGCCCCTTAATCTGGAGCGTCACATCCTGCGCATGCACTCGCTGCAGCAAAGCACCGAGCGCTTCTGCAGGGATCCGGTCAATGTCATGACCGAGAAACATTTCCTCGTGCGCCGTTTCTACAATGGACTGGTTGCGCACGCGCGGGACCTGTTCCGCGCACTGCGGGTGGAGTTGGATTCCTGGATCAGATCGGCGCTTCTGCCGCTGTCGATGCAGCTCAGGGAGCACCAGAAACTGCTGGAGCGGCGCGTCGAAAACCTGCGCAAGATCGTCGGGGACGTCAACACACTCCAGGAACGCGTGCGCCAGCTAGAGCAGTTGCAATTGCAGCTCGGCAAACAGGTCGAGGAACTCACCCAGATCCGCAACGTGCTGACGCGCGAGCCGGCTACCGCGAAAGTGGCGAAAGTGGCCTGACGAGAGTCGATCGTGGCGAATTGCCCACGCGACGGCAGGCTCCGTGCCGGCACTTACGAACCCACTTTGCCGGCCGAAGAGGCGCGACGATGTCGCAGATCCACGAAGGAGGCTGTCTCTGCGGTTCGGTTCGCTACCGGGCAAAGGGCAGGCCCGCGCGGGTGTCGGTGTGTCATTGCACGGACTGCCAGCGCCGCACCGGCAGCGCGTTCGCCGTGGTCGCCCACTTCAAGGACGAGTACCTCGAAATCAGCGGTGGCCCGCTTTCAACCTACGAGTACCGTTCCGGAGAAAGCGATCGCTGGGTCCGGCTTGAGTTCTGCCCGCGCTGCGGCACCACGGTGGCATTGACTTCGGAACAGTCACCCGGCGGGCGCACAGTTCCGGGCGGGACGTTCGATGAACCCGCTTGGCTCACGATCGAAAGGCACGTCTGGACCAGATCCGGCGTTCCCTGGATGGTCTATCCGTCCGGTGTCAAGATCTTCGAGAAGGGTTCCTTGCCGTAGTGAGCCGGGAAATATCGGGGTCCGCCCTCATTTAACCCTCCGAAAAGTCGGAGACGGGTTTCGAAAGCGCGACAATCTTCGGGAAGCGACCAAGTGGAATTCAAGGATTACTACCAGGTCCTCGGTGTTGAGAAGACCGCGCCGGCGGATGAAATCAAGAAGGCCTACCGCAAACTGGCCCGCAAATACCATCCGGATGTCAGCAAGGAACCGGATGCAGAAAAGCGCATGAAGGAAGTCAACGAGGCTAACGCGGTGCTTTCCGATCCTGAAAAGCGGGCGGCCTATGACCAACTGGGCAGCCGCTGGCAGACGGGACAGGATTTTCAGCCGCCGCCTGGTTGGGACGCAGGGTTCGAATTTTCCGGCGATGGCGCTCACGGCGGGCAGGCGGCGGATTTCAGCGACTTCTTTGCAAGCCTCTTCGGCCGCGCCGGCCGTGACAGTGGCACCCGAGATTATCAGATGCGAGGCGGGGATCATCACGCCAGGATCCTGATTGATCTCGCGGACGCCTATCACGGGGCGACGCGGACGATCGCGCTGCGTGCGGCAAAGCTGGACGCGTCAGGGCGTGTCGTGACCGAGAAGCGCAATCTGAATGTGCAAGTGCCCAAGGGTGTGAAAGAGGGCCAGCACATTCGTCTTGCCGGACAAGGCAGCCCCGGCATGGGTGGCGGTCCGGCGGGCGACTTGTATCTGGAAGTGCAATTCAGTCCCGATTCCCGCTATCGCGTCGAAGGGCGGGACGTGTACCAGACTGTCCCGGTGGCCCCGTGGGAAGCTGCTCTTGGCGCAACAGTCGAAGTGCCCACACCATCGGGCAATGTGCAGGTAAAAGTGCCCGCCGGCTCTCAAGCGGGCCGCAAGCTACGCCTGAAAGGGCGCGGCATTCCTGGAAATCCCGCGGGGGAGCTGTACTTGGTGCTGGAAGTGGTGCTGCCGCCCGCCGACACGGACAAGGCGCGTCAAATTTACCAAAGCATGGCGCGGGATCTCGCGTTCAATCCGCGTCAGAAATTGGGGGTGTGAGCCATGGCGCAAGATGACATTCTGGCCGGCTTTGTTCTGGACGAAGTCGCGCTGTCCCTTGAAGATCTGGCGCGTGCCTGCGCGGTCGAGCCGCAGTGGATCGTGGAGCGGGTAGAAGCCGGGCTTCTGGGCAGCGTTTCGTTGAAAGCTGTCGAGTGGCGCTTCGTCAGTGCCGACCTTGCGCGCGCGCGCCGGCTTGCGGCGCTGGAACGCGATTTCGACGCCAACCAGGAACTCGCTGCCCTGGTGGTTGATTTGATCGAGGAAGTGGGGCGCCTCAGGCAACGGCTCAAGGCTGCCGGGCTGACGGTGGATTGACGGGCTGCAGGGCCCCGGATTTCCTTTGCGTTCACTTATGTTGAACGCTATCGGGTTTGTTCTTCCTTCGTGTGCCCCTCGAGGGGGTATCAAAAAAAATCCTTCGCACCCCTCAAAGGGGTACTGAACTGAGTGCCTTCGTGTTGAAATAATCGATTTTTTGTTCTTGCCCTACATCAGTACGATGTCGTACTGTTCCTGCATGTAGATCGTCTCGACCTGAAGAGAAATCGGCTTGCCGATGAATTCCTCGAGCATCGCGAGGCTCTGCGATTCCTCATCGAGGAACATGTCTATAACCATCTGCGAGGCGAGGATGCGGAACTCGCGAGCGTCGAACTGACGCGCCTCGCGCAACAGCTCCCGCAGAATTTCGTAGCAGATCGTCTGCGCGGTTTTCACTTCGCCGCGTCCCTGGCAGGTCGGGCAGGGCTCGCAAAGGATATGGGCGAGGCTTTCGCGGGTGCGCTTGCGGGTCATCTCCACCAGGCCGAGCTGGGTGAAGCCGTTCACGGTCATGCGAGTACGGTCGACCGCGAGTGCCTTCTTGAATTCGGAGAGCACGGCGTCGCGATGCACCTCGTTGTCCATGTCGATGAAATCGAGAATGATGATTCCGCCCAGGTTGCGCAGCCTGAGCTGGCGCGCGATCACCTGTGCGGCTTCAAGGTTGGTCTTGAAAATGGTGTCGTCAAAGGTGCGGCCGCCGACGAAACCGCCGGTATTGACGTCGATGGTGGTCAGCGCCTCGGTCTGGTCCATGATGAGGTAGCCGCCGGACTTGAGCGGCACGCGGCGGGACAACGCCCGCTCGATTTCATCTTCGACGCTGTACAGATCGAACAGTGGCCGGTCACCGGAATAGTGCTCGATGCGGTCGGCAAAGGAGAGCGTGTAGTCGTTGGCGAAAGCCTGCATGCGCTGGAAGGTTTCGCGCGAATCCACCAGGACACGGTCGCACTGGTCGTTCACGAAGTCGCGCAGCACCCTGAGGTTCAGCGTCAGGTCCTGATATAGCGGCGCTGGAGCGGTGGCGGTGGCGGCCTTCTCCTTGATGCCGGACCAGAGTTTGCCCAGATATTCAATATCGGTACCGAGTTCTTTCTCGCTGGCCGTTTCCGCCATAGTGCGGACGATGAAGCCGCCCGGTTCGTCCGCCGGAATGAGGTGTTGCAGCTTTTCCCTGAGCAGCGCGCGCTCGGCCTCGTCTTCGATGCGCTGTGAGATGCCGATGTGGGATTCCTGTGGCAGATAGACCAACAGCCGACCCGCGATGCTCACCTGGGTGGAGAGCCGGGCGCCCTTTGTGCCGATTGGATCCTTGATGACCTGCACCAGGAGTTTCTGGCCGTCGTGCAGGATCCGCTCGATCGGTTTGGCCTGGTCCTGGTTCTGGCGGTGGCCCCAGATGTCGGCGACGTGCAGAAAGGCCGCGCGGTCCAGTCCGATCTTGATGAAAGCCGACTGCATCCCCGGCAGCACCCGGCTCACTTCGCCGAGGTAGATGTTGCCGACCAGCCCGCGACCGCCACTGCGCTCGACGTGAAGTTCCTGGACCACGCCCTGCTGCATTACCGCAACGCGCGTTTCCTGCGGTGTGACGTTGATCAGGATTTCTTCGTTCACAGTAGCTGGAAGCCGAAGTGGCCCAGCAGGCGCGCGGTCTCGAATACTGGCAGTCCGACCACGCCGGTGTAGCTCCCATTGATGGTCTCGATGAATATCGATGCCTTGCCCTGGATGCCGTAGGCGCCGGCCTTGTCCAGCGGCTCCCCGGTGGCCACGTAACGCCGGATTTCGTCGTCCGAGAGTTCGCGGAAACGCACCTCGGTCACCGACAGCGCTTCCTGCAGTGAGTCGTAAAGCTTGACCGCCAGGGCGGTATAAACATGATGAACCGTTCCGGAAAGCTGTTTGAGCATGGCAACCGCTTCCTCGCGGTCCGCGGGTTTGGCGAGGATGGTATCGCCCAGAGCGACCGTCGTATCGGCGGCAAGGACCGGATGGCGCATAAGACGGCGCTGCTCAAGGCGCAGCCAGCCCGCCTCGGCCTTAAGGCGCGCCACCCGCACCACATACTCGCGCGGCGTTTCCCCCGGAAGCTCGGACTCGTTGAAATCCGCGTCCCGTCCGGCACCTTCACGCAACAACAGCATTTCGAAATTCACGCCCATCTGCTTGAGCAGATCGCGGCGCCGCGCGCTGCGCGAGGCGAGGTAGATGTGTTTTTCCAGCGACGGCACGGTTGCGGTTTTCGAGATCTCGTTAACAGGTGGCGCCGGTTTCGGCGCCGTCAATCGCGGTGATACGGGTGGTTCTGAAGCAACGAAAGCGCGCGGTAGAGCTGTTCGGCCAGCAGCACGCGCACGAGCGCGTGCGGAAGCGTCATTGCCGATAGCGACAGCAGGAGATCGGCGCCCGCCTTCAGGTCCCGATCCAGCCCGTCCGCACTGCCGATCACGAACGCCACATCGCGCGCCCCCTGCATCCAGCCATCCAGCCTGCGGGCCAGTTCGGCGGTGGAGAGCTGTTTTCCGCGCTCGTCGAGCGCTATTTTTACACAGCCCGAGGGAGTGGCTGCAAGAATACGGGATTTCTCTTCGGCAAGGATCCGGGCCAGCGAGCCTTCGGAGGGGGGCTGGCGGCTACGGGGAGCGGGCTTGATTTCGGTGAGGTTGATGCGTGCCGATCGCGGCATGCGGCGCGCATACTCTTCGAATCCCGCAGCCACCCAATCGGGTGGCTTATGCCCTACGGTGATGACGTGCAGCTTCACAAAGCGGGCCGCGTCCCGTCGTTCACAGAGCGCGTGACGGTTCGGCTCCGGGTGCGTTGCGCCAATTGGTCGGGTGCGGGGAGGGCGGTGTTCCGCCCCATAGCTGTTCGAGGTTGTAGTAGGCGCGCACCGCCGGCTGCATCACGTGGACGATGATTTCGCCGAGGTCCACCAGCACCCACTCGCCCGTCTGCTCGCCCTCGACTCCGAGAACGCGCCCGCCGATCTGCCTGAGCTTTTCCTGCACGTTGTTCGCCAGTGCCTTGGTCTGTCGGGTCGATCCCGCGCTGGCGACGATCATGTAGTCGAACAGCGAGGTCATCTTCCTTACATCCAGCACCGTGATATCGGTTGCCTTGATTTCCTCGAGCGCTTCGACGGCGGCCTGCTTCATGGCTTCAACGTGCATCGCGATCCTTGTA